>CAMWXI010000006.1 GCA_947178175.1 uncultured Porphyromonadaceae bacterium | reverse complement strand
CATCAAGATATTCCAACAAATACAAGCTTTAACGCTTTTGTTAGAAAGTTATTCTATATTCGGGTTTTTACTTCTTCCGGAGTTTGTTGAAATCCAGTTTGTCAGCAATAATCAGCCCCCCGATTACCAATGCACAGCCGATATATCCAAGCAGGTATATTTTCTCACTGAGAAGGAAATAAGCGATGACCATTGTGGCCAATGGCTGCATGTAGATATAGTTGTTGGTGGTGACAGGTCCCAGAATCTTCATTGACTCGTTCCACAGGATATAAGCTGTCAGCGAGCATATGAGCGCGAGGAAGAGGAAATTCAGAAGATATGTGGGGTTGGAGATGTCAAAGAGTTCGTACAGGTGGTAGGGCTCTTTCTGAATCAGCAATAGAGGAAGAGCGGTAATGACCCCGTAGAAGAAAAGTTTCCGCGTCACAAAGAAAGTGGAGTAGTGGGGTGTCAGTCTTTTGACGAGTATGGCATAAACAGCCCAGCTGAGAGCTGAGGATAGTGCGAGAAGGTCTCCCAGAGGGTTGAAAGATAACTCTTCCCCATGGCTCATGACGACGCATCCGGCACCCACTGCTGCCACGACTGAGCCTATGATAACACCATTGGGAATTCTTGCACGAAACACTAATGCCATCAGTAATGTAGTGAAAATAGGGGAGAGGGCAGAGAGAAGGGAGACATTTCCGGCAGTAGTGTATTGCAATGCATAGTTTTCAGTTATGAAATATAAAGAGCCGGAACAGATGCCGCAGATGAGGAATTGGAATTCATCACGCCAATTATTTGAGCGTATATGTTTGAAGGTAAAGATAAGGAGGATAAGATAAGCCAAAGTGAAGCGATAGAGAAAAACTTCAACAGGAGTGAATCCACCATCCTCCATCAGCACTTTGGTAGCAATAAAGGAGGAGCCCCAGGCGGCGACAGTGAGGAATGCACCGAGATGTCCGAAAATTTTCAGTCGTTCTTTACCTCCGTTACCGGAAGTTATATTTGATGTTTGCATGGTATGGGTGCTAAGGTAATGATGTCAGGCCGGGGGAAGAGAGGGGGATAAAAAAAGTCGCCGGCAAGACTCCGCAAATATACGGAAATTTTTGCTAAGCGACAAATTGAAAATGTGTGTATGAGGCGGACGCCTAAGTAGGGGTTTCCAACCCCGGGACTTATACTTCGGGAGTTTCAGGCTCTTCTACAAAGTCTTCTTTCCCTACACCGCAAACGGGGCAAACCCAATCTGCGGGTATATCTTCAAATGCAGTTCCGGGAGCGATTCCGCCATCAGGATCACCAACTGCAGGGTCATAAATCCAATCACAAACTTCACAACGATATTTTTTCATAGCCTTAAATGTATTTTGGGGATTCCATCGGAGTTCCCCGGATTAATAAAAAATAACTATCCCCCTTTAATCATAAGCGGGGTTTCGTAAATAAAACACAAATTTCGACGGAATGGTTCGTAGATAAATGAGACGAGGTGTAGAGGAAAGCTAAAAAAGATTTGGAATATTCATCGCAGAGGATTAATTTTGCCGAAAAAGCATAGGAAGTGAACACCCCTCACACCGGCGAGGATGTCGGCAAAAGGATAATGGAGCGGTTTATCCGCTATCTCGAGAGCCGCAATATGCGGAAGACTCCCGAGCGATTTGCCGTATTGCGCCGGGCTATGAGTTTCAGCGGACATTTCAGTGGCAACGATCTTCACGCCATGATGGAAGAAGACGGCTTTCATGTGAGCCGTGCCACAGTCTATCATGTTCTTGATATACTCTGTGAGTGCGGATTGGTCAACAGGCTAAATTTAGGCACGCGCAGCGTGTGCTATGAGATGGTGTTGAGTTCACACCTTCATCTTGTCTGTATGCAATGCGGCAGGGTAGATGAGATAGAGGCTCCGGCTTTAGAGACACTTTCAAGAGAGATAATTCCGGATGACTTCCGGCCATCTTTTTTCACGGCGAGCATTTACGGGCTCTGCAAAGATTGCAGAAAAGGGATGACGGAGCAGACTGATAATACTAACCTATAATAATCATATAATTACCATGGCAAAAGTTAAGCCCTTCAAAGGTGTGCGTCCCCCAAAGGGATTAGTTGAAGAAGTAGTGTCACGTCCCTATGACGTGCTCAACTCAGAAGAAGCTCGTAAAGAGGCTGAGGGAAATGAAAAATCTCTTTATCATATCATCAAGCCTGAGATTGATTTCGAACCCGGTTTTGACGAGCATGACCCCAAGGTCTATGAAAAGGCCGTTGAGAATTTCAAAAAATTCCAGAAAGAGGGATGGCTCGTGCAGGATGATGAAGAGAAATATTACATCTATGCACAGACTATGGACGGCCGCACTCAGTATGGCTTCGTAGTTGCAGCCTGGGTTGACGACTATATGGAAGGTCGCATCAAGAAACATGAGCTCACTCGTCGTGACAAGGAAGAAGACCGTATGAAGCATGTGCGTGTCAACAATGCCAACATCGAACCGGTATTCTTCGCGTTCCCCGACAATGAGGCTCTTGAAAACATGATTCGCACCGTTATCAAGAACGAACCTGAATATGATTTCGTAGCTCCCGACGGTTTCGGCCATACTCTCTGGGTGATTGAGGACCCTGAGATGATTAAGACTATCACTGAGGAATTTGAAAAGATTCCGAACCTCTATATCGCTGATGGCCACCATCGTTCTGCAGCAGCTGCTCTCGTGGGTGCTGAAAAGGCTAAAAATAATCCTAACCATCGCGGCGATGAGGAATATAACTACTTCCTCGCAGTTGCTTTCCCCGCGTCTCACCTTAAGATTATTGACTACAACCGTGTGGTGCGCGACCTTAACGGTCTGACAGAAGAGGAATTCCTCGCCAAGCTCGCTGAAAACTTCATTGTAGAAGAGAAGGGTGAGGAAATCTACACTCCCGCCGCCCTCCACAACTTCGCTCTTTACCTCGGAGGGAAATGGTATTCTCTCACAGCTAAGGAAGGAACCTATGATGACAAGGATCCCATCGGAGTTCTTGACGTGACTGTATCAAGTGACCTGATTCTTCGTGACATCCTTGGCATTACAGACCTCCGAAGCGATAAACGTATTGATTTCGTAGGCGGTATCCGTGGACTTGGCGAACTTAAGCGTCGTGTAGATTCTGGAGAAATGAAGATGGCTCTCGCCCTCTACCCTGTGACAATGGATCAGCTTATAAATATTGCCGATACCGGCAATATCATGCCTCCCAAGACTACATGGTTTGAGCCGAAGCTTCGCTCAGGTCTCGTAATCCACAAGCTCGAGGACTAACCAGACAGTCGATATTACCTGTAACAGGTAAACAGATATAAACCAGGAGGGTGTTCGCTTAAGAACATCCTCCTATTTATATGCAGTTTAAATGTTTATATGCAGTTTAAATGCAATAGTCAAAAATTTTTTACTAATATGTTTAGATGATGTCGTATCTTATTCTGATTTTAGGTTATTGCTTTTTCTATCCCGGGATATTGTCTATAGCTTGAATTTATTTAGCAGGGATTTTATTGATGGTTGGATGAATTTTTTGATTGAGACCCGGAGGGTGTAAGGCGGTCTGAAATCATCCGGACCATATATTGCTGAATGATACCTTTGAGTTTTCGTTCCATTTTGGCGGCAAGTGCCGGGTTTCGGGAAAAGATGTTGCACTGCATAGTGTAGTCGTCAATACTGAAAAGTCCGACACTTTTCTTACCGTCAAACTGAAGGACATGCTTATCGGCCACAAACTGATATATTCCGTTAGTCTGATTCACAGCCCAACGCTCTTCGGCAGGAGTGGAGAAAAGGTCATTTCCGAAGGCTACGAATGGTTTCTTAGACCCGAGAATATTGAGTACCGTTGGCATGATGTCGGTTTGTTGAGCCACCCCCTTCAGCATCCCGGTAGGGATAGAACCCGAGGGATCGTAAAAAATCACGGGTGCGCGGAATCCCCCGATATCGCTCATATATTCAGGGTGATTGCTTTGATTCGTATGGTCGCTGGTGATGACAAAGATAGTGTTCTCAAACCAGGGTTGTTGAGAAGCAGTCTCAAAGAATTTTTTCAGAGCGTGGTCAGTATAGCGGATACATTTATGTATCGGAAGCTCACCCTCCGTGAAACTCTTATTGTATTTGTCGGGTATATTAAACGGATGATGGCTTGAAGCTGTGAAGACTGCCGTCATGAAGGGTTGAGGCATTTCATTCATTTTCATAGCATAATATTGAAGGAATGGTTCAT
This sequence comes from uncultured Porphyromonadaceae bacterium, assembly GCA_947178175.1. Classification (GTDB taxonomy): domain Bacteria; phylum Bacteroidota; class Bacteroidia; order Bacteroidales; family Muribaculaceae; genus Lepagella. The sequence continues at coordinate 31,608 of CAMWXI010000006.1, read as the reverse complement.
CCCAAATTGCCCAGTATCCGTCAAAATCTTTGTCGCCATTGAAACGGGAATCATTATTGAAATCCTCTTTACCATAATAATTGCTGAAACCAACCGATCTTGCAAATCCGTCAAACCCCATGCTCCCTGTGCGTGCACCATGGAAAAATGCAGTGGAGTATCCCTGTTTCCGGAGAATTGCCGGCAATCCCTCGATTTTATTAAATGCCGCGGGTGTAAGAATGAATGGTTTGACAAACATCGGTATGCCGGCGAGGATTGAGGGCATACCGTCAATACTCTTACGGCCGTTGCAAAAAGAATGTTCCCATACGGCGCTTTTGTTAACCAGCGAGTCGGTGAACGGTGTGAATCCTTCATAATCACTTCCCAGCATATCCTTGTTGAGCGAACCAATATATTCCCGTCCGAAACTTTCAATAATAATGACAACAATGTTTTTGTTGGATACAGGGGTGAGTGAAGAGGGTGTGTGAACCGGAGAATAGACTTTCTCAAGTTCAGCATTATCAGAGAAGAATCCCGGATTATGAAAAGGAGTGGCGTTAACCGTGCGAATAATAGAGAAGGGAGTGTTAAGGACGAGTGCTATCTCACCCGGATGTCGGGTAAAGCTTGCCGCATTGGAAAGGGCTATGGGTCGGATATCGCGATGGAATACCCCTTTGAGAGGTGCTATGATTAATAGGAAGAGGGTGAGGACGTAGAGAGGGATTGATAATTTTTTATTGGAACGGAGAAGCCAGGCTGAATAAGCAAGAATGACGGCAATCAGATAAAGATGCCAATTGCGAAACCATCCGCCACGTACAGCACCGATGGAGAAGAGAGCAACTATGATGAATTGTCCGGTCATAGAGAGATAATATGCGAGTCGGGGATGACGATATCCGGAGTTCAGCTTTACCGGGGAAGGAGAGACGTAGCCCTTGATTAGGCAAATTATAAGGAGGATGGCAAAGATTCCAAGATACCAATGCGTTACAGTCTCTGAAAGAATAATCTTAAGAATATTGCCTTCATTGCTGAATTCTGCCGCCACGTCACAGGTGGTGCGTCGGAGAGTGAAGGGGAAGTATATGGAGTCGGCAATGTTGGCAATTACTGCAATGGAGTTGACAATGCAGAACAGCCATTTGCAGAAAGAATAAAATCCTGGTCGTTCCTTAGGGAGGAGAGGAAGGAGAAGGAGAAAAATATATGGGAGGTTTGAATAAAATATCCCGGGAGTGTCAAAGCGAATCCCGGCTGACAGAAGTTGCAGGATTCTGTTGTCGGCAAATGCCTGAGAAAACAGATGGCGGTTTTCAAGCAGGAATTCGATTCTGCACAGAGTATAAATAAGAAATAAAAGCAGGAGATTCCAAAATAGAGCGGCTCCCACAGAAAAAGTTTTCCCCGGGGGGAATATTATAGACTTTAAATTTCGCAGGCTTAACATAGTTCGGGTAGAATAATATGACAAAATTACAAAAACCGTAATAGTCGGACAATAGAAAAAAAGCTGCAAAGGGAATCTGAGTGCGGGGTAGGGATAAAAGAAATGTGAGGGATATTTAAGCGGAATATGGCAAGCTCAACAAAATGCTACAAAATCAGGAAATAGTGGAGAATGCAAAAAAATAAGATGAATTATTAAAATAATTTAAGATTTCTTTTGGTATTTTATTAAATAATATTTACTTTTGTCATCTGAAAATGGCTTGTGATAAGAAACTGAAAAATAACTTTTTTTTATCAGCAATGCAATCAGATTTTATTAACTAAAAATTTAACAAAATGAAGAACTTTACTTCTTTGGTAGCATGTGGTCTTATGGTCATGGCTGCCTCTCCTGCATTCGCAGTAACCAAAGATCAGACAACATTGGAAAAAGATGGTGTTACAATCAGTTATTGGAACGATTTTAAGGATAATATTACCGCAGCCGATCTTAACCAGCTTTATCCCAACATGCGTGTAAATGTTTCCGGCAATGACAATTTCGGTGTAGGTACCAAGGGCTCTATCAATTGGACTTACGAATACACCGACGGGACAATTATCAAAGAAGGCACAAACAATGGAACAATCGGCAACGACAAGACCTTCCACACTTATATCGGCTTGGGCGTTCTTCCGAAGAACGGAGATGTAGAGGTGCGTCTCACCCTTACTCTTACTCCTGCCGAAGGAGGCGAGGCTACAGAGATAGAATACGCTCCGTTTACATTCAACTATACTAAGGTTGTGGTTCCGGAAGATACACCGCAGGCAGTGTTTACCTGGGAAGTGGTGCCAGGGGATGCTTCAGCAAATTTCGTGTATAAGATCACAACAGAAAATGTTCCCGAAGATGCAACCTACCGGGTTTGGATTGATGCTCCGGGTAATGTGACTCAGGGAGAATCAACAGAAAAGGAAGGCACAATCACAGTTCCCGTTCCGGCAGGTGGTCAGGTAACATACTGGGTAAAGGCTCGCGTTACACTCCCGAGTGGAACAGCTTTCAATGCTACCGGTAACGATACAGGCGTTGTGTTCAAGGCTAATCCTCTTCCCGCTGATGTTCCTACCTTCACACTGACTTGCAGCAATCCTCAGCCTGTTACCAAGACATCAGGAACGGTTGATTACACCATCACCGGTGATCTGTCAAAGACTTCAAATGTAAGCATGTTTGTTGTGACAAACGTCTTTGGAAATGGAGATGTTGAAGTCGGTCGCATTGACAATGTTACTGCTAACGAAGGCACTATCGCTCTTACAGGTTTGAAGCCGGATGTAGTCAACGATATCTGGGTTAAGATGGATGTGACTCTCACAGATGGCACTAAACTTGAACAGATTCAATATCCTGGAGCTGCACAGGGCTGGCAGGGTCTGTCAATCAATACTGATTCAGTAAGTGTTACTGAAATTGTCACTGCTGATACAAATGTTGAATACTTCAATCTCCAGGGTGTGAAGGTTGCTAATCCTCAGAATGGGCTTTATATCCGTGTTCAGGGTAACAAGGCTACAAAAGTTCTCGTGAAATAATAGCGTAGCAGCTTGTTGAGTCATCGGATATAAATCCGAATGATAATGATATGAATGCCGCGGCCTCAAAAAGTCGCGGCATTTCTCCAAATAATCCTCTCCCCCATTATTTGCGAATCAGATATATGAGAAAGAATTTTTTATTAGGACTTCTGATGTTATGGAGTCCTGCCTTGGTATCAGCACAGAGTGTGGTGCAATTAGGAAAGGCCACATATGCCTCCACACCTCCTGCCTATAAAAGCAAAACGGATAAACATGGAGGATATCAGGCCGGCTATATGATGTCGCGTGAGATTTTCGTTGATGAAAAAGAGAATACCCCAATCCCCACCAATGATTGGTGGACCGACATTATCAACAATCGTTACTCAGGTTCGATATGGAGTTATCCTGCGATGCTGCGCACCGGTGATTATGGTGTTGAAGTTTGCTATCCATCATATTGGGCTGATGAAGGTAAAGAGATAAAGAGCAGAAGCTCGATAAAGGTATCTGCCCCATCATTTTCTCCATCTGCAACTATTGCAAAGAATTGGCACGACCTGGATGTGTCATTTCGAATGCCCCACAAAGGAGATGGTGATAGGGAGCTTACAGTCACTGCCGCCCATGGAATCCCTTTTACATGGTTTGAATTTTCTTCGTTAATTCCTCAGCTCTCTTTCATTAGTCAGGGGGGAGAGGAACCCCGTTTTTTCGGAAAGAGTGATTACCTTGGCAGATGCGGAGTTGCCATTGGAGAGGATTTGTATGGTCTTTATTTCCCATCAGGACGATTCCTGAAAGAGAAAGAGAGAGATTATGTCATTGAAGATGCTGACTGGTTGGTAGTTGCATTGCTGACTAAGGAATCAGATCTTGAGGAATATGCTCCGTATGCAGAGGGGGTTGTAAGAGACAGCAAGGTTGAATGGCGATATGATGAGAAGAGCGGTAAGGTCTATACGGAATGGACAATTGATTCTCGTAGTCTTCGCCGGAACGATGGCTTTAAATCTCCGGTGATGCTTGGAATGTTGCCTCATACTTATAAATACACTTCGACTCCTATAGTACTTTCAAATGGAATTTCTTATATGACTCCGCGGGGAGAGATGAAGATGTTCACGGCAGACTCCGGAAAATTCAGCTTTGATTATCAGTTTAGCGGGATGATGCCGTCATACGCTTTCCCGGCGGAATCCAAGGAGACACCCGATGGGTTCAGTTCAGAGATTATGACGTCTCTCATGCAGAGGTATGCCAATGGCGGCGGATTTGGTGGTGATACTTATTGGGGTGGTAAAGGATTGGTGCAGATGGCTTTAAATATGACATTTGCAAAAGAGGCTTCTAATACAGAGCTATATGAGTTGTCAAAAAAGAAATTGAGAGCCGCTCTTGTAAACTGGCTGACATATACACCCGGAGAGGACTCAATGTTTTTTAGTTATTATCCCCGATGGGGAGCTATGTTAGGTTTTAATGTCTCTTACGACTCGGATGCTTTCAACGACCACCATTTCCATTACGGGTATTTCACTTACGCCGCTGCTCTCCTCTGTATGGAAGATCCTGAGTTTGCCGGGAACTATGGCGAACTCCTGAAGCTGATAGCTAAGGATTATGCCAACTATGACAGGAGAGATACCCGTTTCCCATTCCTCAGGACTCTCGACCCTTGGTGTGGACATTCATGGGCCGGCGGATTGGGCGATGCAGGGAATGATAACGGCAACGGACAGGAATCGACTTCGGAAGCAATGCAGTCGTGGGGCGGCATGTATCTTTTAGGTGTAGCGTTGGGCGACAAAGAGATGCGTGATGCGGGTATCTGGGGATGGTGCACCGAGGCGCGTGCTACTCGTGAATACTGGTTTGACGTAGACTCGCCTCGTCCGGCGAATGAAGGAGGACGCCTTGCCTGGAACGGGAAAGGTGAGAGAAAGGGAAATTATGACTTTTCTCAATATAAGTATGCCTATAATTCCAATATTACCGGTAAAGGGATAGGATGGTGGACATGGTTTGGGGGTGACCCGCTTTATATGCATGGTATTCAGTGGATGCCTGTATCTCCCGCTCTTGACTATCTTTCCTGGGATAGTGATTTCGTTGATTGGGCTTACACCGACATGATGAACGGAGCAAACAGCACCTTCTCACACAAGTGGTTTGATCCTACATTTAATTCAGACAATGGGGGAGAAATACAGCCCCTCGCCGATAATGACTGGGGGAATGTGACGCTTGCATATATGCAACGTTCCCGTCCGCAGGAGGCGGCAGAGGTTTTTGGAAGAGCCTTGAGAGAAAACAGGCATATTGCGACTGCGGTGTCTACCGGTCATATCTCCTATTATCTCATTCATCATCATCTGACATACGGAGATATTGACTTCTCAATTCATGCGGACATTCCTACTGCATCGGCATACCATAAGAACGGTTCATATACTTATATGGTTTATAATCATGAGGATAAGGATAGGACAGTGAATTTCTACAATCACGGTGCAATAGTAAGGACTGTGAAGGCCCCCGCCCGTAAACTGACGGCATTTACCGATGAGGCTGTTCCGGCAAAACTTCTGGTGGAATCCGAAGATGGTAAAATCCTGCCTCCCGGTTTTGAGGGGAAGCTGAATGTTAAGGTTTTGGACCAGTATGGAGCCTCGTATGAAGGTTCGGATCCGGTTAACTTTGTTGTCAAAGATGTTTCATTGTTGACAGTTGACGGGGACGGCACGATAAAGATAAGCAAGAATGCTCCCAAAGGAGAAGAGGTGATAATCAATATTTCTGCAGGCAAACTGAGCGCGGACCTCACGATACTTGTAAATGATTTTCCGAAAATCAATACTGCTGTGATTAAGGGTGTGCCGGAATATCTGGAGAAGGGTTCGACCTTCACCCCGGAGTTGCATATTGCTGATAACTATGGAAATGCGGCTGTAAGAAACGATGTTGTATGGAGTCTAACAAGTCCGGACTTTGAAGTCCGTGACAAGACATCGCTGACGCCGGATATTCCCGGACGTTATATTCTGCAGGGAATGGTGAAGGAGCGCGGAGAAGAGATCTGCACACAGACCGACCTTGTATTGTTGCCTTTATTGCCGGAAGTTTCATTGAAAGGTCGGGCATATTCCTCAAGTGAAGAGAATGTAGGATCGAAGACAGAGAGTGTGAATGATGGCTCTGCAAGTACCCGTTGGGGTAGCGCACACACAGAGAATGAATGGATATTCATAGATCTGGGAGAAGATACCTATCTCAGCAATGCTGCAATATTATGGGAGGCCGCTTACGCATCAGATTATGATTTGCAGGTTGCTCCAGATGGCGTGGAGATGACAACATACGAAGGGGTGTATGCAGGAGCTAAGAAGAGTATCAGAGTGCCTTTGGAATCATCATGGCAGACAGTGGCTGAAGTTCGTGGCAATAGTCATGCCGGACTCGTAGAAACCACCTTGGATGCAAAGGGAAGGTATGTAAGGATGAAGGGGCTTAAGCGAGGGAGCGTTTATGGATATTCTATCTATGAAATGACTCTCAGGGGTCTGCCGCTTTCTACTGCTGACAATGTCCCGATAGGAATAGACTTTGCTCTCCCGGAAGTTATGGATGAAGGAGAGAAAGTAACTCTGAGTCCGATGGCTTATACACGAAAGGGTGTCGGTTCGGAAGTACAGGTTGAATGGAAGGCGGATAAGACTGCAGAATTTCGTGGCAATGATTTTATACCGCGTGAGGAAGGTCTTATGAAAATTACAGCCACCACACACTCCGGGCTCTCGGGAGTGATGAATGTATTTGTGAATGAAGGGATACATTTGAATTCATTAGCCTTCAGTCCGTCAACATTAACGGCAATTGAAGGGGAGGAAGCTGAACTGGTGCTTTCCGGACAGAATCAATTCGGTGGTAATTACCCGATTGAGGATATGGAATTGAATGTCAGGATATCGGACATTTATGCTAATGAGGAAGTAGGAACCGAAGTAGCGTTCTACGATGTTCAAAGCGGAAGATTTAAGGCGACCCGTAAAGGAACCTTTAAGATTTCCATCAATGATGGAATCGGACTTGCGATAGTCAAGGTTGTAGACCTTACAGAGGCAAATCTGGCCTTAGGAAAGCCGGCGGTATCTTCAGCTTCCTATGGAGCCAATGTGGCGTCTGCAGTAAATGATGGAAATATGCAGACCCGTTGGGAGAGTCCTCAGAAGGATAAGCAGTGGATAAAGATAGACTTGCAGAAGACCTATATTCTTGACCGGATTGTGCTGAACTGGGAAGGTGCATACGCTTCCGATTATGATGTTCAAATCTCCATTGAAGGTGACAAATGGTGGACTGTTGCCCGGAATGAGAAAGGTAAGGGAGGAACTGAAACCGTGTCACTTCCTGCTGCCCCCGCAAATTGGGTAAGGCTAAACTGCAACAGGCGCGCTACGGCGTATGGTAACAGCCTTTATGAAATCGAGGTCTATGGTAAGGCGCGATTTGATTCTGACGTGGACCATGAACCACCGGCGAGCGGTGAGATTTTGGTTTCCCCTGGTAATGGAAAAGTTACGGTGGAGTGTTCGCCGGCTGATGGTAGCGGATATGTATTCACCAACATAATTCTCAGAAATGAGAGCGGTAGAGACGTTGACAGTCGCAGCGCTGTGTCAAAATCGGGGGAGAAAGTGAGAATTGAGTTTGACAATCTGATGCACGAACAAAGATATGAAGTTGCGGCAGAGTTTGTTGACGTATATGGAAATATGTCGGAAGTAAGTGAGTATTTCCTCTCGTATCTGGATATTACAGGGAAGAACATAGCACTTGGAAAGGATGTCACCGTGACCTCTTATGAAAATGCCTCACTTGATGGACCCAAGGCCTTGGATGGCGACAAGTCTACCCGCTGGGGAAGTAAGTTTAACGATGACGAACAAATCACGGTAGATTTGGGCAATAGCTACAGTCTGACACAGATTCGCATATTCTGGGATGAAACGGCTTATGCCACAGACTACAGTGTGGAAGGATCGGAAGATGGCAACACATGGTCATCTATCTTTAGTCGCAAGGCTTGGAATGGAGAGAAAACAGGTGATGGTTGTCGTCTTGATCTCTATGATATCCCGGTCAAAACCTATGCAAGATATGTTAGAGTCACAGGAGAGAAGCGTTCTACACAATATGGTACGAGTATTCGGGAATTGGAGGTATATGCCGAAAATGATTTCTCTCATTCCATGAGCGGTTTGAATTGTGCCGGAATCGGTAAACGGGATGCCGAGGAAGAGATATTCAATCTTCATGGAATAAGAATAGGTACCCTTAGAGATGTTAATCTGCGATTACTTCCGAAAGGAATATATATCATCAATGGACGTAAGGTTCATCTGTAATCTTGCTTAATCAAATCAAAGATGGGAGACATTGTCAGGACATTGTTTCCCATTTTTTATTATCTTTGAGGCATGAGAGGTGTTAAGAAAATAGTTTTAGCTGTAGATTCCTTCAAGGGTTCTCTGACATCTTTGGAGGTTGCGGAAGCTGTAGAGAAAGGGATAAGGGATGTATTGCCTGAGGTTGAGGTATGTAAATTGTCTGTTGCCGACGGGGGAGAAGGAACATTGGCAGCTGTGGCAGCCTGTGGTTGCTGGGAAAGATTGGGGGTCAGAATTACAGATTCCCTTGGGCGTCCGCGGGAAGGTGTTTTTTGCATAAGAGACTCGGAAGCGCTGATAGAGACAGCTCAGGCTTGCGGATTAACGTTATTGGAGGAGAACGAGAGGAATCCGGAGATTACTACTTCTTACGGTGTGGGGGAGCTGCTTGGATATGCTTTGGGGCAGGGATGCAGACGGATATATATAGGTTTGGGAGGGAGTGCGACCAATGATGGAGGCATGGGGATGTTGAGGGCACTTGGAGTGAGATTTCTTACGCCGGCCGGAGTGGAGTTACCCGGACGTGGGATGGATTTGAGGAAAGTGTCACAAATAGATTTATCTGGTCTGGATGTGAGACTGAGGGAGGTGGAAATAATTGTGATGTGTGACGTAGATAATCCTCTCACCGGTGAGCAGGGTGGAAGTAAAGTATATGGTAAGCAAAAAGGGGGTACTGATGAGATGCTTGAGGAATTGGACAAAGGGATGGAGAATTATGCTGATGTAATAGCCGCCACAATAGGGAGAGATGAGCGTAATGTTCCCGGAGCAGGTGCTGCAGGAGGATTGGGATTCGCCATTCATACACTCCTGAGGGGAAGGATAATGCCGGGAATAGAAGAGATTCTGGAGATAGGAGATTTTGGAAAAATGATGGAGAACGCGGATTTGGTAATCACCGGGGAGGGGAGGATTGACGCCCAGACTTTATGCGGCAAAGCACCGATGGGTGTGATGAAAAGAGCTAAAAGAGAAGGAGTGCCTGTGTTGGGAATTTGTGGAGTGATGGAGGAGGGGATAATAGAAAAGATGAAAGAGGTAGGTTTTGAAGATATTCTTCCCACTCTCCCTTCAGGAACGAGTCGTGATGAGGGGATGAAAAAAGAGGTGGCAGAAAAAAATATCAGAGAGACGATAAGGCAATACATGATAATGCATCATGTATGACATAATTTCAGTTAAGGAGAGGTGAGGATTATAAGGATTCAGGTATTGATTATTCCCCGGCTTCTTCTATCATTTTGCGGATTGTGGGATTCCCGTAGGTCAGTTTCTTGATGGTTAGATCTTCTTCTGCCAATTCGTTAGCTTTCAATAATTTCTGTTCGGATAGTTCAAAATTGGCTTTAATAGAGCGCAGGGCTTTTATCTGTTTTTCGAGAGCTTCGATAGTTTTATCAATTCCCTCTGTTGCTGCTAAGAACTTTTTATGAGCAGCAGTAACATTGTTGCTGAAAGATGTGCGGAATCGGTTGAGTTTATCTTCAAATCTGGAGAAATCCAACGACTGTGATCTTGCCGCATTAAGTTCTTGTTGCAGTGCATATCTGTCATGATATCCTTTCTTTGCAGCTTCTGATATGAGACGTAGCACAGGGATAAAAAACTGAGGACGGATCACCAGCATCTTCGGATAGCGATAGCTCTTATCTACAATCCCTGCATCATAGAGTTCATTGCCCTGTTCAAGCATAGAGACAAGGACAGCGTATTCACATCCTTTGCGGGTGCGATCCTTATCAAGTTTATCAAGAAAATCATCGTTACGATGTTTGGTTGCTGTGGTCTCCATCTCATTTTTCATTTCAAACATTATGGAGACATATTCCTCACCATCCACATAATCACGGAAAATAAAGTCACCCTTTGAATGTTCCACAACATTGTTATCCTTGTCGAAATATGCGTCGGGAAATTGTCCCATGCTCTGAGCCTGGGCAAAGAGGATAGAACAATGCTGTTCCAAGGTTTCTCCTACCATTTTTGTGGATAGACGTAGCTTGAAGTCTTTGAGACGGTTTATTTCGTCTTCTTTGTCACGAAGTTGAAGCTGATGTTGTTCGCGGAGTTGATTTTCCCTGTTTTCCGCCATGAGTCTGGCAGAATTTATGTCGGCCCTAAGTTTTATAATCTCCTGTTCCTTCTTTTGAAGTTCGACATTCCCTTGATTTCGTTCTTCAAGAATTTTTAATTTATGAGTGTTTTCCAGACCGGTGATATTTGATTTTAACTCTGCGATTTCCTTATCTTTTTCAGCAAGAGATTTCTGGAATTCCTCATGTTTTTTAGCTTCAAGCCTTTCGAGTTCCGATTTTTTCAGAGTCTCATTATTTTCAACAATAGAGTTTAGTCTTACCAGTTCCTGACGCAGGACGGCAATATCATGCTCTTTTTGGTTCAGGAGGGCTTCCTGTCGGTTTTCCGCTTTAAGCTTTAGGCTCTCTTCCCGAGCCTTGAATTGTTCGTTGAGCTGTTGTTTCACCTCCGAGACACGATTCTCCAGCTCTTCATTGAAAAGTGCGGAGCGTACCTGAGCCACAATTGCTGCATAATCACTTTCATTAACCTTAAATGCAGTTCCGCATTTCGGACAAATAAGTTCGGCCATATCTACAGAGTTTGAAAATAAATTTAAGGGGTAATCAATTACAAAAATAAATAAAATCACTAAATTTGTGATATACAATGAACGCAAATATAGTGAAATGAAATATACACCGGATAACATAGACCATCTTGAGCAGGATGATATATTCGTGTTCGGAAGCAATTTGGCAGGACATCATGTCGGGGGTGCGGCACTCACGGCTTATCGTAAGTTTGGAGCGGTCATGGGGCAAGGAGTAGGATTGCAGGGACAGTCTTACGCAATTCCCACGATGCAGGGGGGCATAGAGACTATAAAGCCGTATGTTGATGAATTCATAGAGGTAGCGAGAGAATGTGACCAGAATACTTTTTATGTGACTCGCATAGGTTGCGGGATAGCCGGATTTAAGGATGAGGAGATTGCTCCTCTGTTTGCCGAGGCTCTGAATCTTTACAATGTTCGTCTTCCCGAATCATTTGTAAAAATTATCAGGTCACTGCCCCGGAAAGAATGTTGAGTATCGAACCATGCATCAGCAAGAAGATGTATTGAAGTTGACTTAACCATATTTTATGGTAAGATTAATGAAGATTGAAATAAAGACTTACATATCTTGGAAGGCTTTATTAGTCAGTAAATATGTCAGGACGATTTCATTACTCCATATAAATCATTTTTCGGGTCATGCCGCCATCTACCGGTATATCAGCACCATTTATGAAGTCATTATCGGGAAGGGCAAGAAAAACTGCCAGTCTTGCAATATCTTCCGGTGTTCCCACTCTTCGTGAAGGATGCTGAAGGTTGTCTGACTCCGAAAGCGTTTCATCGGTCGTATTAATCCATCCCGGGGAAATGCAATTGACAGTAATTTTAAATTCAGAGAGTGACATCATCAACGAGTGGGTGAGGGAAGCCAGAGCACCTTTACTTGCAGAATAGGCTTCAGTGCCGGCTTCACTTTGCAAATGGCGTGTTGAAGATATAATTATCATTCTACCGGTGTAGTCAGAGATTATAGGAAACTTCTGACGATGTAGAGCCCAAAGACGGGAGATGATATATGCCGGCCGCATATTAACCGCCTGTACATAGTCAAACTCCTCGGTTGAAGACTCAGTCAGAGGGTGGAATCTGCCAATGCCTGCGTTATTAACAATAATATCAATATCTCTCCAGGCTTTGAAGAGGTCATATATGGCGTTTTCAAGAGAGTCGGTGTCTGCCAGGTCGAGCTGATAAAATCTTACTCCATTTTCTGAGGCAAGTAATTTGCCTGCATCATTGTCAATATCAAACACGGCTACTTTGCAACCGAGACGAAGGAATTCCCTCACTGCAGCCAGTCCTATTCCGTGACAGCCTCCCGTGACAAGTACACGGCGAGGGGGGAAGGATAATTGCCAGACACCTTTTCGTTGACCGGTATGTTGCAAGACAGAGGACCTGCCGGAAAGTTTTCCGTTTCGCAAGTCCTCCATTTTACGTTCAAGATAATTGTCTGCCATCAGGAAAGGGGAGTGCCGCAATTGGGGCAGAATTTTGAATTTGCAGGTATAGGGTTGCCACAGTTAGTGCAGAATCGGCTGTTACCCTGTCGGGTTCCGAATGGAGGAGGAGTCGGTGTGCCATATCCTCCCATCTGATGCTCGCGAATCACATCATTGGCAGCGGCGAGAGCCCGGTCATCAAGTTTTGATTGTTCCACACTTCCCCAAATCTGGGTTATAAGCACGGGCCATGCAAAAAACATTGAAATGATAGTTGGTATAATCTGACGTCCGAAGATTCCTATTCCGGCATCAAAAAGTATTCTGTTACCCTCCGGTGACAGAGTAATCTTGAGGGCTGTTTTAAGACCAAGTACGGCTTTGAAAATACCACCTTTTGTGACAGAGATGTCAATACCGCCGTTCAACAGATTATCTTGCTTCACTTCATATCCGTCGGCGGCAAATATCTGAGAAATTCTTTCGGCTATGGCAGGTATTAGCTGAGGGTCGGCCCCTAAAATAGTTTTGGTATTATATGCACCCATGATTAGATATCTTTTGTAAGTTCCTGAAGCTGGTAAGTATTGTAAGTAGTGAAGAGTACTCCCATTTCCGAGATCGCGTCAAGAATTGCGGATTGCTGTTCCTCATTGCACAAATCCTGCAGACGACGGAGAGATTTGATGGTTCTTTCTGACTGCTCCTTGAGTTCGCTGTCTGTTACGATACCATCTTCCATAATGGTTTTATAAGATGGATGATTCTCTACGATTTCAGAAATGTTGAGATATCCGTTTTCGTCAAATAATCGGTTCATATTTATGATTTTAATTAATTACAGTTTAGTACCGCAGTTAAGACAGAATTTCCAGGAGGGATCTACTGTCCTATGGCATTTGGGGCATATTTTCCCGTCTTTTGCATCAGCATGATTGAGAATATTTTTATATTGCTGTGATTTTCCCCATTTCAGAATTTCGGAAACACGCACCGCGGAGAATGGATGGTCGGTTTCCATAACCGCTAAGGTCTGGAGAGTCTTGTTCCACATTCCGTCTGTGCGAATCTTTTCATATTCATCGGCCTGTTTCACCCATTCATCCATGTTGACATCTTTGGTTATGGATTTGGGGCCGCCGGCAAGACGGAGCATGGTGCGTGCTACAACCTCCGGGGAGGTCACGATTGCTCCCGCACGGTCGCATGTGAGTTCGCTCTTACGCATCCAATATAGAAGTGCATATTTTATAGGAGCGGAAAATATTCCCGGCAGTCCGAATGACTCTGCGCCATTAAGGAGCATGATTGCCATGTTGTGATAGAGAACATGGCGACATAGTATATGGCCACATTCATGCCCTATGACCGCGGTAAGCTCATCTGTATCCATCATCTCCACCAATCCGGAAGTGACAGTGATGAATATTTTCGTATCACCGAATGTATAGGCATTAGGCATCGGATTCATTTCGAGGTAGAACTCCGGTTCGGGAATACCTAATTTCTCACAAATAGGAGGTAGAAGAGAGTATAATTCCGGAAGTTGATTTTCTGAGAGCCGGATATTGGATGCCATATTCAGGCCATATCTAAATTTCTCTATACCTAAGGAGTAGAATTTCTTGACAAGAGTAGGAAAGCCGGGGATTCCCTCCAGCTGACGGAGTGCCGCGGCATCTTCAGGATGGATAAACTCAGTTGCCCTCATGATGTTATATTTGTATTTTAGATAATAATTCAGATAGGATGATGTTAAGCAAATTATATATATCTTAGGGAGACAAGGAAGTATCAATGAAGAAATTTGTCGTCTCTCAAAAAATATAGCGTTGGCTCTTAAATCAGGTGTCTGCTTAATATAGAAGTTTTCTAAACTTATTTATGTATAATAAATCTTATGAAGATATGTAAGTCTTTTGGCAATCTTCATTAATCTTGCCATAAAGATAAGTTTAGTCACTTCATTATATTTCTGCAAATATAGCAAAAATATTGAATTTTAAAAGCTCCGGAATCAGGAAATTATAGTTTGAGGAGAGCATTTGGATGATATTTTCTTATTCTTGTTCAGGAGGGATAATCTTAAATCCATTGCTGAGTATCAATTTAAGAGTCTCGATGGATGTGGCACGGTCATAATCCTTTTCACTTTCAGGGAGTTTTTCATATTCTACGAGACATGGATGTTTCCGCTTCCGGTCATCTCTTGTTTCTCCAAAGGACCAACCTTCCTTAATACGGTTTTGCGCCCAGACCTCATGTACATTCTTAGCCATTAGTTCGGCTAATTTTTCCAAAGATTCCGGCAGGGTGACACCGGTAGTGTCTATCGGCTCAGGTTTATATTCTTCGTTGTTTCTCATAAGCTTTTTTTACGATAAAGAGTAGACTTAAATGCAAAATCTGTCACTTAGGTCTTTTTTTGCGTTGCATGTTATGAATCAATCGGATAAAAGGAAGAAATAACTAAATCATATACCGCAGTTTTTTAATCAGGGGTCAATAAGAATAAAATAGGCCCAGGTATCATCTGAGGGAAATTCTTTCCGAATATCGGACTGTGCCAATTTGAAAGCTTCGCTTATTGGAGTATTCTCTTTTTCCGTGAGATGGGAATAGAATCTTATCATAAAATTCGAGGTGATATAGTCAGATACTTCCTTAAGGCTGACAAGCAACGTTTTTACGCCGGCATTTTTAAAACCTCGTTGAAGACCGAATACTCCATCACTTCCTAATTTTCCAAGCCCACTTTCGCAGGCGGAAAGAACAACTAACCCACAATTGTTTAGATTCATCTCTGCAATCTCATCCGCAGAAACGATACATGGATTCTTAGAGAGTTTAGGATACATATTTGCTCCTGACATTGCGAGGAAACTGCGTTGCATTGCATCAGAATCTGTTCCATTGCTGTCCAGATACTTCCCATGTGTGGCAACGTGTAGTATGTTTACGGGAGAATTTTGGATTTTCAGGAAATTTTCTTTAGTCGCAAGGCATTCACTTAAAATACAAGGAGAATGTTTTGACTGACGTGTGATTAATTCCCCAATTTTAGAAATCTCTTCTGCGGAATTTGGAAGATCGGGGAATTCATAATCCATATTATCCTCCGGAAGAGATGCTATGACCGGGTTGGAAGAAACATCTATCAACTCTTTGTCACCATAGTAGTCAATGTTTCCCACGAGGGTTGCCTCCTTTAATGTAACAGGGTCATGTTTCCTGGCTAATTCGCGTGTAGAGGAGAGACGTACCAAATCCATTTGGTCAGAAATCGGTTTTCCTGCAACAGACAAGTATTCAATACCGATATTATTTAAAATACCGGTTGGGGCAAAGAATATTTTTCTGATATGGGGAAGATTGTTCAAGATTGTTTCCCAGATGAGTTTCCCATAGTTGTCATTTGAAAACAAATCTTCTTTTTCCGAGAGTTCCGTAATCATTTTTACAGGGGCAATAGGGATAGCGATCCCGTTTGGAAAAGTTTTGTTTAGCAAGACTGCTAAGAGAATATCACCTGTTAAGATATCATATGTTCTGACGGTAGCAAATTCGATTGCGGCCTCATCATCCTGAAGAGCGTTGAGAACATCGGATGCAGATATTTTGAGAAAGTTCATGAAATCTGCATACTGCTTACTTTTTTCTGCCAAAGAGATTTGCATTGCATCGGTCTCCCTTGTAAGTCTCAGGATATCAGAAATATCAACTTCACTATTCCTCAGGTCTTCAATTTTTGCAAGATTTTTCTTGATATCAGCATATTCCTTTTTTAGTTTATCAGAGCCGGAATTTTTAATAATCTTTTCAAACTCTGTGTTGGAGGAAAGAAGAATACCCTTTGAAATCAGCTCACCCTCAAAAATCAAATTAGATATAGCACCATATAGAGTCGGTGACTGTGGGATAAGAGTAATCAATTCCTTAAGATTTTGGATATTCTCCAAATCTCTTTGCCAGGACAACTCACGGTCACGTGGAGACTTAAGAATGAAATCCTCACTAAGTGCAGGGCGTATTTCACGAATATAGTCTGCGTAGTAATTAAGGGCAGGCTCGTATTCTTCGAGTTCCGCATAGCAACCGGCAATGGTAGCGAGCGACCTGGCATCGGACACTTTACCCATTATTCCTTTTGAACTATTAAGAATGAATAGTTCCGATTTAATAATATCCCGGAGTTTATCGTCGTTTATCTTCTTTGCTTTTTCATCTTCTCCTTCATCATCGCTGTATGGTACCAACTCTTTTTTGGCATGGGCATTAATAAGCTTCATGGAATTACGGGCATTCCGGGCTTCATCATATTTTTCAAGATTTTCAAATAATGAGATGCATCGTTGATAATCCGAAATACTTTCCTCAAAGTTTCCATTTAATTTTTCTGCTGAAGCGAGCGCCTGAATACCCTTTGCATATTCAATATCAGAAGTCATGCCATCTGATTCAAGTTGAGATATTAGTTGCTTATAGCTGGAGATTGCTTCCGGATAGTTCTTCAGTGCATGATAATTTCTTCCGAGGCCGTTAAGAACGTCTCTTTTATGTTTTGAATTAAGTGATGATGCAGATTCCGATAGTTGGCGATAAATGGCATTGCTTTTATCATACTCCCGGGCTAAATAGAAAGATACGGCTGATTTAATCAACACATCGGCATACTGGTCGGGTCCGGCCATATTTCTCCTAAGATTTTCGGCAGCCAGAGAGTAATATTCTGCAGAATGTAGAAAGTCGTTTTGTGTGAAGAGAAAGGAAGCCATACTTAAGTAAATATCGGTCTCCTCGGCTTCGGTGGTGGCGTATTCCAAAGCCTTATTAAATTCCAGACGGGCTTCAGCGGAATTTCCTTTGTTGTAGAAGAGGGTTGCCTTTTCAAGATGGCACTTGGGAGTGACACACTCCTTGCTCATTTCTTGTTGGTTGTGTTCTTCAATCAGATTAAGGATACGATTTGTGTTTACTTCATCTTCCAGGTCGAGATAAATCATTCCGAGATGTTCCAGTATTTTTTCATATTGTTCGCTGAACTTCTCTACTTCAGGAAGTATGATTTCAAATTTTTCAGCACTTTTGGCTAACTGATTCTCATGATAGAGAGTTAATCCTTCTTTTAAAATACGGTTGATTTCCTCAGTGTTCATCCCCCTTTTAGAGTCGGAGTATGTCATGAAGCTGCAAAAAGACGCAACTGCAAATGCTGAAAAGATTAATAATGATTTTAAGTTTCGGTTCATAGAATGAGTAAGAAGGAGATTGTTAATAAGGAAATGTCGATTATCTGGAAATTAGGGCAAAGCTTGTGGCATCCCCATAGTTTTTTACTTCTATAAAGAAGCGGGTGCGTGTTTTAGGAAGTGTGACTTTGATTTTGCGGACGGAATCACCTTTTTTGTTTTTGACGGTTTCTGTGAAAAGAGATTTACCTTTCTCATCGCGTATAGTCATGGTGAGAAGGCCGCGTGGTTCGGCCACGAGAGCAATTTCAGCAGAATTGGAGCCGGAAGCTTTCCAAGAGGCGGCACCTCCGGCCGGCAACCCCTTTGTGGTCATTTTAATTTTTGACTTCCTGCCTGAAGATACCCCCCTGACTCCACGTTGTTTTAAATATTTCTGAGCAAACACAATATGTTTGTGATTTTTTATAATGCTGTCAAGAAAAACCTCGTCAAAGAGTAAGTGTCCGTTGATATTCAGTTCTTTTCCCTTTGAAAGATGAAGGGTAGACCAATCGTTTATACCAATTTTCTTCAGCCGTTCATTCCCATTTTTGATTTTGGCGAGGTCGTATGTCAAAAATCCATCAGAGATGGATTTGCATATGTCAACAGCTTCCTCCATCTCTTTTGAAAGGGTGACAGCGAAAAGTGAAGCGGATAATGATATAAAGATGGAGAGAATCAGAAGACGGACGATTTTCATTTTTATTATTTTTAGAGTGCAATCCGGAAGCCCAATGTAGGAAGTTTAGTATATGGTGTTGAGGGTTGACGATGAGTTACAGTGAGTTCGTAAGGCTCAGAATTATAATTGCCACCTCTGATGGTCATGGTTTTAATTTCGGAGACAGGAAACTCAGGATTATAAGGTTTAAATTCAGTATCAACCCATTCGCTCAGGTTCCCGCTCATGTTGAAAAGGTCATGAGATGTGCATGTTTCCGGGAGGTCAGAAGCATCGTTTGAGTGAGGTTTCCCATTTGAATTTTTAGAGAACCATGCCACTTTTCCGGGGTTATCATCACCGGCAAAAATGAAATTTTCCGGTGATTCTCCGCCACGGGCGGCATATTCCCATTCGGATTCGGTGGGAAGACGAAATTCCAGACCGGAGAGTTCATAGAGTCTGTTGGTAAATTCAGTGGCCTCATCATAGGAAACGTCACCGACAGGCATTTCCGGATTCCCCTCCCTTTTATCATTCATAATGGCGTTCCAGTCTCCGATTGTTGTCTCAAACTGGGAAATATAGAATGGCCTGACAACAACGTGCCGGGCAGGAGTCTCAAGTCCCTCTTCCACAAATTCATGATATGAACCATCCGGGAGAGGGATTGCTCCCTGCATAAATTCTCCTCCTTTAATTTCGCGCATGGAATTGAAAATCCTTTGGAAAGCGAGAAGCTGTTCTTTGGTAATGTCTTCGTTCCAATCAGGAGACTCACCTTGAAAAGTAACGGATTGCTTAAGCTCTTCAAGTTCAGAGTTTTGTTGAAGTCTATAAAAAAGGAAAGCGCAAAGAAGACCGATTGTCAGAAAAATTCCGACACAACAGTATGTTATCATAAGTTTTGTGGAAATCTTGCGTGGGAGACGATTGCGTATCATCATCTCTGCAGTTGGCTTCAGAGCCTGACCGAAATTGATTTCGGAGTAATGGATGCTTGAAATGGTATTTCTGATATGTTTTGGAACGTCTTGAGGGATACCTGTGAAGGTATTATCAGGATTTACCGGAACAATCTTAATATTATTATTAATGGCACATTCGATTTCCTGACGAACCCAATCATCGTCATTGATGCATCTGTCAAGTGAATTTTTAGAAAGAATAATAATAAAGACAGAGGAATTTTTAATCGCATCTTTAATTTTATCTGAAAAGACGGAATCCGTCAGTTCATCATAATCCAAAAAAACGCGATACCTCTTGTTTTCAAGAAACAGCTGCAATGCACGGGCATACTGAGCGCCTCCCTCGCGCCGGTAGCTTATGAAAATATCATATTTCATATGATTCATATAATTCCATGGTTGTTTTTTAGTTAAGAGAATCAAGAAGTATGAAATATGCCCAATATTCAGGTTTATTCCATTTCTCAACAGCTCTTACAGATTTCCTTGCATTTTCAAAAGATAAGTATTTATTACCTTTTGTATGTTGATTTTGGAAAAGATTCCTATAAAATTCTGTCATAAAATAGCAGGTGGCGTTATCGTCTACTTTTCTCAATGACATAATCAGACTATTTACTCCGGCTTTTTTAAAACCTCTTTGAAGACCAAAAACACCATCTTCCGTTACTCTACCTAATCCTGTTCGACAGGCTGACATGATGACAAGGTCGGTATTTTTGAAATCCAGGTTGACTAATTCCCCGGCATAAAGTACACCGTCTTCTATTCCTTCTGGCACAGAGTCATGAAGACGAGTATTATCAGAACCTGAAAACAGGAGTCCACTTTGGAATAATTCGTTAGTCTCATTTCTATTATTGTTCAGAGTGTCATCATCATTATATGTATCATCCTGAGACTCATAAAATCCATGCGTGGCAATATGAATGACTCCTGTACTTCTCCCGGAGAAAGATTTAAATGCACTTTCTGTAGCAGTGTCATCTGTGAAAATTTTGGACGACTCCGAGAATGATGGAATAGTTTTCAGTAACTTATAAATTGATTCCACTTCAACCTTAGTTGCAGGGAGAGGTTCGCTTGCGCGCAATGTTCCCCTTGCTCTGAAATCCGGTGTTTTGTTTCTGTTATGGTCTGCTATCATTTCATCAACCGAAAGATTAAATTTCATGCCTCCGAATAATGCGGCAGATGAAAGTTCTCGCGGTTGATTAAGAAGAAGTTCTCTTGTAGAGGAGAGACGATATAATTTAACACGGTCTGAGAGAAGATTATTGTTCTCCTCAATAGCGCATTCAATGGGGATTAAATGAAGGATACCGTCGGGTGAGAAGTATACAGTGTCAATATTTTCATCATCCTGCAAGATGTGCTTCCATATTTTTTGATAGCAAGAATAAAGGTCATTTGATATTTCAGCTTCATCACATAATTCCACAATGGAAGGGGAGTCGGAATCCGGCTTGATAATGAAAGCGAAATATCTCGCATCCAAAGGTTCGGAATAAATAGAATCTGAATCTTGAGTCTCTAAGAATCCGGCAAATTTTTTAGTATCGTATTTAAAGAATTCAACAGCGATTTCATTCTTTTTCAAAACAGAGCGGACATCTTTGTGGTTAACTCTGAAGGCATCCATGAAATTCCCGTACTTCTTGGACTCCCTGATTATTTTCTTTTGAAGTTCCTCATTGTTTATCTCTTGAGCTTGATTGTGAAGGATATTAAGCACAGAATCGTTAGATTCGCGGATTAGTCTGGATAAGGAGATTGTAGAAGAAAGGAGAATACCACGACTCTCGAGAATGCCGTCATATAATAGTTCCCATAATTCCGGTTTGTTATATGAAAATGCAAAAACCGGCATATATAAATAATACCAATTTTTTACCTGGTTCCAATAAACTTCACGTTTCTCTTCAGAAAGATTCGCAAGAGCGGATATTGATTCTTCTGAAATAATTTTATGAAGTTCTTTAATAGACCTTATCGAGTTGACAGTATCATTCAGTTGGTGATAGCAAAGTATTCTGTTATATCCAATCAATAGAATGTCCGTGATATCAACTGACTTAAATGATGTAATTCTTGAAAATGCTTCTTCTAATAGGTGTGCGGATTCTTGATTGTCCAAACCTTTAAAAAGCGAGAGGTTATTAAGAACCATCGGGTAGGAGCCGGAATCAGTCTTTCCATCGTTTTCCAGTTCCTCTTTTAAGGATAAGAAAATGGTTAAGGATTTTTCCGGGTCGGAATTCATATTATAAAAAGCATAATTATTATATGCAGTATATATATTATCATCCTTTATCCCTTTTTCTTCCAAAATATCAACTATCTCCATCGCCCGGTTGAGATAGTTCTCAGCTTTGTCATATTTTTGAGTAGTATAAGCTTGTTTGAAGAGGACATTACAGAATTGCAGATGAATGAGGGAAGCCGGGTAATATTCAGATATGACACCTTCGATGTTTTCTCCTAATTCAATTGCTTCATCACATTGGTTAAGGTTATATTTAAGTAAACATAAGGCTAAGAAATTTTCAAAGTCTTCCTCTCTATCGAAATAGTCATTTTGAATACCTATCTGGATATGCTTATCCAGCATATCCATGGCAATTGATTGTTTTCCTATTCTTATTGCAATATTATATACGTTTTTATAGGCATTGAAAAGTTCTTTTGAAAATTGCCCCTTAAAACGTTTTGTCGCTTCAATATATTTCCCTCCCCAGTCTAATGCTGTATCCGGCTGTGAGGTGTATAGATAACAATCCGCCAGATTCTTATAGGTGTTTAAATGCTCTCTATCCCAGGAACCTAATGATAAAGCCTTGTTTAATGAATCAGCCTTGAGATAATATCTTATTGCCTCTGAATATTGTTGTTTCCCCTTATAACAGCTCCCGATATGTTCAATGATATTTTCATAATTCATGGAAGATAGACCTAACGATTTTGCTTTATCTTCGGAGGAAGTCAGTCTCTTAAATATTACCAGCGCATCATCATAGTTGCCTGAATTTAATAATTGATATGCTTTTGAAATTTTAGACTTTGTTTCAGCAGAGAGGGATAACACGCCATTGCTTTTCTCTTCGCCGAGAAGTGAAAAGGCAACACACAGCAACAGTGTCGTTATAAGATATACTTTATTCATAGGATTTCTTTAATCTTTTATTAGCAAAGTCAATACTTTCTAAAATTTCTTTTGGAGAAAGTGAAAATTCAACGCTTCTCTTTGTTATATTTCCGATATAGATATATTTTATATTAAACCCGGCATTTGCATAAAGAAGTAATTCTTGTGTCATAACAGGTTCTGTATAATTCCTGAGGGATTCCAGAATATTTTCTTTCATTACATCGCCTCCCAGCTCCATCATAACCCCCATGTCGGACTGTTGTTCATCAATTTCAATGAAGAAAGAAACAGTGTCGTTGTCAATTGCAACTGAATATATCACCATCGGGCCCATCTTGATCGGGAGAGTCTGCTTAGTTTTCTCAGCCTGCATGATTGCAAGTTCTTTATAATCAGGTTTCTTTAATGTTATCTTTTTTAATTCACTATATGGGATGGAAAACTCTGTTATCGGTTTGTTATTCAGGATTAAGTTATATTTAAGATTAATCCTATGCTGTATAAGAATGTCAAAGAAAACCTTTGTGAAAGGATTCATGAAATACTGAGATTGAATTTGTTCTGTAAAGACCGAATTCTGATTATCCCCGAGTTTAAGCATCGTAGCCGTCTGGGGGTCTAAATCAACGTAATATTCAATACAGTTATTATTAAAAGTTATCATTGTTATATTTCCCACTATTCCCATAGGTATGGGCGTTTGTGCATTCAAGTCTGCAACAATTTTTTTCCAATCATTTTCGCTTTGTGCATTAAGAGAAAAACTGAAAACAGTGAGGATTAGGAGTAAAAGGATGTAGAGTTTTCGTTTAGTCATTTTTTTGTGTTTAAGAGATTATATGTTTTTTCTATCAGTTCTCAATTTCATATTTAACGAATGCGCTTTTGCAGGCTGTCAATATTTCCTCCGGCGAAAGATAAAAAATGATTTTTTCCCCGGATGTGTTACCTTCATAAATGAATTCTATTGGAAATCCGGCATTTGCGTAAAGAAACGCGCTATTAAACAGTTCGTAATCAGTATGATTTTCTATGGAGTAAAGTTTAATATTCTTTAATTCTTCAGGGCTGAATGAATTTAAATTAATAATAGTCTCATTTATTGTGTAATAATAAATTATATTGTCATCTTTTAAAGTAATGTAATTTAATGTTTCGGGTCCGATAGTAACAGGTAGAAGGTTATTATTTTTCTTCAACTCGTCAAGCGCTATTTGACGGCTCGTTATTTTATTTGAGTCGTATTCCCAAAGGTCGTTATAAGGTATATAGACCTCATGGTTCTTCCCGTCATTAAACTTATAAACTAACTTTAGATCAATTCGATATTTAATCAGTTCATCAATTAATGTTTTAGATAAAGGATTATTAAAAAGACTGTCAACGATTTTTTTCAGTTCATCTTTATCAATGTCAACAAAATTAAAATCAGAGTAAGTTTCATTAATATCATAGAAGAAATAAAGACATCTTTGCAAATATTCAAGATGACTCATAGTAAGGGATGCATTTAAACTGATAGGACATTGAGCGTTAACTTCAGCTACAAACTCTTTTAAATAAATATCACCCTCATTTTGAGCTTTTACTTTTGTAAAGCTCAGAATGAGGATTGTTAAGAATATCAAAATGTGTTTAACCATTTGTATTCCAAGTTAATTATGGATTAGTATCAGAGTAGTGTCCTTAGAACTTCGGTTGAATATTTCAATATCAACCGTTGTCGGCTTAGAGGGTAGTTTAATTTTTTTCTTTCTATAGCTTTCCCCTTTACGGAAATTGTCCATGTCATTGAAATGTTCATCATAACCCTTTTGATTATAAGCATGTATTGTCATGCTTACTAACCCGCCGGCCTGCGGAATTGCAGAAATAGAAAAATTTTTGCTTGCCTGAAATGATTTTTTCAGAGATTTCCCCTTTTTAATATGAAATCGTTCGGATAAAAGGGGATCTCCTCTTTCGACTCTTACTTGACTGTCGGATAATGAATCTCGTGATGCCTGTAAGACATTATCCCATAATTCGATGAATCTGCTGTCTGATTTGGAATTGTCTGGAATTGAAATATCTTTATCATCATAAATAGACATTCCCTCCAGTACGTCTATTTTATCTTCTAGAATTTCAGGATTTACATCCCCTTTTTTATTCCCGCTCAGCTCTCTGATTTCCAGCACAACATTAACGAGTTTGTCAAAGTCTGATTCATCTTTGGCCATAGCTGAATTACCGAATATCAGTAATAGGAAAAGGAAGATAACGGATATTGCAGATTTGTTTTTCATTATTTTCATCACTCTCATTTTTTTCTTATAATCAGTCTAAATCCTACTTTGTTATTTTTATCATTAATCGGGAGGAAATCCTTTGATGAAATTTCAATATCTTTTTCGGCGGAATCATAATTACCACCGCATACCGTAAAAAACTCGGTTCCATTTCCATCGGTATAAGGGGAATTGCACAGTTCTCCAATATTTCCGCTCATATCATATAAATCCAGATAATTGGGAAGTTTCCCGGTACGTCCGCATTTATGGACAGCTCTTTTGGAGTTTCCCCTGAACCAAGCAACGGAGTCGGCAGTGTTGCTTCCTGAGAATCTTAATCCCAATTTATAACGGCCTCCATTAGCGGCATATTCCCATTCCTCAGCAGACGGCAAGTCAAAATTTATTGATGTCATTTCTGAAAGACTATCTTTTATGACTTCCATGATTTCAACAAAAGATTTATCAGAAACAGGATAATGCCTTTCGTTATCAGCACATTTTAATCCCATAATATCTGCCCATTCACCTTTGCTGAATTCTGTCTTGGAAATCCAGATTGAATCAGGATACAGGGTAACCATTTTTGATAAAATGGTATCAATTGCAAGAAGTTTGGACTCGGGTAATGAATCAGATAGAATTGGATTAAATTGTGCGTATTTCCTGATGATTCCGTTTTGAAGTTTTTCTAATCTTTCAATTTCATCTTCATGTCTACGTCTTTCATTGAAATAATCAACTAAAAAATATATGCTGATTCCTACTCCGATTGTAATGATTATTGAAACTGAAACAAGTAATTTCTTAATAAACCTGTGTAGTCTCTCTTGTTTCTCAAGGCTTATTTTTGCTTCATCGAAAGTCGTGTCGACATTTTGTTTTGAATTCCGCTTACCTGTTATCGGTTCAATACGTTGTTTTATTAAGCTATCGACTGTTGCACCTAAAGCCTGACCAAAATATATTTCGGAATGGTGAATTGTATTAAAAGTATCGTAGATATTTTTAGGTAATTCAGCGTGTATACCGTTAAATGTTTTATCCGGATTAACGGGAATTATCTTTTTCTTGAGCTTTAACGCGGTAGAAATTTCTTTTCTCACCCAATCTTCCTTATCGTTGCATTTATCCAGAGCATTTTCAGAAAGGATAATCATAAAGACGGCTGAGGAAGCAATGGCCTTGCGTATTTTCTCGGTGAAATTACCATCTCTTACTTCGTCATAATCAAGAAAAACCTTATAACCCCTTTGATCCAGCATAAGTTGCAGGATTCGGGCGTATTGTGCTCCTCCATCATGACGGTAGCTTATGAAAACGTCGTAATCAGGCATGAGGATTGCATTTTGTGATATTGAAACCGAGACGGCGGACGAGTCGAAGAGTGTTCATCGCCATAATGCGGTCATATTCTTTTTCACTTTCCGGGAGATGAGAGTATGGCACAAGATCCGGATGTTCTTTCTTTTTATCATCCCTGACCGGGCCGAAGCGCCACCCTTCGTCCATTCTTGCGCGGGCCCATGTGTCGTGGGCGTTCTCCGCAATAGCTTCAGTCAGCTCCTCTAAGTCTTCATCAAGCTCTATATCCTCCACGTTAATCGGTAATGGATTGTAGTTGTCCAAGGTTTCGCATGCAGTAACCATATAGTTGCCGCTCCCTTTCCATAACTCCTTAAACTTATCTTCGGGAATGTATTCCTCTGTCAAAGTGTCCATATTCAGATAGGAAACAAAGCCGTCTGATTCAACTGTTGTAATGAAAAGAGCATGAAGAGGTGACACCTCTTCTTTACAGTCCGGCAAAGCTTTGTCAGCGGTGACTATTGCTATTACATATTTATTGTCAGAGAGCGCTTCCGAGAGATCGGAGAATGTGGAATCGTATTGTCGTTTGACTGCCAGACCTTTAAGTTCAAGCAGTCTGCCGACATGATGAAGAGGTGTTCCGGATTCTTTTATCCAATTATTGGCTTTTGCAGTTTCAAGCAGAGTCCAGCTGTCCACATCATAGTCAAGGTGATGAAGAATGAATAATTCACAATCAAATGAACAGAGATTTTCAGGATTAGCAGCTGCCAAAGACATCATGGGGAGAATAAACCCGTCTGATCCAATCGGTTCAATGTCCAGGTCAATAAGGGGAGACAAGGCAACTGTTTCTGCAATGACAGGGTCTCTGACAATCTCTTGCAAAATCATTTCAGATTCTTCCGGAGAAGCATTTCCTTCGAGGAAAACTGCCAGATCCTCATCTGAAATATTATCGGAGATATCGGGAGAGATTTTTGATAGGTCACGGTCAGTAGCCATAGCTGTAATATTTATAGGCTATCTTTGCCAAAGCGGAGATAGCGCGTTTTTTAATGTTATAGATATTGTCGACTGATGTTCCAATACTTTTAGCGTATGACTCAGGGTCTTCATCGTTAAGAATGAGATGCCTGAGAGCATCGGCATATCTTTTGTTGGGGAGCATATTCAGAAGCATGAGAGCATCCATACGGTCGGACATGATTCTTCCGGCGTCGGAGGAGATATCTTCCTTCACGGGAGTTTCAGGTTCATTGGAAAACTCCTGAATCATAGCATTTCGATGTGCTATAAAAAAACGTGTGGCAACGACTTTCATCCATTGAAACAAAGAACATCGGAAACTGAAGCTACGCAATTTAGCGGCGTTGTTTTCCATCAGATATTCGTAAAGAGCATTGACACACTCTTCATAATTCACAGGGTAAGGGAAAACATTTCTTAAAATAGAGAGCAAGAGCGGACGGCAGTCCTTGAAAAAGAACCTGTGGGTCACGGCATTATCGTGACTGAGGAGTTCCTGAACTATTTCTTGGTCGGTCATTTCTGAGGGCGATGGGAATTAATAATATTCAGGGTGAGGTCAACGACATTGAAGTCGTAGCTCTGATATTTGTTGCTTAAGTTCTGCCAAAGGGTGAGGCAGTTATGAAGCAGTCTTGCCTCATCTTTCGAGGATGAGTCTGAAGGCTTGAATCCTAAAATTTCGTGTGAGGCATTCCAGCGGAGATGTTCTGTTTGTGCCAGAACATTGAGAATTCTCACAATTTCAGGTGTAAGCTCGTTGGAGCCGGAAAGTTTATAGACAACTGTTTCTGCTTTTCTTGTCAGTTGACTCCACTGGAAAGAGGAGATTCCGGCCTTGGAGAATGCCTCTTCCTGCAAGTGGGTTTTAGTTTTGTTGTGTAGGGCGTTGGAGAGATTCTGGGTATACTGACGTTTGAGACACATCACCCCTGTGTAGGTAGGATAGAAGTCAATATGTTCCGGGTCAAACTGGAGCAAATTTCGGCGTTCTCTGTGCCAGTCTTTATCACGCTGATTCTTTTGATATTTATAGCCGGGTGTAGAAGCGCTCTTATAGAGCTCATGATAATCTATAGCCATTTCTTCCAACTTATTGGAAACAATATTGGAATAAGTAAAGACATCGTGAGTTCTTCCGAATATCATCATAGGTCCGTCGACAATAGCATCTCTGCGTATTTTTGTCTGATTTTTACTACCGCGCTCCACATTTTCTGCTTCCCAAAGTTTATTATAGTGATTGATAATATTTTGGAATTGTCCGGTTTCATCACGATACACGCGGATGAGTATACAGAAATTTTCCATGTCCTTTCTATATCTGATTGCAGCTTTAAAAATCCTGACACCCAATGATATGTTAAGTTCATCGTTATCAGTGGCAATTATGATATAATTAAGATATTTGACTTTTTCTTCAAGAGATAGATAAAAGCTGACACTCCGGCAATCTTCATCATTCAGTGTGACAATTACATTCTTGTTATTCTCCTTTTCATTTCCTTTCTCATCATTTCCTTTCTCATCATTTCCTTTCTCATCTTTTCTTTTTTCATATTCGGGAAGGAAGGGGAGAGAATACGGGAGGGAAGGAGAGGAGTTGATA
This sequence comes from uncultured Porphyromonadaceae bacterium, assembly GCA_947178175.1. GTDB lineage: Bacteria > Bacteroidota > Bacteroidia > Bacteroidales > Muribaculaceae > Lepagella. The sequence continues at coordinate 2,830 of CAMWXI010000006.1, read as the reverse complement.
AACGGGCCGGCAAGATCTTTCATGTTTTTATCAATTGCCTCAAGGTGGAAATCAGAGCGGGAGACGCATATGTCGGTGCTTCCACTCTTAACGAAAGCTCCGAACTCATATAGATATTTGAGAGCGTCCTGCCCAACCTCTCCAAACCCTACAATCAGGGAATTAAATCCGGAGGAGACAGTTGCGTCCGCTTCTATATCCACATAGTAGACCGGTTGGATTTCTCTTTTCTCATCAAGTTTCAGCAACTCTACACTGATATATGACGGGTCTATAATTCTGATTTTAATATTCTCGCTACGGTTGGTTTCCTCTATTATGCTATGGGCACTGTTCTTTCTGGAACGGCAATATAGTTTGACTTCGTGACAGTTCCATTTATCCGGGTCAGTTGTTTTTTCTTCAGACTCGGCGAATTTCAGAATTGTGGTGTCAGACTGAATCAGGTTGGTGATATATAGATTCTCTTCAGTGTTCTCGGAGAGGAAGAATAGATGAACCGTCTGTTTGGTTTTTTTCTCAATAAGTTTCTTAAGTTGATGAAGATTGAGTTTTTTTCCAAGAATATCAGAAGGAGTATATGACGAGTGTTCAGTGGATAAGACGGACTCAGTGCAGGTAGTGGTGAGACATTTGAATCTTAAAAGTGAATCCATTTCCGGGTTGGAAATAGAGAGGAAATTCAGCACTTTATAAAGAGTGAGATATTCACCCTCTTCTGCTTCCTCATGGCTGTTGGGTGTACGCACAACTACAATTCTATAGTCCTTACTCCCAAGACCTTTATAATGAGAGTGAATACTTTCAATCAGTTCGAGAGAATTTTCGTTTATTCCCCAGAAGATATAAGTATCGGATACTTTTCTACCCCAGAATGAAGCTTTCCGGTATAAATTCAATCTGGAAATGAGATTGAATCCGAAGTGCTTGATAACAAAAGCAGTAGAGACTACAGCTGCCAAGACATGAACTAAAGCAAAATTCCCTGAATAAAGCCAACTTTGGTGGAACGCCTCATGAATTTCGCTTACGTCGCTATCAAGAATGAAGATTTTAAAACCGTATAGTATAGCCATCGGGAGGTTAGTCAGCAAGGATACGTTATCATTCGTATACATACCGATGTCATAGACCAATACTCCATACACGAAAGTAAGCCAGAAAATACTTCCAAGTTTCAGTTTCCTGAAATTCTTGAATGATCTTATGATTTTTATGGCCAGAATAAGCAATGCAATGATTCCAAGGGTACTAAGGAAAAAGAGGAAGAATTCAAAAAAACGGGTAGAGAAAACGTTGTTGTTGATAACATTATCATAGCTATTGTAAAGGTCACCCACAATCCCGTTGAAGTTATGGAAATAGTCAGGAAGAGAATCATGAGCGCTCTCGTGTCCGGAGGAGGTATTTGTAATAACATTAAGAATCATTGGTATATTCATGATCATGCAGTAGCTTTTATCCACAAATATAGAATAATAAATTGACTTAAACAATATAGCGTTTATGATTCATTGACATCAATATATGGAAGAAGAGGGAATTATCAAATTATTCCATAATGATGATATCCCGGTGAAGAGATTCCGGGGAGTTATGTGAGTTTTGTGCAAAAAATTTTTTCAACGGGTGATAGATTTGAATTGCGGATTGACTCTGTCTTTTCAAAAAAGGATTGTCAAACAAATCAAAAATTGGAGAAATGAAAGAAATAGAAAAAGTTGACGGGAGAGAAAACGTTGAGAAAAGAGGCTTGGGAAGAATGAGAAGATTTAGAAAAGCGACGGGTCGTTTTTTTAGTAGTGGGCCTAAATCACTTTTCTGGCGATGGACGGTATGTCTGGTGTCGTTGAGTATAGTGTGTTTTTTCGGAACGATGAGTGTTCTGGCATATAGGGAAATCAAACGGGATCGTGATCGTTCGGAATATTACAACCGCATAGAGGTAGGTGAGGATTACTATTATATGCCGGGGAGCAATGGTAACGGGTATATTTATGAACGTCATGGTAATAAAAAGATTCTCAAAGGTATAGACTGGATTGCCAAATCAAAGTGGGATAGGAATATGATAGTCTATTCGCAAAAAGGGAAGAGAGGATATTTCAATACAGAGACCGGAAATGTGGCCATAGAACCGAAGTATGATGCAGCCTGGTGTTTTCGCGATAGTGTTGCGGCAGTCTGTATCGGAGACTCCGTTTTTTTCATAGACCATAAAGGGCATCCAATTAATTCACGTCGTTATTTGCGGGAGAAAGGTAGGGAATACTTCTATGTTGACGGATTGTTTGCAGAGAGTAAAGATGGGAAATATGCACTTGTAGATAAAAAAGGGGAAAACGTCACGGATTTTCTCTATGATAATATAAAAGACGGGGTGTCAGGATATTGGGTGATGGAGCAGAATGGACTTTTCGGCATTCTCGATTCAAAAGGTGAAGAGCTGATACCGGCAAGATATAATGACTTGGCAGTTAGTGAAGAGAATGGGTTAGTCGCCACACTTGACAATAATTCAAAAATTCAATTGGACTATGAGGGAAATGTTCTTAATCCGTTTGTGTTTGACCGGTATATAAATCTAAGCTATCCTTCCGGATATACAAATACCGAAGGTGAGACATCGTATTATCGTGCATCTGCGGATGCATACGGGTGTAATGGACATTACGGGCTTGTAAAGGACGGGAAGCCGGTTACTCCCCCGCTCTACAAAAACATTGAGGCTTCCGGAGAGACAACATATAATTGTTACATTACAGATGATGACATGATAATAATCGAAGTTCCGGTATAACTGCGAAATTGCGGGACTGTAATTCCGGGG
>CAMWXI010000005.1 GCA_947178175.1 uncultured Porphyromonadaceae bacterium | reverse complement strand
ATTTTATATTACTTCATTCTTATATGCAATTTATTATTTACTTTCATTCTTTCTTTTAGTTTAAGTTATAACATTTGGAAGTAGTGGTTTTGTTCGATCTTCATTCTGTTCGTCAAGCATTTTAATCAGAATTGACAGCATCTGCATCAGAAAAATCCTCCGGATGAAAATGAGCATATACCAACTTAGCTTTGCTCTTTCCGACACTCTCGGCAATCTTCTCCCGAGAGGCTTCCTTCAATTTCTTTACACTTCTGAAAGTCCGCATCAAGGTCCGGGCCGTCTTCTCTCCTACACCCTTGATTGTGTCAAGCTCGCTGACAGTCTGTCCCTTCGACCGACGATTGCGATGGTGGGTAATGCCAAATCTGTGGGCCTCGTCACGAAGAGCCTGGATAACTCTCAGACTGCGGCTCTTTTTGTCAATATATAACGGCAATTGGTCGCCGGGAAAATATATCTCTTCAAGACGTTTCGCAATACCTACCAGAGTGACCTCTCCCCGGATTCCCATCTCTTCAAACGCTTCTACAGCTGCGCTCAGCTGCCCCTTTCCTCCATCCACGACTACCAGATCCGGCAACTTCTCTCCCTCTGCAAGCATACGGGTGTAACGACGATGAAGCACTTCCTTCATTGATGCAAAATCATCTGCACCGACAACCGTCTTTATTATGAAATGACGATAATCCTTCTTTGAGGGCTTCCCATTCTTAAAGACAACACAACTCGCCACAGGATTAGTCCCCTGAATATTTGAATTGTCAAAACATTCTATATGCCGCGGTTGAACTGAAAGTCGGAAATCGCTTTTCATCTGCTCCATCAACGACTCAATCCCTTTTTCAGGATTCAATTTCTCAAGCTGCTTTTCCTTATCCGTCAGATATTGTTCGGCATTGCGAAGACCCACATCAAGCACTTTTTTCTTATCTCCCCTCTGCGGCACTATAAAGTTGACACTCTCAAAATCCACATCAGGAAGAAACGGCACAATGACATCTTTATATTCCTTGCCGAACCGGCTTTTAATTTCACTTATGGCAAAAGACAAAATCTCTTCTTTCGTCTCAGCCATGCGACGACGAAACTCCAGATTCAGACTCTGCACCACAGCCCCATGGTGAAGATGCATAAAATTGACTACCGCTGTCGTAGCATTCTCAACGTAAGAGAAAATATCGGCGTCCATCCTGTCGGCGCTTGCTATTACAGATTTAGCATTATAACGCTTCACAACCTCATATTTCTCCTTCACTTCCTGTGCCTCTTCAAACTTCCACTCTCCGCTGAGACGATCCATCTCCTCCTTAAGATGTCTCTCGAGCTCTATTGTCTCGCCGTTTAATATCTGACAGACCTTCTTTATGTATTCTCCGTATTTCTCCGGAGAAATCAAACCGCAACACGCGCCGCCACATTTTCTTATATGATAATCAAGACACAGCCTATATTTCCCGCGGGCAATGGATGAATCATCCAAATTATGACGACAACTGCGCAGAGGATAAACATCTCTGATTAATTGCAACACGACTTTTGCTGTCTGCTGATTGCTGTAAGGGCCGAAATATCTTCCTTGCAGACCCCTCTCACGGGTCATAAAAACCCGTGGATAAAGCTCATTTGTCACAACAATCCACGGATAAGACTTATCATCCTTCAGCATTACATTATACCGCGGTTGATACTCCTTGATCATGGCGTTTTCCAGATGGAGCGCATCTTCCTCGGTTGCAACCACTATAAAACGCATGTCAACAATATTACGCACGAGAAGATTCGTACGGACAGAGTCATGCCGACGATTGAAATATGAGGAGACACGTCGTTTAAGCCTTTTAGCCTTCCCGACATAAATTACCTTTCCGTTTCTGTCAACATACATATATACACCTGGAGTATCGGGCAAATTCAGAATCTTCTCACGAAGAGCCTTACCCGGACGATTCTCAAAAATATCCTGTGGAGTTCTATCCGGAGTAATCTCCAGACCAAAGCCACCGGCTTCGTCAATATTTCGTCCTATATCAGCCAACAATTTCTTCAAATCTTCCATACAACTTTATAAACGCAAATCCGGGGCCAAAAATTACTATAACGCAACGTATCGGAAAAAATGTATGACAAAAGGGACACGTCATCATATAATTTTGACGTATCCCCTTATGATTATCAAACCTGTCCGAGGTTTGAAAAAAACCAGAATCAATATTTCAGAAGAGAGGTAATCTCACAATCTTTAGGAAGATTCTCACGGCCGTTCAACTGCGTTAACTCCACAATGAAGTTGATGTAGATCTTTTTAGGATTCATACTCTTCACCAGATTATAGCATGCATTCATTGTTCCTCCTGTTGCAAGCAAATCATCGTGGAGCACCACAACATCATTTTCATTGATAGCATCGGAATGGAGTTCTATCGTGTCAACACCGTATTCCTTGGCATAAGCCATCTTGATTGTTACCGAAGGAAGTTTACCCGGCTTGCGAGCAGGCACAAAGCCACATCCCAGTTCGTAGGCAAGAATAGAACCACCGATAAAACCGCGGGATTCTATACCGACAACTTTTGTCACACCCTTATCCCGATAAAGATCTGCAATCTCCTTACTCATCAAATGCAGAGCCTCCCCATTCTTAATCATAGTGGTTAAATCGCGAAACATAATTCCCTTTGAGGGAAAATCAGGCACATCACGAATCGTCGCTTTTAATTCTTCAATTTCCATAATTGTAATTTTTATCTATCTTTTTTAAAATTCTCCGATTAAAAGGAAGTAATATCAAATTGTTCCACGTGAAACAAATTTAAGATATTGTCTGTTTTATCAATTTCTTAGGGTTAGCAATAAAACATTGATATCCGAAGGACTCACACCGGATATTCTGCTTGCTTGTCCTATTGTAAGCGGTTTATGTTTGTTTAATTTCTGTCTCCCTTCTGTTGAGATTGATTTCATCGAAAAATAATCAATGTAGTCAGGAATCCGCACTTCTTCAAGCCTTCTTTGCTTATCTGCCAAATCCTGTTCCCTTTTTATATATCCTTCGTATTTTATCAATATCTCCGCACTTTCAGTTACTTCATCTCTAATATCCGAGGGTATATTGTTAAGCAACTTATCCCATGTTGAAGATAATTCTCGTAAGACTTTTATATTCAATTGTGGCCTCCTTATCAACTCTACAATTCTGCACCCGGTCTTTAGTTCAGTCGTCCCTTTACCAAGAAGCCAATCATTAGTTCTAACATCCGCTTTTATCTTGATTTTATCGGATGACGAAACCAACTCGGCAACGAACCTTTCCTTCTTCTTAAACTGTTCATAACGCTCTTTTGTCGCAAGACCAATTTCGTATCCTAAAGGAGTTAGGCGTGAGTCGGCATTATCCTGACGAAGGAGTATTCTGTATTCAGCTCTGCTTGTGAACATTCTATAGGGTTCATCAACTCCCTTAGTAACTAAATCATCAATCAGAACACCAATATAACCCTGGTCTCTTCTTAAAATTACTTCTTCCTCTCCTTTTACTCGTCTTGCGGCATTAATTCCTGCCATCATCCCTTGAGCAGCAGCCTCCTCATAACCGGTTGTTCCATTAACTTGTCCGGCCATATATAAGCCATCAACTATCTTTGTCTCTAAAGTGTGATATAATTGTATCGGAGGGAAATAGTCATACTCTATTGCATATCCGGGCCTTAAGAACTGAATATTGCTTAATGGCTCAATCGATGAAAGACTGTCAAGCTGTACTTTCCATGGTAATGAACTGGAAAATCCATTGATGTAATATTCACTTGTAGTCTCACCCTCCGGCTCAAGAAACAATTGATGACTGTCTTTATCGGCAAAAGTAACAATCTTTGTTTCTATACTTGGACAATACCGTGGCCCGATACTTTGTATGTCACCATTATACAAGGGGGAATCTTTAAGATTCTCAGAAAGTATCCTATGCGATTCTGAGTTGGTATGAGTAATGAAACAAGGTCTTGAAACCAATGGTCGTTTGACGCTGGGAAGAAAGGAAAACTTATGAAAATCTTGTTTCACAACCGGGACGGCATTTCCGTCATACGCAGCATTGTTTTCAGCAGAAACTTCATCATCACCCCATTGGATTTCACATTTGGAAAAATCTATGCTATGTCCGTCTACTCTTGCCGGAGTGCCTGTTTTCATACGTCCAACCTCGAACCCAATCTTCTTCAATTGAGAAGTAAGTCCGTATGACGATGATTCCGAAATTCTTCCTCCTTCAATTTTAACAGGGCCGAAATGCATCAATCCATTAAGAAAAGTGCCGGCTGTCAATATGACCTTTTTAGCTATTAACTTAATACCTAATGCTGTTTCAACTCCGATAATTTTATAGGTTCCGTTATCTGATTTCTCAAATTGAAAGGATGTGACGATATCCTGCATCTGATAAAGATTCTGTGTCGAGTCAAGAATCTTTCTCCATTCTTCAATATATTTTGTCCTGTCGGACTGGACACGGGGTGACCATACGGCAGGTCCTTTGGACCTGTTTAACATTCGGAATTGAACGGCAGTAGTATCTGCAACGATACCGCTCATCCCCCCCATAGCATCAATTTCGCGTACAATTTGTCCTTTGGCGATACCACCGACTGCCGGGTTGCACGACATCTGTGCAACTCTATTGAGATCAGCAGTTATAAGCAACGTTGCAGCTCCCAGGCGTGCTGAAGCGTAAGCTGCTTCACAACCCGCGTGTCCACCACCTATCACTATTACATCATAGCTGAATCTCATATCATCAATTAAAATCTAAATTACATTATAAGGAATTAAAAAGCGACAAGGCCTTATTCTCTTCCTGCTCCATTATCTCCCTCTCTCCCGGTCCGTGATCATTGATGCCACAAAGGTGAAGCACGCCATGAACTATGACTCGTAATAATTCATCACGATAGGGAAGTTTTAAATCCTCAGCATTGCTTGCGATAGTGTCGACTGAAATAAAAATATCACCACCGATAATATCACCTTCAGTATAGTCGAAGGTTATTATGTCAGTGTAATAGTCATGGCCCAAATATTGATTATTATATCTGAGAATATCTTCTTCAGAACAGAATCTGTAGGCTAAATCTCCTACTCTATAACCATGGTTGGCGGCTACTTCACGAAGCCACAACATTACTTTGCGGAAATCCAGAACCGGCATCTCCACATTCTCAGTCTGAAAATCTATCATAACTATAAAATAGTTTTGTTAGCAAGGAAAGAATAGCAAATATAATAAATTCTGTCTATGCTATGAAAAATAATCGGATTTCTTTAAGAAATTCTCTATTTCAAACCAAATATATGATCCACTAAAAAAACGATTTATTTATTATGTTTCAATGTCTTAATCTACATTTCATCCGAAGATAAAGCACCGAGAATCCAATATTTGATTCTATCTGATTAGTTGTACGCAATTAATTGGAATATTTTTCATATTTTTGCGGTATGATTAGAATAGGTTTCGACGGGAAGAGAGCCGTAAGCAATATGACAGGACTCGGCAACTATTCACGACTCGTCATTGAAGAAGTCGGAAAGAAATTCCAGCATTATGCAAATTTGCAAAATGCTCCGTCATCAGATAATAAAAATTTTTCCTTCAGTCAAGATACATCTATCAATCCGGAAACAGGAAAAATAAATAATCCGAAATCCACTCGTGATTTCGGAATGTATATTTCCACTCCCAAAGAAGACCCTGAAGATACACTCCCCCTACTCGTTTATACAGAAAAGCTCACCAACAATCCTCGTCTCGAACCAATCCGCAGACTTAAAAACATTGAATTCAGATTCCCACCCGCTGCAGGATTCTCGGGAGCACTTTGGCGAACATTTGGTGTTACTAATAATATAGTAGCAGATAAATGTGATATCTATCATGGTTTAAGCAATGAACTCCCCTTAAACATTGCCGGAGCCAAAGTCAAATCAGTTGTCACTATTCACGACATCATTTATCGCCGACTACCCTATTGTTATCATCTTCCTGACAGAATCATATATGACTACAAATACGGCAAATCCTGCAAAAATGCGGATAGAATAATAGCCGTGAGCGAATGTACCAAGCGCGACATCATGGAATTCTATGGGATTCCTGAAGAGAAAATAGATGTAGTTTATCAGGGATGCAGCGACATATTCCGTCAGGAATTCAAACGTGTTGACTTCGAAGACATACGCCGGCGGCTTGACCTGCCCGACAATTTCATTATTCAGGTCGGAACAATCGAGAAACGTAAGAATCTTGAACTGACACTGCGGGCACTATCTTCACTCCCCCGCATTAATCTGGTAGTAGTTGGTGCAGACCATCACGGATATAAGCGCGAGATGATAAAGTTGAGTCAGGAGTTAGGAATAAGTGACAGAGTGAAATTTCTGAATAAAGTAGATTTCAGAGATTTACCACTGCTTTATTCTTTAGCCGACTGTTCGCTTTATCCTTCATTCTATGAAGGGTTTGGAATTCCGATTCTGGAATCATTGGAACGAAACACACCGGTTATTGCAGCCAAAGGCTCATGCCTGGAAGAGGCTGGAGGAGAAGGGGCCATTTATATAGACCCCGCCAATCCGCGTGAGATGGCTGAGAGCATAAGATTCTTCATGGATTCTACGAACAGAGAGGAATATGCCGCTAAAGGGAAGAAACATGCCCAACGCTTTGATAACAACCGCATGGCTGACTCAATTCTGAAGACTTACGCAAAAGTGTTAGACACTGACAAGCTCTTTTAAAGAGCTTCGTCCGAGATAATAATAAACACCTCCGGAGGTAAACACAAAACCTTAGGAATGCGCTACAAAGACACGCATTAAAGGGAATTGATGGACAATGGAGTAGAGATTGTGAAAAAAATATAAAAAAGAGAATTTGGATATGCAAATTATCTTCAAAATTCACTAACTTTACATTCCAAAGCGCATGAGAGAAAAATGGAAAACATTGTCTACCACATACCGGCACTTCTTGAAGAGAGCATAGCAGCACTAAACATTCAGCCTTCAGGCACTTACGCCGACGCCACCTTTGGTGGCGGAGGACATAGCCGCGCTATACTCTCCTGTCTTGGTCCCTCCGGAAGGCTCTTCGGTTTTGACAGGGATGCCGACGCACGTCAGAATGTACCGGATGACACACGATTTACATTTGTATATTCCAACTTTCGCTTCATGCGGAATTTTATGAGATTCTATGGAATTGAAGACTTCAACGGTATTCTTGCCGACCTCGGTGTGTCTTTCCACCATTTTGACGACGAAAACCGTGGCTTTTCATTCAGAAGTGATTCTCCACTGGATATGAGAATGAATCAATCTCAACAAACCACTGCCGGCATTCTGCTTAACGAACTGTCGGATAAAGAAATCACCAATCTACTGAAACTTTACACAGACCTTAAACGTCCTGCATTGATTGCGCAGCGGATTGTAAAAGCAAGAGAGAACCAAACGATAGATACTACCGGACAACTCACAGAAATCCTTCAACCCGTTCTGAATCCTAAAAATCTCAAGAAAGAGCTGGCACAGGTGTTCCAGGCTATTCGGATTGAAGTCAATGGCGAAATGGACGCACTTAAGTCTTTCCTTAAGTCCACACCATCCATGCTCAAGCCGGGAGGAAGACTTGCAATTCTCACATATCATTCGATTGAAGACAGAATAGTCAAAAACTTTATGAAAACAGGCTCGGTCAATGGCGAGGAGGAGAAAGACTTCTTCGGAAAATCTCTTTCTCCGTGGAAGATGATAACACGTTCTCCAATTACCCCTACCGAAAATGAAATTGAAAGGAATCCGAGAGCGAGAAGTGCCAAATTAAGAGTGGCCGAATATATTGGCCCTAATCACTAATTCCAATATTCTCTTAAAAATGGCAACTCAGACTGACAAAAAAAATAAAGTCGGTGATAAAACCGACCAACCGAAGAAGAAAACTCCCGTATGGCTGACGGACATCCGCTATGGACGATCTCTGTCGGTAGACTTCTTTCGTAAAAACGCATGGTTGCTTATTCTGCTTCTCGTTATTGTGATTGCGCTGATGGGTCTCAGATATAAGACAAAGACCAAAATGGCGGAGATTAAACATCTCCAGAAGGAACTCAGGGAGGCAGAGAGCGAAAAACTGCGTGAAAAAGCCGAATATATGTCGCTGATTCGGGAAACTGAAATGCAACGACTGGTCAACGAGAAAGGTCTCGGGCTTCAATTTCAAGACCAACCACCATATACAGTGCCTCAAATCAAAGAATAATTCCCAATCCATTAACTCCTAAACAGTCATCCCTAACTTTAAAATGGCAGCTAAGCGCAATAATAAAAACAAAATACTTTTTCGCTACGGAATCATCACTTTGATGTTCCTCTTTCTCGCATCTCTGATTGTTATTAAACTGTTCACCAACACAATCGTAGAAGCCCAGGGATGGAACGAACGTGCAAAGAAAGACCTTTCACGCATGGACATCATCATGCCTGCCCGCGGCAAGATATTATCCGACAATGGAAATATTCTTGCATGCAACATCAATGTCTACGACACAAAGATAGACCTTAGCCATGCTGCCATAAAAAACATCAAAGGAGGTATTCCCTGGAAGGAGATTGACCAGTTAGCTGACTCTCTTGACAAGTATTATCCCTTATGTAAGAATCTTAATGAACTTAAAGGGGAGGAATTTGAAGAAAATTCATGGCATAAGAAGCTGGAATATGAGCTTGGAAAGAAACCGGAGGATCGGACAAAACGTCTGATGGTGGCTAAAAAGAAGACCTTAGATGATTTTGCCCGCATTAAATCCTTCCCCTTTCTCTGCCGCTTTGAGAAAAAGAAGGGGTATCATAACCCCGTGTACACTGAGGTTCATTCTCAGCGCTGTTATCCCTACGGCAGCATGGCACGTCGCTCCATCGGACGTGTCAACGAACGTGAGGACGGCCAGATTCACGGATTCTCCGGTGTGGAACACGACCTCGACTCCTTCCTTTTCGGGAAAACCGGTCTGGCACGCAAAGTCACCCTCACCAGCGGTGTGACCAACTGGGTGGCTCAACCTGCCATAAGAGGCTATGATGTCTACACTACCTTTGATATTGACCTTCAGGATATGCTTGAAGAGGAACTTACCAATATCTGCACTGATGCCAACGCCACCTGGGGCACTGCCATAATCATGGAAGTCGCCACCGGTGAAATCAAGGCTATTGCAAATGTGCAGAAGATGGGCGACGGCACCTACGGCGAATCGCTGAACCGTGCTTATCGCGGTTTTGAACCGGGTTCGGTTATGAAACCTATCTCTCTGATGATCGCTTTTGAAGACGGACTTGTGAAATCTGTCAACGATATGGTGGACTGCAGTCCGTTTCAACGCACGTCCGACCCTCATGCTCCCGGCACTAAGAGCATGAAGCAAGTCATTGAGATGTCATCAAATACAGGCATAGCACGTGTCATCTTCAGGGGATATGCCAAACAACCGGAGAAATTCTACGACCGCCTGGAGTCCATAGGCTTTTTTGAACCTTTGGTTGCCGGCATCACTTACAATGAGACTCCCAATATGCGGCGCCTTACCGAGATTGACAAATATGGCCGGCGACGCACCATGACCGAGCGTCATCTTGACCTTGCACGTCAGGCATACGGCTACAACACTACGATTCCCCCCATCTACACGCTGGCGATATATAACGCTATCGCCAACAACGGAAAGTTCGTACGCCCTCACGTGATGCGCCGTTATGTAAATGACCTCGTCGACTCAGTGATTCCGCAACAATACGTAAGGGAACGAATCTGCAGCGAGAAGACCGCCAGGATGATGAAGGAATGTCTTAAGGAGCCGGTATGGGGTTCTCACGGCACTGCACGTGCCGTTCAGGATGACCGTGTGATGATAGCCGGGAAAACGGGTACGGCCTATCCTATGCGTTCTGATTCCGGAGGTGGTTATGACACCTCCCGCCGCCGCTATGCTTTTGCCGGATTCTTCCCCTATGACAATCCCAAATACAGCTGTATGGCTCTGATTCTTGCCGGAGCTGGCACAAGTGCCAACCGCACCTCCGGACAGGTGGTCAAGAACATGGCTCTCAAAATGTTCGCCCGTGGAATGCTTGATAATGTCTCTACATTCACTCGCAACAAAGCCACTGACGCACCCCTGATGGTCAATACAAAAAAGGCAAGTATTTCCGTACTGGCTTCCAACCTGAAGCTCTCCAACATCAAGACATTCAGCTCCCGTAAGTCAGACCACGACAAATCCAAAACACCTGACGTGATAGGTTATGACGCACCTACGGCTGTCAGAATGTTGGAAAGTCGCGGACTGAATGTTACTGCCCAAGGCGTAGGGAAAGTGGTGGCTCAGTCTCTCCCGGCAGGCACTCCGATTAAGAAAGGTTCCAAGATTAAACTCACACTCAAAATATGACAACGAAACTCTCACAACTGATAGAGGCCATCACCCCGATAGAAATAATAGGGGAGACCGACAAAAATATTATAAGCCTTGAAAGCGACTCACGCAAAGTAGCGAAAGACAGCCTGTTTGTGGCTGTCAAAGGAGTCACGACCGATGGCCATCGCTACATTCCGATGGTGGCAAGCGCACATGTCGCCGCTATTGTTTGCGAGGAAATCCCGACTTCATACGAGAAGGGAATAACATATATCCGAGTTGCCAACAGTGCGGAAGCTCTCGGCAAATTAGCATCCGCCTGGTATGGAAATCCCTCAACCAAACTTAAGCTCGTGGGTGTCACCGGCACTAATGGAAAGACTACAACCGCCACCCTTCTCTATGAAATGGCAAAATTCATGGGGTATAAAGCCGGACTGCTCTCCACTGTCTGCAACTACATAGTTGACCGCGCCATTCCCACCACTCACACAACTCCCGACCCTCTTACCCTCAATTCCCTGCTCGCACAGATGGTGGACGAGGGATGTGAATATGCCTTTATGGAGGTTTCAAGTCACGCGGCCGCCCAGCATAGGATTGCCGGTCTTAAATTCAAGGGTGGGATTTTCTCCAATCTTACACGCGACCATCTCGACTATCACGGCACAGTCAGAAACTATATGGATGCCAAGAAATCTTTCTTCGACATGCTCCCGGAAGATGCCTTCGCCCTTATAAATATTGACGATTCTGACGGACGATACATGGTGCAAAACACTTCCGCTCACGTATATACGTACTCGCTGCGCAACGATGCCGACTTCCGCTGCCGTATCCTGGAAACGCATCTTGACGGCACTCTGCTGGCTCTTAACGGACGCGAAGTAGCCACAGCATTCACAGGTCGCTTCAATGCCTACAATCTTACCGCTGTCTATGGAGCTTCCGTGCTTACCGGATTCTCCCCCGACGAAGTGATTGTCAACATGAGCCGTCTTGTGCCGGTAGCCGGCCGTTTCCAGACAATCTCCGGACCGAACGGAGCCACAGCCATTATTGACTATGCCCACACTCCGGATGCTCTTATCAACGTGCTTGACACTATCCGCGACATTGTCGGCAAAAACGGTGAGATTATCACCGTTGTAGGTTGTGGTGGGAATCGTGACCACGGTAAACGCCCGATGATGGCACATGAAGCCGCTCTGCGCTCCGACAGACTCATCTTAACCTCCGACAATCCTCGCGATGAAGAGCCTGACGCTATCATCGCTGACATGAAAGCAGGTCTTGACAATGAGGAAAGGAAACATACAATATCAATCACCGACCGGCGAGAGGCTATCCGCACCGCACTGCATACAGCCCCCTCCGGCGCGGTTGTGCTCATTGCTGGGAAAGGACACGAAAACTATCAGGAAATTAAAGGCGTGAAACATCATTTCGACGACCGGGAAGAAGTGGCGGCTGCTTTTGGCGACCTATAATCATGACATACGACAATTGCTTAACAAAAACCCTTTGAGACTATGATATATTCATTATTCCAGGCCTTTGACCATACCGGATTCCCGGGGCATAATCTGATGGACTACATCACCTTCCGCGCAGGAATATCTTTTGCGCTGAGTCTTCTGATTGCCATGACGTTCGGTGCGAAAATCATCCGGCGACTTCAGAAACTCCAGGTTGGAGAAGTGATTCGTGACCTCGGCCTGGAAGGTCAGATGAAAAAGACCGGCACCCCGACAATGGGAGGAATCATAATCATTCTCTCAATCCTCATTCCTTGCCTGTTGCTGGGAAATCTTTCCAACGTCTATATGATTCTGATGCTGGTGGCAACCATCTGGATGGGCTCGATCGGATTCCTTGACGACTATCGAAAAATGAAATTTCATAATAAGGATGGACTGAAAGGGAAATATAAGGTTATCGGTCAGGTAGGACTCGGTCTGTTAGTTGGAATCACCATGTGGCTTTCGCCGGACATCGTGATGAGCGAAAATACTGAGGTAATGAACCTTTCCAGTCATGAAATCGAAATCATACACTCCCCCTCTTTCGAAAAAACTCCCCAGACCACCATCCCCTTTGTCAAGAATAATAACTTTAACTATGAATGGCTCACTTCCTGGATATCGGATGATAACGCCGCTCATACCTTAGGATGGCTGATATTTGTGCTTGTCGTCATCATTGCCGTGACGGCAGTGAGCAACGGTGCGAATCTCACCGACGGCCTTGACGGACTTTGTGCCGGCACTTCAGCCATAATTGGCACCGCCCTCGCCGTAATGGCCTATTTAGGTGGAAACATTGTCTATTCCAGCTATCTGAATATCATGTATATTCCGGGTTCGGAGGAGTTGGTTGTCTATGCCGGCGCGTTCATGGGTGCCCTGGTTGGGTTCTTATGGTATAATGCTTTCCCGGCGCAGGTGTTTATGGGTGACACAGGGTCACTCACTCTCGGTGGCATCATTGCCGTGTTTGCTATCCTGATACGCAAGGAACTCCTGATTCCTCTCCTTTGCCTCATCTTCTTTATCGAAGACCTGTCGGTTATCCTGCAGGTAGGATACTATAAATATTCCCGTAAACGCACGGGCACTCCGGTAAGAATTTTCAAGATGACTCCTATTCATCATCACTTTCAGAAGGCAGGTGACCCCTCTATCCCCTCATTGCTCAACTTTCCGCGGCGTCCCGTGCCTGAATCTAAAATCGTAGTGAGATTCTGGATTGTGGGAATATTGCTGGCTGCCATAACTTTTGTAACTCTTAAAATCAGATAATCATGTATGCTATAGGCGATATAAATAATTTTAACGGAAAGAAACTCGTAGTGCTCGGTGGGGGAGAAAGCGGCGTGGGTGCCGCTGTCCTCGGACAGGAAAAAGGGATGAAAGTGTTCCTTTCCGATATGGGCACCATCCGCGGGAATCATAGAGATAATCTGCTGAAATATAATATACCGTTTGAAGAGGGGAAGCACACTCCGGAGCTGATACTTGACGCGGATATCGCAGTGAAAAGCCCCGGAATCCCGGAAACTGCCCCTATGGTGGCTGAGCTCATAAGGAGGGGAGTGCCGGTAGTTTCGGAAATTGAATTTGCCGGAGCTTTTTCAGATGCCAAGATGATTTGCATCACCGGCTCTAACGGCAAGACCACCACTACCCTTTTGACCTACCATATTCTACGTAAAAACGGATTTGACGTTGGATTGGCCGGAAATGTAGGAAAGAGCCTGGCTATGCAGGTAGCTCTATCCCCAAAAAAATTTTATGTCATCGAACTCTCCAGTTTCCAGCTGGATAACATGTATCGGTTTAAGGCAGACATCGCTGTGATTCTGAACATCACGCCCGACCATCTTGACCGCTACGACCACAAAATGGAAAACTACGCCGCGGCCAAATTCCGCATATTGCAGAATCAGACGGCATCCGACAGTTTCATCTATTGGCTCGGAGATCCTCTGATCTCAGCTCAGATAGCCAAAGTGCAGACAGAAGCACGCCTCCTCCCTTTCAGCGACCATCCGGCGGAGGGAGCTGCCGCATGGCTCGAAAACGGTATCGTTCACTTCGACCTCCCCGGAGACGTGTGGGACATTCCCCGCGACCATCTGTCACTCTCCGGCCTTCACAATCTTTATAACTCCATGGCTGCGGGCCTTTGCGCCTCTCTTCTGAACATTCAGAACGACACTATAAAGGAAGCACTCAAAGACTTCGAAGCTGTGGAACATCGCCTTGAATTTGTCAGAAACCTCAACGGTGTGAAGTGGATTAACGACTCTAAAGCCACCAATGTCAATTCCACATGGTATGCCCTCGAAAGCATGAATACCCCGACTATTCTCATCCTGGGGGGTAAAGACAAAGGAAATGACTATTCCGAGATTGAGAAATTTGTAAAAGAAAAAGTAAAAGCTATTGTCTGCATGGGAGTTGACAATAGTAAAATCCTTAACTTCTTCAATTCTAAAGTGAAAACTATCGTTGATACGCACTCTCTGGAAGAAGCTGTGGATGCATGTGCCCGGCTGGCAGAAGAGGGCGACACTGTGCTGCTCTCTCCCTGCTGCGCAAGTTTTGACCTCTTCAAAAGTTATGAAGACCGCGGCAGAAAATTTAAAGATGCTGTCAATAATCTCAGATAAAACAGTCTGCCTCAAAACTTTTCACTGATAGAAAAACACGTCTGAAACATCAGTTAATATACAGCAAAACACATTTCAAACATCAATGCCTGAACAAAAAGAACGCCTCATTTTCAACCACACCATTGACGGAGTGCCGGTCAATGAGAGTGTGGCGCCCCCCCGTCCTGCAGAAAATTCACGTGCTTTCAAGGAAGGGAAAGCTGCCCACACCGTTAGCAACCGGAAAAAAAGTCCTAAAAAATTAGCCCGTCATGACCCCTACATCTGGGGAATCTATATCTCTCTGCTCATTATCTCGGTTGTGGAACTATTCTCCGCCTCAAGCTCTGAAATTCGGGGTGGGAATGTCTATGCCCCACTCATCAGTCACTGTCTCCACCTTGCAATAGGACTGGGAATCGTATTATGGATTCAGAATGTGCATTATGGATATTTCTCACGCTTCGCATGGGTGTGTGCCATCGGCTCACTGATACTGCTCATTTACGGTTCTTTCTTCGGGGCGAGTATCAATGGCGCCCAACGTGCCATCAACCTTCCCGGATTCTCCCTGCAACCGGCGGAAATGGTGAAACTGACGGTAGTAGTACTTCTTGCCACCATACTCGGACGCACTCAGCGTCCAGGCGGAGTATCAACAGGAGGGGTGATTTATGTAGCTGTAGTGGTCATCATATTCTCCGCCATCCTTTGGGTGAACGGTCTGACCAATACAATCCTGCTTATGGGTGTTAGCGTCTCCATGTTCCTTATCGGTGGAATTCAGATGCGTAAACTGCTGATTGTCGCTCTCATCTATGGATGCAGCGGCGGTATGCTCTACATGATTAAGGAAAGTCGGGAAAAGACAAATCAATTTGAGATGGTTTCCAATGGAGATAACATTGCTGAGGCGGCTGCGGCAGGAAAGGGAAGTATAGGACGAATGGAAACCCATGAGAATCGTCTTAAGGAGTTCATGAGAGGAGTGAAACCCACTGACACCGTCACCGACAAGAACCGACAGGTCTTCTATGCCACAATGGCCCAGGCCAATGGTGGACTAATCGGACACGGCCCCGGCAATTCCCGCGAAAACGCACGTCTCCCACTCGCCTTCTCCGACTATATCTTCTCCATCGTAGTTGAAGATATCGGATTCCTCGGAGGCGTGGGATTGCTGATGCTCTATCTGTTTCTGCTGGCACGTGCCGGCCGCATAGCCTATAAATGTCGACGGGCCTTCCCGGCTTTCCTGATTATGGGATGTGCCGTGCTTATCGTGTTTCAGGCGCTGGTCCACATGGCAATCGTCACCGGTGTGGCTCCGGTGTCCGGACAACCCCTCCCTCTCATTTCCAAGGGGGGAACATCTGTGCTGGTGATGTCTACAGCCATAGGAATCATGCTCTCCGTGAGCCGCTATGCGGTCACCACTACCGACCGCAAGGAGAACCGGGAGGAAGCCAAAATCCTCCCTGACGATATGTTGGCTCAGAACGTCAGTGTTATAGAATAATAATCATGAACAGAAAAAAATATAAGATACTCATCAGTGGTGGCGGCACAGGTGGCCACATCTTCCCTGCGCTCTCTATTGCAAATGCTCTTAAAGGAAGAATTGACTGCGACATCCTGTTTGTTGGTGCAGAAAACCGCATGGAGATGGAGCGGGTGCCGGATGCCGGATATAAGATAGTCGGACTCCCGGTGGCAGGTTTCAACCGGAAGAATCTGCTGAAAAATATATCTGTGCTGCTGAAGTTGCGTAAGAGTCTGAAGATGGCACGCAAAATTGTCAAAGACTTCAGGCCGGATATTGCCGTCGGTGTAGGAGGCTATTGCTCGGGTCCTACTCTTAAGGCTGCACAACGAGCAGGTGTCCCCACTCTCCTTCAGGAGCAAAATTCTTACGCGGGAGTGACCAATAAACTTCTGGCTAAAAAGGCGAAAAAAATATGCGTTGCCTATCCCGAAATGGAACGGTTCTTTCCGGCAGACAGAATTGTCGAGACCGGAAACCCCGTTCGCAAAAATCTTCTCTGCGGCGTGCGTACTCCGAAGGAAGCCCGCGAAAGTTTCGGACTTGACGGGAACCGCAAGACAATACTCGTTATTGGAGGAAGCCTGGGAGCTCTCACCGTCAATCGTAGTCTTGAGAAAGGTATCCGGGATCTTACGGCTTCCGGATTGCAGGTGATTTGGCAGACCGGGAAATCATTCCTCCCCAAAGCCAAAGAGGCTGTGAAAGGTCTCAAAGGGGTAGTGGTGACTCCCTTTGTGTCTGACATGGCATCTGCCTATTCGGCAGCAACTTTAGTCGTCTCAAGAGCCGGAGCAGGCTCTATCAGCGAGCTGGAACTTCTTGGGAAACCCGTTATCCTCGTTCCATCACCTAATGTGGCGGAAGACCATCAAACAAAGAATGCCAAAGCTCTTGCCAACAAGGGCGCCGCTATACTTATTCCTGACGCAGAGGCGGCAGACCGTCTCGCTGACGAAATTATAAGACTCGCCTCCGACAACGACAGACTCTCGGAAATGGGGAAGAACATAAAAGCTCTCGCATACGAAAAAAGCGATGAAAAAATTGTGGATGAAATCCTGAAAATTATCAGTGACTAATGAATAATATTCCTGAAAATATATTTTTCGTAGGTGCCGGTGGCATAGGCATGGCCAACTTGGTAAGATATTTCATAAGCTGCAACCGAAACGTTGCCGGATATGACCGCACCCCCTCCCCTCTCACCGAAGCCCTGCGGGCCGAGGGTGCCGACCTCTTCTTTAACGATGTCGCATCGCTCATCCCGGAATCATTCCGTAATCCGGACACAACATTGGTTGTCTACACCCCTGCTGTGCCTGATTCCTCAGAAATCCTGACATGGTTTCGCTCTAACGGATTCCGTGTCATCAAACGTGCGGCACTACTTGGAGAAATCACGCGTTCCCTGAAAGGGATATGCGTTGCCGGCTCACACGGAAAAACCTCCACCACATGCATGACGGCCTGGATTCTTGCACAGACCCGGAATGCCTGCAACGCTTTTCTCGGCGGAATCCTGCGCAACACCTGTTCCAATCTCATGGTGTCGTCACTCTCAGACTATGCCGTCATTGAAGCGGACGAATATGACCGTTCTTTCCATCAGCTCTCCCCTTTTATCGCTGTTGTGACCTCTACGGATCCTGACCATCTTGACATCTACGGCGATGCCGAACATTATCTTGAAGCTTTCTCCATCTTCACCTCTCTCATTCGTCCCGGAGGCTATCTGCTGTCACACACCGGAGTGCAGCTCTCCCCTCAATTGCAGGAGGGAGTGACCCACTTCACCTATAGTGGCTACAGAGCGGCGGAATTGCTTGCAGCAGGGAATCCGGAGGGAGAGCGTATGAAAGGGGATTGGTGGGCCTCTGACACGGTTTTTCAGCCGGGAAGACTATTCTTTACACTAAACGGCCCAGATGGACTGAGAATTGAGAATATCGAGCTTGGTGTGCCCGTGGAAATCAATATTGACAATGCTGTGGCTGCGGCTGCCGCCGCTATCCTTGCCGGTGCCGACAACGAAGCCGTGAGAACCGGTCTATCTTCTTTCCGGGGTGCGCGACGCCGCTTTGAAATCTGGATGAGAGGTGATGCTCCCGAAGATGGCGGACAAGTACTTATTGACGACTATGCCCACTCCCCTAATGAAGTGGAGGCCTCAATCCGCTCGGTCAGAAAATTATATCCCGGGAAAAAACTAACCGTTATCTTCCAGCCTCATCTCTACTCCCGCACCCGTGACTTCGCACCTCAGTTTGCCCAAGCGCTCTCAAAAGCTGATGATGTCATAATGCCGGAAATATATCCCGCACGGGAACTCCCGATTCCAGGAATCTCTTCCTATACAATTCTGGATGAGATCACAACATCAAAAACATATTGTGAAAGAAAAGATTTGCCGAATCTGATAAAAAATCGTAATTTTGAGATTCTAATGACTTTGGGAGCTGCAGACATTGATCTCCTGCTTCCGGAGATAAAGAATCTCTTGCAACAAAAGGCCCTTCCTTCCGCCGGATACTGATGACCACATCCGCACGGAAGAACTGATTATATTTATATTCAACAACCTATGGGAAAAACGATAGCCAAATGGTGTGTTCTCATTTTGCTGCTGGCCTACGCCATCGGCATGAGCGTCTGGGCAAACCACCAGGCGGCTAAGCATATATGCACCGGTATTGACGTCAATATACGCGGCATTTCCCATGTTGACTCCATCACTCGCCAAGGAGTCATGGAGGAACTGAAAAAATATAAGCACCGGATTGTCGGCGCACCTTTCAACACCGTCAACACTCTTGACATTGAAAACTATCTTAAGGGTTTCAGCAATTTTGAAGATGTGGAATGTCTTATGACCTCTCAGGGAAGATTGATGGTGGATGTGGTGCCGATGATTCCGGAGGTCAGGATTTTCGATGGCAACAAGTCCTACTACGTCAATAAAGACGGGAAGAAGATTGCCACGAATGCCGAGTTTTTCACTGATGTGCCGGTGATCAGCGGCCATTTCGGGAAACACCTTCGTCCGGTTGATATTCTCCCCGTGACACGCTTTGTGATCCGCGATTCCCTGCTTCGTCAGCTCGTGGGGATGGTCAGTGTAATTGACAAGGACAACATTCTGCTGATTCCCAGATTTGACGGTCAGGTCATCAATTTCGGCGACACTTCACGTCTTGAGGAAAAACGCCTTGCCTTGCTGACGGCCTACCGCAATATCCTCCCCTATAAGGGATGGAACACATACGACACCATATCCGTCAAGTTTAAAGGCATGATTGTTGCCTCACGCCGCGACAAGGGTCCTCTGCATCCGGTTATAATTCCGGATGAGTCGTCAGATCCCGAAGAGGGAGCGCTCCCTACCGGACAACCGGACATCAATCATACTCAACGCGACAACTGATAGAAATTAAACAGACAAAATCCCATTCTCAGGGAACAGACATATATATGAACCAGGAAAGATTAGTTGCTGCAATTGAGATATGCAGCTCAAAAATAATTTGTGCCGTAGGCCGATATGACGGTCAGGGTCAACTATCCGTCATCGCCGTGGAGCAGGAGGAGTGCAAGGATATTGTCAGATATGGCATTGTCCGCAACCTTGAGGAGACTGCCCTGAAGGTGTCCCGCATCCTTGACAAGCTACAACGCAACCCCAACATACGGCCGCGAAAAATCACAGGTCTGTTTGTCGGTCTCTCCGGACTTTCTCTGCGAAGCATCTCCAACGAAGTATCCATAACCCTGCCGGACGAGATGGAAATCACCGACGAAATCATAGCCCGACTGCGTCATGACGCTCTCAAAACTGACATTGACAGCTCGCTTGAAGTGGTGGATGCCGTGGCACGTCTTTACACTGTCGGGAAAAATGAGACGTCTTCTCCTAAAGGAATGATAGGACGGGAAATCAGCGTTATCTACGACATTATTGTCTGCCGCCCGGAAATCAAAAGAAATCTGAGAATAGCAATTCAGGATAAAGCAGGCATCAATATCGAGGGATATTTCGTCACTCCTCTCGCTGCCGGACATATCGTTCTTTCCACTGAAGAGAAACGTCTCGGATGTATGCTTGTAGACATGGGAGCGGAGACAACTGAGGTATCAATCTATAAATCCGGATGTCTGAACTATTTTGTAACTCTCCCCTTAGGCGGCCGCAACATCACCCGTGACCTTATCTCCCTATCCCTCCTTGAAGAGCGTGCGGAGGAGATAAAAATCACCAACGGCAACGCCCTGGCAAAGGAATCCGCCTCCACCCTCAACATTCATGGCATACGACGTTCCGACATCTCCAATTACATCGTGGCCCGCACGGAAGAAATCGTGGCCAACATCGTTGAGCAAATCACATACGCGAACATTAAACCCAAAGACCTTCCCGGAGGTATAGTATGCATCGGCGCCGCAGCCAACCTCAACGGCATGATCGAACTGCTGGCTCGTCAGAGCGGTATGAATGTCAGACTCGGACACCTCCCCGACTATATCCACACTTCCGGACTTCACACTCCGGGATATGAAATGCTGGAAGTGGATTGCATCCTATATGAAGGTGCAACATTCTCCGATGCCCGGTGTCTCAGCGAACCGGAAAAGGAGGAAATTCCCCACACCGGACAGACCCCTGAGGTAATCGCCACAATCAACGAGAAGGAAGCATCCCGCGAGTCCGGCTCAGACAGACGCCGCGAGAAAATGCGTGGCCTCTTCCGCGGATTCAACGACAGAATCTCCAAAATCTTCGCTCCTCCGGTTGATGACGATGATGAAAACGATATTTTAGATTAATTATTACTCTCTCAAAACCTCTTAAACAGCTAAACGATGGATTCCAATTCCATGCTCAATACATTTCCGGGCAACATTGCCGATGCTTCACAATATGAATCTACCTCCAACAATGCCATCATCAAGGTCATTGGCGTTGGTGGTGGAGGAGGAAATGCCGTCAACTATATGTTCCAACAGAACATTCCGGACGTGAATTTCGTAGTGTGCAACACTGACAAACAAGCTCTGGAACTCTCTCCGGTGAAAAACAAAGTTGTACTGGGATATAGCATTACCAAAGGTCTGGGAGCCGGCAACAACCCTGAAGTGGGACGCCAATGTGCCGAAGCCAGCGAAGATGAAATTCGTGAACTCTTCAACGACCAGACAGAAATGGTATTTATCACTGCCGGGATGGGTGGTGGCACCGGCACCGGGGCAGCTCCGGTAGTGGCCCGTCTGGCAAAAGAATCCGGGATGCTGACTATCGGTATCGTCACAGTCCCATTCCTTTTCGAGGGAGACAAAAAGATTGTCAAGGCACTTGACGGTGCTGAAGAGATGAAAAAACATGTGGATGCTCTCCTTGTCATCAACAATCAGAACCTTCTCGAACTTTACAAAGATCTCAACTTCTTCAACGCCTTCGACAAGGCTGACGACACTCTTGCCAATGCAGCACGGAGCATCTCTGAAATCATCTCTGAAAAATGCTATATCAACGTTGACTTCCAGGACGTCAAGACCACTCTGAAAGACGCCGGAACGGCTATCATATCTACGGCAATAGGAGAAGGTGAGCATCGCGTCTCCAACGCTATTTTCAACGCACTCCACTCTCCGTTGCTCAAGACTCATGATATTCGCACTTCCCGTCGCCTTCTGCTCAAATTCACCTGTGCTAAGGATGCCGAACACCCCTTGCTCGCTGAAGAAGTCAATGAAATACGTCAATTCACTGCCAAACTCCCGTCAAACATTGATGTTAAATGGGGTATTGCCGACAATCCTGAAATGGGGGATAAGGTGAAGGTGACTGTCCTGGCCTCAGGGTTTGCCGTGACTCTGAAGGATGAGGATAACGGCAGAATCGTCATGGATGCCGGGAAAGACACCGACATCTTTGACAAAACCCCTACCACTCCCGAAGAAGAGGAGAAGAACAAGACACGCATCGAGGAAGTTTATGGCGTGGAGCAACGCGCAGAACAGATGCGTGACCTTGCCCGCAACAAATATGCCGTGCTATCCCCCGCTCAGTTTGATGACCACGAAGTGATAGCTCTCATCGAACGCACTCCCGCCTATAACCGCGACCCGAGATTCAACGATCTGCTTCAACGTATATCCGACGGTGAGCAGGAGGTTCAGCCTCTCGACCAATCTCCCTCCTCCGACTCAGACAAACCAAAAATTGTTTTCTGAGAATAACTCCAACCCCAAATTAAAAAATAACCCAAAATTCACGCCGGCGAAATCTGAATAACAACTATGGCATCAACTTTTCAAATGGTGGCTAAGACCTTCCAGGGTCTTGAAGATGTGCTCCGCGACGAACTCCTGTCGCTTGGTGCAGAAAACGTAGAAATAGGCAGAAGAATGGTCTCCTTCGAGGGCGACCTCGCTATGATGTATAAGGCCAATCTCTGTTGCCGCACTGCCCTGAGAATTCTGAAACCCATCATAAAATTCTCTGCCTCCAACCCTGACGAACTCTATGATGCCGTGCGCGACATCGAATGGGAAAAATATATGTCGGCAGACTCCACTTTCTCTATTGACTCAACTGTCAACAGTGCAGATTTCAATCATTCCAAATATGTCACCTATCGTGTAAAGGATGGGATTGCCGATCATTTCACCGACCGCTATGGGAAACGCCCCTCTATACGCCTGAAAGGTGCAGAAGTGCAGCTTAATGTCCATATCTTCGAAGATAGGGTCACTATCTCTCTTGACTCTTCCGGCGAACCCCTCTCAAAACGTGGCTATCGCGTGGAACAGACCGCCGCTCCTATCAACGAGGTTCTTGCCGCCGGCATTATCCTCAAAACAGGGTGGCGCGGCGACTGCGAATTTATCGACCCGATGTGTGGTTCCGGCACCTTCCTTATCGAGGCTGCCTTGATTGCCACTAACACTAATCCCGGCATTTATCGCGACTCCTTCGCCTTTGAGAAATGGCCGGACTTCGACCCACAGCTGTTTGACGAAATATATAATGATGATTCCGAAGAATGTGAAGCGCCATTCAAAATCAAGGGTGGCGACATTGACCCGGAAGCTGTGGCAATCGCCCGCAAAAACATACGCTCCGCCCGTCTTGATGACGCTATTGAGATTCGTTGCTGCTCTATGGGTGATTGGCACGAACTCGGAGAAGAAGGGATTCTCGTGATGAATCCTCCCTACGGCGAACGTCTTCGTCCGGAGGATATGGAAACCCTCTACCGCAACATCGGTCGCTGGCTGAAGACCGACTTCAAAGGGTGGCATGCCTGGATTCTCGGATATAAGGAGGAACATTTCGATGCCATTCATCTTAAACCTTCCGTCAAATTCCCCATCCTAAACGGAGCGCTCGAGTGTTCTCTGCGCGAATATGTGCTCTTTGACGGCACCTACGACTCCTTCCGCGCTGATGGAGGAAGCGTTGCCAACACCGAATTTGAAAAGGTGGCACCAGGAAAAACAAAACATCTCTCGGACCGGGAATGGATTAAAGAGCGTCGCAAATTCGACGGGGGAAATGAGAATTTCAGAAAAAATAAGAAACGCCCTGAGTTTGACGACTCACGTGACTTCACCGATCGCAAAGGTTACGAACGCAGAACAAATGATAAAAAAACGGGGGATCGTAAATTCTCCGACAAAAAGGGTAACGACAAGAGGTTCAGCAACAGAACGAACGGCGAACGAAATTTCAAGACCTCTCCTGCCCGCCAGATTCATGATGGGAAACCAACCATCTCTGAAAAGAACGAATACAAATTCTCCGACTATAAAATGCGCTCCAGAAAAGGATGGCGGAAGAACAAGGAGGAGTGACAAGCATTTGAAAGATGAAGGAATTTCTAAACATTCTCCTGTTAGGTCGTGGCGGACGTGAGGGAGCGCTGGCTGAAAAAATTCTGAAGAGCCCGCGCACCCGGAAACTCTACACCATGCCGGGTGAATTTCCGGGATGTCATCATCTGCCCGGTTCCTCTCTTGACTTCGACCGGGTGGCAGAAATAGTCGGAGACTATGAGATTGACCTTGTCGTTGCAGGCCCTGAAGCCTCCATAGTTGCCGGGATTTATGATGCTCTCAGCGGACTTGATGTCAAGGTGATAGCTCCCGACAGTGATGCGGCTCGCCTGGAAGGGAGCAAGGAATTCGCCAAGGAGTTCATGATTTCCCATGCTATCCCCTCTCCCCGCTTTATGTCAGTGACCTCTGACACTCTTGATGAAGGTCTGAGCTTCCTTGAATCGCAGACTCCTCCCTATGTCATCAAAGCCGACGGACTTGCCGGCGGCAGGGGAGTGCTGATTGTCTCTGACCTTGATCAGGCTAAAGCCACTCTCACTTCAATGATTGACGGTCTCTTCGGTGAGTCTTCTCAGACCGTTATTGTAGAGGAATTTGTGCCGGGACCTGAATGTTCACTGTTTTATGCCATAGACGGGGAAGATTATATCTATCTCGGCTCAGCCCTCGACTATAAACGATTTGAAGATGGCGACCAAGGACCCAATACCGCCGGATTAGGTGCCGTCTCTCCGGCCCTTTGCATTGACAAGAATCCGGAACTGATTGAAAAAGTGGAGAAAAGAATACTCCTCCCAACAATCCGCGGACTGAAAGAGGAAGGGATAGATTACCGTGGTTTCCTCTATTTAGGTCTCAAAGAGGTTGACGGCGAACCCGTGATGCTTGAATATAATGTTCGCCTTGGTGACCCTGAATCACAGGTGCTTATCCCTCGCATGAAATCTGATATAATTGACATCTTCGAGGGTATTGCAGACCGCACTCTCGCTCTCAAACAAATGGAGCTCTCCCCTATTCATGCTGTCGGAGTGGTGCTGACTGCCGAAGGATATCCCGACAATCCGCGCAAAGGCGACACAATCACAGGTATTCAGCAGGCACGAAACCTCGGTTGTAGCGTGTACACAGGCGCTGTATCCACCAACCCGGAAGATGGAGCAATCCTCACCGACGGGGGGAGAATTGCCACAGTTGTCGGACTCTCCGACAATCCTTCCGATGCCCGTAATCTCGCTTATAAAGGAGTAAATCTGATTGATTTCTACGGGAAATACAATCGCTCGGATATCGGACTATGAAGCTCTGTCTGAAAAATGAACCGTAACGACTTCAAAACCTCGGATATCCTCACAGCCGGTGTGGTTGCACTCGGATGTATCATCGTTTCCATCATCCTTTTTCACAACCCCACTCCTCATTCTAACTTTGGTATCTGCATTCCGTCTCCTTCCCTCTGGAATCTTTCCCCCTTATTCTCTCACATAGCCAATATTCTCCTTCTCATGGGGGTCGCTCCTATCCTCATCCTCCTCAACAAACGCTTCATCCTGGTGCAGGGGAACGGTCTGATGCTTCCGATGGCTTA
Organism: uncultured Porphyromonadaceae bacterium; assembly: GCA_947178175.1. Lineage (GTDB taxonomy): Bacteria > Bacteroidota > Bacteroidia > Bacteroidales > Muribaculaceae > Lepagella. Next base: position 14,792 of record CAMWXI010000005.1, on the reverse strand, counting down.
TCTGATTCTCGTCGGAGCAAATCCTTTCATATCCCTGGGCTTTAACTCCTCTACCCTCCTTCTGATTGTCAATCTTATCTCAATGGCAGTGCTTCTGAGTACATATCAGAATAATAACGCCACCCAGGATTTCTTTCTCATAGCAACTCTCCTTTCCGTAGGGTCCATGACACAATATTCCTTTGTGCCAATGATATTGGTATATATAATCGGCGGATTCTTTCTCGGCTCCATGAGATTTAAGGAACTCCTGGCTTTCGGAATGGGTATTATCGCTCCCTACTGGGTGGCAATCGGTCTCGGTCTGATTCAGCTGTCCGACTTCAGAATGCCTCAGCTTGTCAATATCTTCACTGACTCTGATAATCGTCTGGACCTTCTGATTATGATGATTGGGACAGGCATTGTGCTCCTCGTTTCGTTTCTTCTGTCTCTCAATAATGCAGTGCGTCTTTACGCCGGCAATTCCAGAATACGGAAATGCAACAATGCTTTCAATGTTCTGGGATATGTATGCGCGCTCTGTATGATTGTTGACTTCAACAATTTTACAGCCTATCTGGCCTCTTTCTATCTCTGGAGCGCCATTCAATTCGCAAACTTTTTCTATTTCAATCATATCAGCCGACCTCGTCTTCTGGCGTGGGTGCTTTGTTTCATATATTGCGCCCAATGGGGCTTGCTGATATTCTATTAATACACTTCCGCCATGTCTGAAATTCGTCCGCGCCTTGTCTGTGATGATGCTGTCCCTATGATGGAGGGACGCCTGGAACAGTTTTTCAATGTAGATTATCTCCCGGGAGAGCAAATCACACGTGCCGACCTTAAAGATGCGAAAGCATTGATTGTACGCACCCGCACCCGCTGTGATAAAAGCCTTCTGGAGGGCACTGATGTCTCTTACGTCGGCACGGCAACAATCGGAATGGACCATTTCAATGTCCCGGAGCTTACCGAACTCAATATCTATTATACAAACGCACCTGGATGCAATGCCCCGGCTGTGGCTCAATATGTATGGTCATGCCTCCTGCGTGCCGGATTCGATCCCGCACGCCACACACTCGGCGTTGTTGGAAAGGGGAATGTCGGCGGCATCGTTGTCGAATGGGGACGTCGTCTCGGTGCCAACATCTTAGTCTGCGACCCTCCCCGTAAGGAGAAAGGTCTTTCAGATGAAGATTATCTCTCTCTTCAGGAACTGGCACAAAAGGTAGACGCCATCACGTTCCACACTCCGCTATCTCATTCCGGTCCCCATCCCTCTTATCATCTCGCCGATGAGAAGATTATAAATCTGTTGAAACCGGGAACAATCCTTGTTAATGCCGCGCGTGGGGGTGTGGTGGATGAAATACCCCTTCTGAAAGCGATGCATTCCAAAAATCTAACGGCCATCATTGACACCTGGGAGAATGAGACCGGCATCAACGGACACTGCGGACTAAATCCTGACCTCCTGAGGGAAGCTTTCATAGCCACTCCTCATATCGCCGGCTATTCCCTGCAGGGGAAACAGAGAGCCTCCCGGATGATTCTCGAAACATTAGGTTCCCATTTCGGATTCTCACCGGACACATCCGGTCTGGAAGGCCCCTATACCCCTCCGACCGTTCTAACACCTCAAATCATCATCAACTCCTACAACCCGGCAGTGGAGATGGCTCAGCTCCGCAAATCTCCCGAAGATTTTGAACGTCTACGTAACACTTATCCCCTACGCAATGAAACCGGCCTATGAGTTCTAATAGCTTTCAAAAAAAATATTATGTTGTGTGGCGTGGTCATCATCCCGGTGTCTACGATGACTGGACAGATGCCCTGGAGCAGGTCAGGAACTTTCCGAATCCCTTATTTAAAAGCTTCCCATCGCCTGAAATCGCCGCTGAGGAGTATCGTAAATATGTAAACCGCGAAGAAATTCGCAACATCGGCACGCTTCTATCGAAAGCAGACTCCGATTCCCCTTACGCCAAAACATCCGGCGACACCCATTACTCCACTCCCTTACCGTCAGGACGACAACCTGACTATTTCTCTTTTCCGGAAATTGACCTTAACGGATGGGCAGTGGATGCATCCTGCCTGGGAAATCCCGGGGTGATGGAATATCGCTGTGTGGAGCTGATGACTGGCAAAGAGATATTCCGCGTCGGCCCGTTTAAGGATGCCACAAACAATATCGGCGAGTTTCTGGCTATAGTTCACGCTCTTGCCCTTATGGCACAAAGAGGGGAGAACCATACCGTATATTCCGACTCTGTCACTGGTATGGCCTGGGTCAGAAACCGCAGGATTAAAACCACCCTACAGCAGACTCCTGACAATGCCAGACTTTTCGACGTTATGAAACGTGCGATGCTATGGCTTGATACCCACGTTTATTCTACCAGGATTCTCAAATGGCAAACAGAATTATGGGGAGAAATACCGGCAGACTTCGGCAGGAAGTAAGAGATATTATTCTTGCTGCCGGAGCGTCCGATGTCAGTATCATTTCTCCGGCCCCCCTTAAGGCCGAAGAAATCGCGGACTATACCGGATGGTTGAGCCGGGAGATGAATGGCGAAATGATGTATCTTTCCAACTATCTCCCTCTTCGGCAGTCACCCTCCCTATTGCTGACAGAAGAAGCCCGCTCCCTTTTTTCTATTGCTTTCCCCTTTCCGCTATTTCCTCCAAACGGCAAAAATCCAAATATAGCCTCCTACGCGCTTGGAGATGACTATCATGATGTCATACGCACACGACTCAGAAATGCCTGTAAGAACCTTTCGGAATGGCTCAGCAAGACTTTTGATATGTCTCCTTACGTTTGCGAATTCCGGATTTGTATCGATTCAGCACCTGTCAGAGAACGATTATGGGCCCTCAAAGCCGGTTTAGGGAAAAGGTGTCGTAACGGCATGATTGCATCCGGTTCCTTAGGGTCGGCTTTCTTTCTCGCAGAGATAATCACCGATATTCCATTGGAATATTTCATTGATCAGTATAGCATAGAGAGTAATGAAGATGTCAATACAAAAAATGGGGGAGGGGAGACCTCTTGGGCGGAAGCTTGTCTCAGATGCACAAAATGTATTGATGCTTGTCCGGGAAAAGCGATCAAGGATAATGGTCTTATTGATGCCCGTCTGTGTATATCTTATCTTACAATAGAACATAGGGGGGCGTGGAAACCTGAAGGGGAGAAGGTGATGCAGACTCCTGCCGGGCGCACCACACTATTCGGCTGTGACATTTGCCTGAGAGTCTGTCCGCTGAATTCCGAATATATTTCAGACAGTTGTCATTCAGATGGGGGGATGGAAAATCCTTCCGATAATGACAAATACAAGACCTATAGGAAAAATGAAACTTTTAAAGACAAAAGAGAGGTCATGCCGGAATTCTATCCACGTCCGGAGTATAAGGGAATTACAAGAGAGTCTATCCGCAGTATGTCTAAAGAGGATTTCAGCCGGCTTTTCCGCAAAAGTCCGGTTAAGCGGACCGGACTTGACGGGCTCAAAAGAAATCTGAACGAAACAGACTCTGAAACGTTATAAACTTAGAGCATAAACTCCGGAGATAAATAACACGGGAAAACATTGACACATAAGTGTATTGGGTCCGGAGATAATTGCCCTCCGAGAATATTGAAATTTATATAAATCTTAAGAAAAAATTATGAAAACACGCAAGCATCTTTATATCGTAAGTTTCTCCGACAGCAAACAGTATCGTTACGAATTTGACGCACCGGCAGACAGCGATTCGCTGCATAATTCACTCGCATTTGAAGAATTGGAAAAACAATTGAATCAATATTTAAAGAAAGAGTTTCCCGACGAACCGATAGCCTACTACACCAGTGCGCGTGTGGAGGAGATATCTCCCGAACACAGAGAAAGATGGGAACAGTATCCACCTCTTGACGAAGAAGCGGTAGCCAATATCGAAAAGCTGCTGGCACGTGAAATCCGCGACAGGCTTTCCAATGAAGAGTTGAATTCCGACGCTCCGTGGGCCGACATCAACTAACCCCCTGAGGAATCCGCCGACTCTCCATTATCCGAACAGGCTTAATCAGACAGGCCCGGCGCCTATGTGGATAGAGAAGGGAGAATGTGGGAGAGGTTGGTTACTAACTGATTTCGGAGAGAAGGGGAATTAAGTGTGATGCTCAGCCGGGCTATTATATCCTCTATGTCTTTGGGAGACTCATCTGTCTCGGCAAGTATTCTGTCCTGAGGCGTCTGTCTCAGACTATCTTCGTTATATAAGTCTCCGAAACTAAGATAGAAACCCGCATCTACATATCTCCGGGCAATACCCGGTTTTCCTCTGAATCCATGCACTATCCAAGGCATCTCTGCCCTTAACTCTTTTCTCAGTCCGAGAATCTGGTCGTGTGCCTTTACAATATGCAGAATCAAGGGTTTCCCCAACCGTTCCGACAATTCCACATGACGTCTGAATATGTTCATCTGCCTGAATAGCGGACCACCTCTGAGCGTGTCTATTCCTGTCTCTCCTATCATCACAACATTCGGAGCGGCCGCTGTCTTCTCCAAATGTCGCCACTCCTCATCCTCAATCTCTCTGACAGTTGACCAGGGATGAATCCCGGCAGAATATAACTGTTCACCGTCGGCTATCAGCTCTCCGGAACCCGGATTCATGATATCCAGGGCAATTATCCCCTGAGGCTGCGGCGAGGGATGATGCGTATGAACGTCTAATATCATAAATAAGTCAAAATTTAAGGCACCGGATCATATCCGCTTCCGCCCCATGGATGGCATCTTAGAATACGTCGGATCGCCAGCCATCCCCCTTTGAACGGCCCGTGCTTCCTCAATGCCTCAATAGCATATTGACTGCATGTAGGGGAGTAACGACATGCAGCCGGGAAATGAGGTGAGATCGCCATCTGATAAAATCTTATAGGCAATATCAATATCGAAACTGTTATTCTCTTTAATGCACCACGCATAATATAATATCGTCGGGACTAATAGATTTTAAATGATTTTAAAATCCTAACTCCGTATCTCTCCGCGGTTACGCGATTTGCCACACACCGGAGCCGTCAAATCATATTCAGTCATGGACTGATAAATCCCCTTGATCATAAGGCTCCTTGCTCTATGAGGTTGGCAACCCGGTCAATGATGGCATCCTCATCATTTTTATCCGGATGAAACCCGGCTTTCATATTCATGCCGAAAAATTTCCCGAAGGTCTGCCAGAAAGATGCCCTGAAACTCCCTAAAAAGGCCTTTACTATATTGTATGAAGATTGGTCGGTCTCCCTGTTGATGAGTTTAAGCAATACTTTCCCCTGACCCTTCGTGAATTTCATTATCACCGGTTTGTATTGGTTAAGAATGTCCTTCTCAAGCGTTTTAAGGTGCTTTTCCCGCACTTTCGGGTCAGGAATGGTCTGGATATACTCATAGGTCTCACTAAGCGCCTGAAACGCCAATTTCGCATAGGGAAGTGTCTTCCTTACATCCCTGACCGTGCGCCAATAGAACTCCTCCTGCTTTTTGTTCTTGAATTTCATGGGGGGATAGACGTAGACATCCCTTATGATTGTCATGCGGCACGTGTCGCCATATTGGTCCACAAAACGATAGAAACCGGTATAGGCTTTAATTGGCACCTGCGGAGTTTTAACCGTCTCCTTCCCGACTCCCTCAAGCTTGGCAAGACCTTTCTTCTTTTCGGCATGACAACATACAGCCGTGAATCCGATGATGATTACAGCCAACAATATTCTCCGGAGAGATAAAGTCTTTATTTTGTCACTCGTCATTGTCACCTTTAAGAAATGTCAGAAGTTATAAGGCTTGAAGTGTGTTTGTTCTTAAAAAATAAAACGGACAGTAACTTCAAATATTTTAAGGGTCTGCCGTCGGAAGGATAAATATCAGTTCCGGGCCCAGGCGAAATAATGCGTCTATGATGCTTAAAGAACAAGAAGTGTGACGAATAAGCCTGTCGCGCTTCTGCCTTGACAATTCCGGATTAGTCATCAGGAGTTCCCTCAGCGCTGAATAATTGCGTGTCAGAGAAGCCGAGTCATCTATCCATCTGAGCAATTTTCCGTTAAACTCCATAGCAGATGACGGATGATGGAGAATAAGCTCCTTCAGTTGCGGAAAGAAATGAGCGAAATATGGTGTCTTTCCATAAGATGCCTCAATCCCCCGCAGATGGACCTCCTCCCATCGTCCATGGTCTGACAGTTGCCAGGAAAGGGGAGAGGTATGCTTAATGGCTGAAGTGCCGCCTACTACAGGCACACTCAACCTCATACCTGAATATGAATCACCATCCTCTTCAGAGGGGAGGACACCTCCCGCAACCGCAATATGAGTCCGCATCAGCTCCCGATGCGGAAGCTCACTGGATTTAAGGGCGTCGGCACTTAAAACCACAGACTGCAAAGAGGGGAGATAGGCCGGGAAACTCACTTTTTAAATTTCTCCTTATCCGGATTGGCATTAATAAAAATTCTGTCTGTCCTGATTTTCCCCTTCTCTGTAAGGGCACGCTCCTCATCAAACGAAGCGATTACGAACATCGGTGAACCTACAATCTGATCCTCCGGGACAAAACCCCAATACCGGGAATCGAGCGAGCGATCACGGTTGTCTCCCATCATCCAGTAATAATCAAACTTGAAGGTATAATAATCAGTCTGCTTTCCGTTGATGAAGATTTTTCCGTTACCGTCAACCTTCACATCATTCCCCTCATATGTTTCTATTGCACGGCGATAGACAGGGAGATTATTGAGGGTCAGATGAAGTGTAGCGCCACGCTTGGGAATCCAGAAAGGTGTGGTAGTTGAGCGAGACCAACCATAATCGTTCCCCAACGGGAAGACACCTCCGGTCATAAACATACCGCTTTCAGTCTCCTTCACAAGTTTGTCGGTCACCTCAGGCCATGTTTCCACAATCTTCTTCATTTTAGAAGTCAACGGCACTGAATAAAATTGAAAACCGGTGTATTCATTCTTCAACGGTTCGGGACCGGCATCCTCAAGACGGACACCTAATTCCTTCCATTTGTCGGCGGAAATGGCTCCCTTGACGGGAATGATATAATTATACTGCACATTCTCCGGCTCCGGAATCATCTTGCCGTTAATAAAGATTGTGTCATTGCTCATGGAGATGAATTCCCCTGGCAGACCTACACAACGTTTCACATAGTTCTCACGACGATCAACCGGTCTGACTATTATATTTCCGAATTTCCCGGGATTATTCTTTACAAACTCTCTGGCATTTTTCACACCCGAAGCTGTCAGTGAATTCAGAATCATATAATAATCCTCTGTAGGGAAGGCGGACAGCACCGTGTCGCCCTGAGGAAAATTGAAGACCACGATGTCGCCCCGCTCCACTGATCTCAGACCCGGCAACCGGTGATATGCGAGTTGCGGATTATCAATATAACTCTTAGTGTTGAGAATTGGGAGAGTGTGTTGCGCAAGGGGGAAATGGAGAGGAGTCTGTGGCACACGCGGCCCATAGATAACCTTGCTTACCCAAAGATAGTCTCCAACAAGCAGTGATTTTTCGAGAGAAGATGAAGGAATCTTATAGTTCTGTCCTATAAAGGCAAAGATAATATATACCAGCACCAAGGCATAGACTATTGCATCCACCCACGCCATGAACGTGCGGGTGACTCCCTTCTTCTTTTTCCACCATGACCAGGGGATAAACTGTGTCAGATAGATGTCAAACAGCAACAACCATATGAGTAGCAGCCAGGGATTTCCGATCCAAATCACAAATAGTATAAAAAGAAGTGTGACTGTCAGGAATCTCAACCATCGTGTTCCCTTCACCTTTCCCAGACGGGTTGTGAGTTCATATAAAAATTTGTCGTGATATTTTTTTTCAGAAACAGACATGACTTTGCTCAATTATCAGAAAACATCAGAATAGGCCTTGAGTTTTGGAGGCGAGAACATCGGAGATGGTGAAAAAGCCCTTTTTCCCGGCAAGCCATTCAGCGGCCATGACAGCTCCCGAAGCAAATCCTCGTCTTGACTTTGCAGAATGAACCAGAGTGATGGTATCCGCATCACTATCCCATTTAATCTCATGGATTCCCGGCACTTCGCCGCGACGCACATGTGCCACCTCCAACATATCCTCCAAAGGTTTCTCACCGGGAATCGGCTCCTTCCAGCCGTTAAGGCGTTCGGAAGCCTCCACAATCTCCTCCGCCAATGTTATGGCAGTCCCTGAAGGATGATCAAGCTTGTGAATATGATGCGTCTCCTCCATAGAGGGGATATATTCTGCAAAATCATTCATTATCCGTGCCAGATATCTGTTGACGGCACGGAAGATGTTGACACCGACCGAGAAGTTGGAGGCATAGAGAAGCGTCCCTTTCCCCTCCTCACACATCTTCTTCAGTTCGGGAAGGGAATCAGTCCATCCTGTAGTGCCACATACCACAGGCACACCAGCGGCAAAACAATGCAGTATATTATCCACGGCTGTTGCCGGAGTGGTGAATTCTATCGCAACATCCGACTCGCGAAACTCACGGGAGTCAAAAAGCTCCTGATCATGCTCATCAATAATGCATGACACACTTAATCCCCGCTCCTTCAGAATCGTTTCTATGAGCCGGCCCATACGTCCATGACCTATTAAAGCGACTTTCATACCATAAAATTTTTTCAAAGTTACTTCTTTTCTTCCTATCTGCAAAACACCCCGTCAGCAATCCTCCGAAGTAAAACCCGGAGTTTCCTCCCGCAAACCGACGTTAATTAGAATATCCCGGATTAAGCAGATTGCGGGTAGCTTCCTCAGCCGTTCTCACCCCCTTCTGAGCTGCTTTCTCATACCAGGACTGCGCATCCTTAAGGTCATTATCATCAGTGAGTCCGTTCAGAGCATCCGGAAACATTTCGAGCATTTCAGCAATTACAAATGCTGCATATGGGTCGCCACCCTTAGCGGCCCGAAAAAGATAGTCTGTGGATTTGGCATGGTCATAAGCAATCCCCACACCTCGGCTCAGGGCATCTCCCAGCAGAGCCATACTTTTCACATTCCCCTCTGTGGCGGCAGCCTCAAAAATCCTCACACCGATTTCAGGTGCGAGCCGTGGATAATAATACATCCCCACCGCCACCTTCTCCTCCGGTGGAAGCAGACTCCATTCCTGATGTTTCATTGAATAAATGCGTGGCCATACATCTCTCATTCCTCTCTCAAGGGCACGGTTATAAAGGGATAAAGCGTGTGCCGTATCCGCCTTTTCAACTCCTTTGCCCTCTCTATAGAGGTCGCCAAGCAGTATCATAGCCGAAGGAACTCCGTTTTGGGCACTGCGTGTGAGCCAAAAGGCAGCCTTCTCCGCATCATGCTCCACTCCCTCCCCTTCCAAAAGGAGCCAACCAAGATTATTGGTGGCCGTAGGGTCACCGTTTAATGCCGCTTTCTCTATCCATTCCAGTCCGGCGTTTATATCCTTCGCTCCTCCTATACCATTATAAAGTCGGAAACCATATAGATTTTGAGCCGGAGGATAATTAAGCTCCGCGGCTCGCCGGTAAAGGCGCATAGCTTCAATCGTGTCGCAAGGGATGGAGTCATATCCCGTGTCATACAGACGTGCAAGATGATAAATCGAAACCATGTCTCCGGAATCGGCGCGCTCCACGAGACTTCGCAACGCCTGACGATTGCTGACTATTTCCAGACTTGCCGACGGCCCTCTCACATCGGGACGCGGAGAGTTAGCTTCCACCGAACCTTTAAACTGCGCTGAAGCACAAAGCCATACGACAACTGACAGAACGAGCAACGGTAATATTTTTCTCATCATCGCGGAGTTAAAGTCACAAGCGGCACCAACATCTCCTGCAGGGAAATTCCTCCATGTTGGAAGGTGCCGGTGTAATACTGGACATAGTAATTATAGTTATTCGGATAGGAGAAGAAATCCTCATTGCAAGCATATATAAAGGTGCTCGACAGATTAGGTGCCGGCAATCCGAATTTCTTCGGATTCGTCATCTCATACACCTGCTTATGGTTATAATTCAGATTCTTGCCTACCTTATAACGAAGGTTGGTATTGGTGTTTCTGTCTCCAACTACCTTTATAGGATTGTCAACTCTGATTGTGCCGTGGTCTGTGGTGAGTATTATAGTGTAGCCCTCCTCCGCCATCTTCCGGAAAATCTCTATTGTTGAAGAATGGCGAAACCATGACTCCGTCAGCGAACGATAGGCAGCATCTGAATTAGCGAGCTCACGAATCATTTTTGACTCTGTTCGCGCATGTGAGAGCATATCTATGAAGTTCAACACCAAAACGTGAAGAGGCGCATCCTTCATAGAATCGAATTTCGCAAGGAATTTCTCACCTCCTGTGGTATCATTAAGTTTGGTGTACACAAACTTTGTTGGCCGGCGGAAACGCTCAAACTGTGTCGCTATCAGCTCCCTCTCATGCCTGTTGAGCCCTTCATCCTCATCTTCATCCACCCATAGCTCCGGAAACATCTCCTGTATCTGAAGGGGCATAAGTCCGGCAAAAATGGCGTTCCGTGCATACTGTGTGGATGTAGGAAGGATGGTGGTGTATAACTGCTCCTCAACGTTAAATGTATCCGTCAATAAAGGCTGGAGCACCTTCCACTGGTCAAGACGGAAATTATCTATAAGCACGAAGCATACCTTTTTCCCTTCATCAAGCAAAGGGAACACCTTACTTCTGAACACCTTATGGCTCATCAATGGTTGATAGCTGTCGGGCGATGACACCCACTCTTCATAATTTCGTTTTATGAATTTGCAGAAATTGGAATTAGCATCCCGTTTCTGAAGCAGCAACAGCTCGTCCATCCCTTTATCAGTGTCGGAAAGCTTAAGTTCCCAATATACCAGCTGACGGTAAACATGCATCCAGTCCTCAATGGAAGCAGCGGAATTTATCAACATGGATATCTTGGCAAATTCCTGCTGATAGTCTGACGTTGTCTGCTGCGCCACCAATTCCGAGCTGTGTAGATTTTTCTTTATCGACAACAGAATCTGACTGGGGTTGACCGGCTTGATGAGATAATCGGCAATCTTATTTCCGATAGCCTGATTCATGATATTCTCTTCCTCACTCTTGGTGATCATAATCACCGGGATCTCCGGGTGAGACTGATTGATTCTCGTCAGTGTTTCAAGTCCTGAGATGCCGGGCATATTTTCATCCAGCAGAATAAGTGAAAACGGCTCATGATTCAAAGCTTCAAGTGCATCCTGACCATTGGAGACAGTTTTCACCTCATACCCTTTTTGCTTGAGAAATAATATATGTGGTTTCAACAGGTCGATTTCATCATCAGCCCATAGTATTTTTTCCATATTCTTCAATTATATTCTTTTCCGCAATTAATAACCGCGAGGGGAGTGGTTTTGTTCTCTGAATCTAAATTTTCCGATTATTCCGCGCCCTCCGCATCCTCTGTAGGCACTCCGGGCTCTGATAGCTCCGCCGGTTCAGTCAGTTCAGTCGGCTCTGCCAGTTCAGACTGCATTTCCGGGTCTGCCGGCTCCGATGGCTCCTCCGGCTCTTTTTGCTCAGGGGATTCAGCCGCTTCTCCCAGCACCTTCTGTTCGGTAGCCTCTACTTCACTCTGCTCCTGGAAACGGAAATATTCCTCAAAGGAACGACCCTCCCGGAGAAGCAGATCAAAGTTGGCTTTGCTTATCATGATGGGGCGCACCCCCTCCGGAAGCCGGAAGTCGGAACGTGCCATCACAGTGCGGTAATGCTCAAGAGCAGCCAGATTTTCAAATCCCCGGATAATTATCAGACCTACATTCCCGAAGCTCATCTGCTCCAAATCGAAGTCCTTGACCACAAATGAGGAGAAATTAAATCTTGCCACGTCATATAGCAATTGGTTGGAGCTGACGGAATCCCTGGGGAAAGCCAACACAAATATCTGCGGCTTGGAAGGGTCACGCTCGAAGTTGGCCGGGAGACCGTCTGAACCGGCAGGAGTTTCCCCGCTTCCGGTCAGTCGTGTGTCCCAAAGCAATCCCCGGTTATTGCTAACCCCCTGATGTGGCACTTTTCCATCCTTAAGTCCCTGCAGAATACTGCCGGCCATGGGCGTCATATCCGTTTCAGGCCACTTCTGCAACAATTCCTGAAGCCGCTCACGGAACTGCTCATTGTCTCCCTCCGTGAGATATGACAACGCATCTATAAACACAAACTTCGGCAAAATGGCAGAGAGAGGATAGTCTGTCTCCATCTCTTTTGTGAGGCGGTGAACCTCGGTATTATCGTTTGCGAGATATGCGTCATATGCCTCCTGATACATCGCCTCCTGAAGTTGATGCATCCGTCTTAATTTATTAAAATAGTCAGGGTCCTGCATCGCGACTCCATATGGAGATTCAGGGAAATCTTCAAGAATCTTATTTTTCCACTTCTCTGCTTCCACCGTGTCATCCTCCCGCACTGCCATCAAATAGAGATTGTAATATACCTCCAACCTGTAGGTGTTGTCGGGATAACGCTCATTAAGCTCTGTAAACTCTGCACGCGCCGCAGGGAAATCCTCAAGTTTATCCTTGAGAATCAAGCCCATATTATAAAGGCCCTCCTCTATCACCTCGTTAGCAGTCTGTATCTGCTCGGGAGTAGCCGGAATTTGACGCAAATAATACTCCGCATAGTGCGGATCCTGCTCCTTCTTTTGTGCCTCTGCCTGTTCGGTTGTCAGCGAATCAGTGGCCGCTACATTCTGATTTTCATCTGATTCACTGTTTTCCTCAGTCTCCGGTTCCTCTAATGAATAAGAACTCTTATTGCGGCGGCGCCAGTCATCTTCAAGTTTTCTTGCTCCCCAACGACGCTGGAATTCTGACTTGCCGGTGTTCTTGGTCATAGTATTATAAAAATACCATGACTTGTCGGAGTTTGCCTGAAATCCTGTGGGGCCACTCTGACTATCCATAGGAGAGGCTGTCTCCTCGCGATTTGCCAATGCCTCCTGAAGCTGCCGCTCCTTCTCTTCTTCTTTCTCTTTTTTTATGAACTCCGCGGCCAGACGCTCACACACCTTAAGACGCTCCTCTTCCGGAAGGACGGAAAGCTGAAGCAATGAGTCCTGAAGCTCAACATTTCCGGCATACGTCGCAAGCTCATCAAGCACATCACTGCGCTTCTTAAGCATATCATAATTTGGAAAGCTATTATTCAGTTGTGGCACAGCTTCTGAATAACACGGCTGCGCCTTAACATATTCCCGACGTGTGAAATATATATTTCCCAAGGCCAACTGTGCCATTGCCTTGTCTATGCCGTTACGCGTGGACTTCTCTACGGCAAGCAGATAATTCTTCAATGCCTCTGTGGTGTCTTTACGACTCATATAGAGATTTCCGATTGCATAATATATCTGGTCAAGGAATTCCTTGTTTCGTTCGTAGCGGGTCAGAGAACGCAACGAGTTGACCTCTCCTTTAATATTCTTCCCGGTGAAGACCTCGCTCCGTTTTATTCGTGCGTTAAACTTGGTACGGTATGCGGTTGAGACGCCACTCCCTGCTTTTTTAAACGCTTCATAGGCCAAAGTCTTATTCCCGGTCTTTTCATACATCTGGCCCAGAAGAAAATACAACCGGTTTTTCTGGCTACCTTTGGCCTTTGCGGCACTCTCCTTAAGATATGGTATCGCCTCTTTATATTTATCCGTACGGACAAGAAAAGAAGCCTGTACAAGATTATACAGATTCGTCAGGGCAGATGTCTTGAGCTGGGCCGGTTTAACTAAGCGCAACACATTCTCCGCCTCATTATCCCAATCCAATGCACAATAAGAACGTGCCTGCCATAGCTGAGCTTCCGTGACTGTCTCCGGCAACCACTTGAAATGCTTTGAGATGTAGAAAAATGTTGATGCTGCTCCTAAAAAGTCTCCATTAAAATACTGGGCCTTCCCCATGGTCATCCACGCATTATGGAGAAATGGATTGAATTCCTCTCTTGCACGAAATGCCTTCTCTTTTGCCGAACCGGACTTCTTGGCTGGTTTCTTCTTGATGGAATGAAGCTGAATCGCTTTCTGCATCTTCTCTATCGTACGCTTGAAGTCGCCGGATGGCTGGGGATATTTGCTGTCGGCCCTTGCATCAGCCGGATGTGTCAGGAGTGTGCGGGAATAGTCATCCTCATATCCATCCTCCATACTCTTAAGTGTCTCCTTAAAATGTTCCGAACCATTATAATATACGTTGTAGCGGGTAGTAAAAGCCTGCCATTGACGCGACATCGGGGTATTCTTCTTTGTGGAACAGGCACTGAGCAACACCATGGCCGCCATAATGAGCATGACCGATTGAAGCAACACCCCTCTGCGGATGCCACCTGCCATCTTATTGCTTTCCTTCCCCCTACTACTGCTTCGATTCATTTATGATTGCCGGTGATGACCGAGACCCCGGAATTGACACATTTATGGTGAGGGGTCTGAGTTAAGAATATATTTGTTAAACGCAAGTAGTGAAGAAATATTGAATTTAAAGGGGATATGTCAGATTGAATTCCGACATATCCCCTTTAAATTATATCAGGATATTCTTATTTAAGCAAGGAACGTCCCTTTTCGATTGCCTGCTCATTCAGAGGAATGAGTTTGTGGTGGCGTTCGGGAAGAGATTTCTTCAAGCCCTTGATGACATTCTCCATCGGCAATTTATAAGGCATTGCTTCGAGAAGCGCACCCATCACCACCATAT
>CAMWXI010000004.1 GCA_947178175.1 uncultured Porphyromonadaceae bacterium | reverse complement strand
TCTTCGACTTGCGAAAATCCCTCGAAAATACGCCGCCCTTGCATTAACATTTTTTTGTGGAAAGGAGTCTTAATCCTGATTGAAGATGTCGCGTGTATAGACCTTCTCCTTAACGTCCTGAAGCTCCTCCGAGGTTCGGTTGGCGATTATCGCACGGCTCTTCCGCTTGAAGTCTTCCAGATTATTCACCACACGGCTCCCGAAGAATGTCGTGCCGTCTTCCAGGGTTGGCTCATAGATTATGACGGTCGCCCCTTTGGCCTTGATGCGCTTCATGACTCCCTGAATCGACGACTGCCGGAAATTGTCGGAATTTGACTTCATCGTCAGGCGGTAGACTCCTATCACACACTCTTCCTCTTTTCGTGTGCCGTAAGTATTGGCAGCCGTATAGTCATAATATCCTGCCTTTTTCAACACCTGGTCTGCTATGAAATCCTTACGCGTGCGGTTGCTCTCGACAATCGCCGACATCATGTTCTGAGGCACATCCGCATAATTGGCGAGCAATTGCTTGGAATCCTTGGGGAGGCAATATCCCCCGTAGCCGAAGGAGGGGTTGTTGTAGTGAGTGCCGATGCGAGGATCAAGTCCTATTCCTTCAATTATTGAACGGGAGTCCAGTCCTTTCACCTCCGCGTAAGTGTCAAGTTCATTAAAATAGCTCACGCGCAAGGCAAGATAAGTGTTGGCAAACAGCTTCACCGCCTCAGCCTCTTTCAATCCCATAAAAATTGTGGGGATATCCTTTTTTATCGCTCCCTGCTTCAGCAGGTCTGCGAATATCTCCGCTTTCTCCTCGAGCATCCCGATATCCGTAAGCTTAAGGATGGCGTTGTTCTCATCTGAAAATTCCGGTTTATCTATGATTTTGGGGACTCCGGCTATTATGCGCGAAGGATAGAGATTATCGTAGAGAGCCTTGCTTTCTCTGAGAAATTCAGGGAAAAACAGCAGATTTAATCTCTTTACTCCCCGTTTCTCATATTCTGAATAGAGTGAACGGCAATAACCTACAGGAATAGTGGATTTGATCACCATTACAGCCCCCGGGTTCACACTCAGCACAAGATCAATCACCTCTTCAATGCAGTGAGTGTCGAAATAATTTTTCACGGGGTCATAATTGGTGGGTGCGGCTATGACCACAAAGTCTGCATTCTTATAGGCTTCCGCTCCGTCAAGTGTGGCCCGAAGGTCAAGATTCTTCTCCAGAAGGTATTCCTCTATATAATCATCCTGGATGGGTGATTGCCGCTTATTTATCAATTCCACTTTTTCCGGCACCACATCTACGGCCGTGACGTGATTATGCTGTGCGAGCAGTGTGGCGATACTCAGTCCGACATATCCTGTGCCGGCCACTGCTATGTCATATCGTTTATCAAGATTTGTCTCATTCATAAAATCAGAGATAAAAAAGATGAACTCAGATGAGCGCTTCGAGTGCAAATTTAAAAAAAATTATTCACTTCTTCATCAGCTCATATATAGACTTCAGCTCATTGCCGACATACCCGGTGTCTCGCCCTGAAAAAAGTTGACTCATAAACGGGTCAGCTTTTTTCAGGGTGAGACACGTCTTAGCATTGATTCGAATTTTCAACCATCTAAATATCAATATGATATACTACAATATTTGGCAATATGTTGCGATAGGGATATAAAAAAAGAGGGTCGTTACTGACCCTCTTGTGATCCGGCTGGGATTCGAACCCAGGACCCACAGCTTAGAAGGCTGTTGCTCTATCCAGCTGAGCTACCAGACCCCTTTTTGTTCCGCAAAGTTAACTATTTTTTAATCTTCTCACAAATTTATCCTATTTTTTATTTTGAATCGCTCTTTTTTTAACTATTTTTGAACATGAGATTTTTATTACTGCTTCTGATTCCTCTCACTCTTTTGTGTAGCGCCTCCGTTGAACCTTCTCCTTTGCAAAACCATTCTTTTGCATCCTCCATAGGTTATAAAGCCGGAGACACAGTTGTCACCATTCCCGCTGACATCAGACACATTCCACCCTTCGCCTTCTTCGACTGCAAATCTCTCAGGCATGTAGTATTCCCACGAAATTCAAAATGCACATCCATCGGTGAATATGCCTTTGCCGGATGCGAGAACCTTTCCGAAATCTCTATCCCCACGGGAGTGACAGAGATTCGTGAAGGCACTTTTCGCGAATGTTCCTCCCTCAGAAGAATCAATCTGCCCAAAAAGCTTAAGGACATCAAATCCTTTGCCTTCATATATTGCGAACTTCTTGACTCTGTAGCTCTCCCTCAGGGCCTTACCCACATCGGACTGAACGCCTTCTGCCGTGACCTGTCACTATCGGAAATCTATATTCCGGACAGCGTAATTGAGATTGAGAGCTATGCCTTTGCCGACTGCATGTCGCTTACTTCCGCACGCCTGCCTAATAACAGCCGCATGCTCGGAGAATTGATATTTAACGGTTGTTCATCAATGACCCTTCTCTCCCAGCCCTCACAAACACCTCCGGCTTTTGACTGCGACAGCTTCATCTTTTCCCCTGCAGACACGACAGCCTACAAAAGATGCAGACTCATAGTCCCTCCGACAGCCATCCCTTATTATCAATCGGCTCAAGGATGGTCATTATTTTTCGACAACTGAAAGAATGCTACTGCCGAGGCGGCAGCAACATTTAATGAATCGACATTATGAGCCATCGGAATACAAACCGTATAGTCGCACCCCTCGATAATATGATTGCTCAGGCCGTCTCCTTCCGTCCCCAAGATAACTGCCAGGCGTTTCTCTCCATTCAATTTCTCATCGGTTATATTGACTGAATCCTCCCGCAAGGCCATTGCCGCTGTTGCAAACCCTAACTCCCGGAGTGTCTCCACAGGATTATCAATCCACGTCCAGGGCACAAGAAACACCGAACCCATAGACACTCTTACCGACCTTCTGTTCAGAGGGTCGCAACTACCCCCGGTCAGCAACACCGCATCCATACCCAAAGCGGCGGCAGACCTGAAGATGGCTCCGATATTGGTGGTGTCGCACACTCCGTCTATGACCGCCACACGACGGGCATCCCTGCACAAATCCCTGACATCAGGCAGAACAGGACGCTCCATAGCGCATAAAACCCCTCGAGTCAGGACATACCCGGTCAGCTTTTCCAAAACCTTGCGTTCACCTGTGAAAACAGGCACATCCGTCTTCTCTAGAATATCACGCGCATCCCCCTCGATATGCTTTCTCTCACAAAGGAAAGACACCGGCCGACAACCACTCGCCAGCGCTACACGTATAACCTTCGGGCTCTCTGCGATAAACAATCCGGAGAATCCCTTCTCCCCTCTACGCAATTCCCTCTCTGTCAAGCCGGCGTATTCCCGAACCCTCTCATCTCTTATATCTTCTATTTCTATTATCTGCATAACGACCCTCCTACTATATTGCAAATATAATTTTTTTATTTTGATTACGTTGATTTTATTAGAAAACATTAAAGAAAGTGCCTTTCTCCCACCATTCAGACACATCCGAATATGAAGATTACATTCCTTATTCCACCCTGTTACGACAACCCGCAACCGGCTGAACGATCCGCCGGATGCACCCGTGTTGTCTACCCCATGATTAATATCTATGAACTTACGCTGGCTGCCGTGTTGCGTAACGAGGGTTATGATGTTGCCTACAAAGATTTCGTGTTTCATAATCATTCGTTTGCTGATTTCAGAAACTTCATTGCAAACGATGATTCCGATGCATATATCATCTGGATGGTCAATCTATCGATAGAAAGTGACCTCCGAGCAGTTGCCGACATCAGGAAGAGTCATCCTCTAATCCCTATCGTGATGTGTGGACCGGGCCCAACCTACTTTCCTCATAAATGCCTTGCCGACAGGAATGTCTATATCCTCCGTGGAGAACCGGAAGCCACTGCCGTAGAATTCTTTAAAGTACTGTCAGGGAATCCCCGCCCTACCCAGGAAACACTTTCCGGAATAAAAGGGCTTACATTTCT
Source organism: uncultured Porphyromonadaceae bacterium (assembly GCA_947178175.1). Lineage (GTDB taxonomy): Bacteria > Bacteroidota > Bacteroidia > Bacteroidales > Muribaculaceae > Lepagella. Next base: position 37,074 of record CAMWXI010000004.1, on the reverse strand, counting down.
GAACGACGGCAAGGTGACCACCAACCCTCCGCGCCCTCTTATCAAGGATTTAGATGCGCTCCCCTTCCCTGCGAGAGACCTTCTGGGAGATCAGGTGTATCATAATCCCAAACTTAAGACAGGCCCTTACACCACGATGTTCACATCGCGCAATTGCCCCTACGGATGCAAATACTGTGTCCCATCTTCACTGACATTTGCCCGCGAAATTGAATTCAAAGCCGACCCTGCCAACAACAACCGCAAGCCGACTATCGGATTTCGGTCGGTAGAAAATGTGACAGAAGAGATCAATCTTCTGGCTTCACAAGGCTATAAGGCTATCGGATTTATGGACGACAATTTCATCTGGAATGAAACCCGCACCGCCGAAATCTGCAAGCCGCTGCGCCGACATGGCATGAAATGGGGTTGCCAGGCGCGCGTTGACGCTATCACCGAACCCATAGCCCGCATGCTCGGTGAATCCGGGTGTATGTATGTTGACCTCGGGGTGGAATCCTTCGATGCCGACATCCTGAAAAGTATAAATAAGGGAATCACTCCTGCCGACATCTATCGCGCTGTCAATCTCCTCAAGAAATATAACGTTCCCGTTAAGCTGAACATCCTCATCGGATGTTCTCCGCTTGAGACTACTGCAACCGTGCGGCAGACCTTCCGCGAAGCAAAACGCCTGAAAGTGGACCAGGTGATGTTTAACATCGTGTCTCCTTTCCCCGGCACGGAATATTACAAGACCTGCAAGGAGAACGGATGGATAAAGGGTGATGAATACCGTCCTACCGACGTGCAGCATGAATCAATCCTCAATCTCCCCAATCTCTCGGCAAAACAGATGGAAAAGCTTCTTTTCCAAAACAATCTGAGTTTTTTCCTTGACCCTGCTTTTATCTGGAAACAGATTCGACGCTTCTCCTCCTTCACCGAGTTTATAAGCGCGGCCAAAGCATTAAAGCTCAAACTATTCCATTAATCATTCATGCAGCTCTCTATCATAGTTCTGACCTGCAGTCAGCCGGAAGTGACTCTTCGGCTGTTCAACGCGATTGACCCTCTGATTCGTGGAAAAGCACTCTCATTGGAGCCCTGGGAAGTCGTGATGATTGATAATGGGTCGGACGATGCTTCATATCCGGCAATCTCCGCTCTGACTTCCGGCTGGGGCAACATGTTCACCCTTATCTCCTCTCCGGAGAATGTGGGAGTGGCAAGAGGACGCAACCTCGGTCTTCAGAAATGTAAAGGGGAATATATACTGATTCTCGACAACGACACCATTCCTTCGGCAGAAGCCATCGAAGGACTGATATCCCACATGAAGCAGTCACCGGAATGTGGATTAGCGGCTCCATCTCTCATTGCCCCCGACGGCACGTTGCAAAATTCCGCCAAACCGTTCCCGGGTATTCTCCAGAAAATCAGGCACCTCTTTTCCTCCAAAACATCACCCTCCGAACGCGAAGCCATGCAAGCGCTCCATCCCTTCTATCTCATAGGAGCTTGCCAGATGATTTCACGCAATTCCCTCTCACACGTCGGCATGTTAGACCCGGAGATATTTTTCGGGCCGGAAGACGCTGACTTCTGCATCCGCATGCGTAAAGCCGGCTTTACTGTTGACTATCTCCCCTCTCTCTCCATCATCCACGACTGGCAACGTTCAAGCCGTAAGAGACCGTTTTCCCGCCAATCAAGGCTTCATGCCAAAGCTCTCCTGTATTTCTACTTTAAACACAAACGTTTCCTTTAATACTTCATGTTCCTGTTATGGAAATCAGAATAAACTCCCTCTCGGACATCCCGGAAGCGGCACGCACGTTTCTTAAGAAAATAGGCAGTCATAAAGTCATCACCTTTTCTGCCGGAATGGGTGTAGGAAAAACAACCTTCATTTCCGAAATCTGTCGTCAGGCCGGAATAGAAGACGAACCCTCAAGTCCTACCTTCGCTATTGTCAACGAATACAGTATTAAGAATTCCGACAGGAAAATATTCCATTTTGACTGCTATCGTCTTGAGGAACTTGAAGAGGCTATGGATATGGGCACGGAGGACTACCTTTATTCCGGCAATCTATGCCTTATAGAATGGCCCGACATCATCGCTCCTCTGCTCCCGGAAGACACTCTCGAAGTCAATATCCATGAAGAGCCTGACGGCTCCCGAACCGTTTCTTTCATGCCATGAAAACTAAGATATACACCGAACTTGAGTCAACCCATACCTGGCTGAAAAACAACGTTTCTGAAATTGAGCCTGACACTCTCATAATCGCACGCGCACAGACTGCAGGACGGGGCCAACGCGGAAATTCCTGGGAAGCCGAACCAGATAAAAACCTTACTTTCAGTTTCCTTCACTATCCCCAGAATCTCCCCCCGCGTCTGCAATTTGCCATCAGCGAAGCTCTCTCGCTTGCTATCCTGAACACTCTCAGCCGTTACGGCATTTTAGCAAAAATAAAATGGCCCAACGATATCTACGTCGGGCACAAAAAAATCTGTGGAATACTTATAGACCATGCCATAAGCAATCCTGAATCCATTGACCGCACCATTGCCGGTGCCGGCCTTAATATCAATCAGAGAGTTTTCAGAAGCAACGCTCCGAATCCCGTTTCAATGGCTGATATTGCCGGCCATGAATTCTCAATCCCGGACATTACAGCCACACTTTGCCAAGAACTTGATAATCTTCTCCCGTTGGTTTCCACACCCGACGGTCGCGAAGCTCTCCATTCCTCTTTTATGGCTAATTTATATCGGGGGGACGGAAACTTCCATCCCTATCGCATCGTAGCTGAAAACAGAGAGAGAAATGCCCGAATCGTCAACGTTGACTCCTCCGGTCCCATATCCCTGAAGTTTGAAGACGGCACCATTTCCTCCTTCGCCTTCAAAGAAATAGAATTCATCCTGCCCGTGCAAGAATAAGACTACTCCGGAGTTCCCTCAGTTTGCTGCTCAGGCTGATATTCAGGTGTGAACTCAGGTCTGAACTCAGGAGGAAGAATAACTTTAGGATCCACTCTCTCCACTTCCGTCACAACAACCCTGCTTTTACCTCTCCATGGCAAAGTGGAGTGATATTCCACATATCCCAGCCTTACCGGCACTCCGCTGCGTGACAATTTCTTAATCTCTATTGCCAGGCTGTCAGCCTCTACCGAGAATATGAAATCTTCCCGATAGACCCTTGTGGTGTCCATTATCTCACGGTAAGGGAGAAGAACACCTTCGTATGTTTTAAAGACCGTACCCTCCCTGCGAATACTCTCCACGTATCCGTACATATCCGCATCCTCCACTTTTGCCGAATAGAACCGGAGGTATACTCCAATCATTATCACAATAATCAACAGACTGACCCCCAACCAGGCATACAGTTTAAAATGATTGTGAGGTCGCAGATGCTCCCATTCCGACTCCTCCTGTTCCCAATATCCCGGGTCGTCTGACTTGAATTCCGGTTTCTTCTCAACCTTCGGTTTTTCCTCAGGCGGCGGACTTTCAAAAAAATCGTCACGCTCCTTCTCTTCTTCTATATCAAACATGAGCTTCTGCATTTCCCTTCTTACGCGAAGGATTGGAAAGTGAAATATATATCATCGTATAGATTCCCAGAATGATAAGCATCACAGTCTGGCCGGACCATTGGAGCATTGAGAAAGCTGTGCCGTCCTGGTCGGATATTCCATAAACAGCCAGACCGAACATCACGGCGATATTCCATGGTCCCAAACCTCCATTTGAGGGAACGGCCATACCGATGGATGAAAGCACAAATGCTACAAGACATGGCACCAGACCCCATGCCAGACCCTGTTCATGGCAGAGTGCGGCGGTAAAACTGAAAGCATAGAACGCCACATAGAGCTGTATGAAATAGCAACTCCAGATTGCTAAAGTGTAGACGAGAAACATTCCCCGGCCCTCCATATGGAGCACGGCCGTAAAACCTTGCCACAGCTGGCCTGTCCATTCCCTCACTTTCTTAATCACAGACGTGTGGCGTAGAAAATAAAACATACACCACACAATCAAAACACCCGCACCAATGACAATCCAGAACATTGGATTGGAAACCAATTCCACAAGGTCCTTCCCTATTGGATATTTCACAAGGAAGTCATTGATAGCCCGGGTAGCTACGACGAATGTCAGGACTGTAAGGAGTCCGACCATCACCGTATCTGCCAGTCGGTCGGCAACCATCGAACCCAAGACCGTAGTAAACGGTGCTTTCTGACGATTGGAAATATAAGTGCAGCGCCACACCTCTCCCAAACGAGGGAAGACCAGATTGAGGGCATAGCAACCAAAGATAGAGCAGCATAAGGCCATAAACGGGGGCTTGATTCCCAAGGCCTTCAGCTGCAGGCGCCAGCGGGCCGCACGACACACATGGGAAAGAACACTGATACCCATGGCACACAGAATCCAATAATAGTTCGCTCCATGACGGATGATATCCATCATGTCCGAGAAATCTACCTTCTGAAACATGTACCACACCAAGGCCACCGTCAGCAACAGAGGCACCAGATAGCGCAAAGCCAAGCCCATAAGCCGCTTCCACAAGGGGGCTTTCCTACCTCCCTCAAGCTCTTCCGCAGACTCTTTCAGGGATTCCCCGGCTATATTGTCTTCTTTCATATCCATAAAATCATGACTGCTTTCTGATTGTCAGAAAAGAATAATTTCTGAAACTGCAAATTTACAAATATTTTTGTTAATTTTGTTCTTCATTCGCTCATTTGAATTTAATCAAACGTAAATCTATGGGAAAAGTTGTCATCATAGGAGCCGGAGGGGTCGGCTCAGTTGTAGCCCACAAGTGTGCGCAACATCCGGAAGTGTTCAATGAGATTGTGCTCGCATCCCGCACCAAGGAGAAGTGTGACCGTCTCGCTGAGAAAATCGGTGCCTCCAACATCGTCACCGACCGTGTAGACGCCGACATCGTTGAAGAAATTGTGGCGCTATTTGAAAAACACCGCCCTGACATCTGCATTAACGTTGCCCTCCCCTATCAGGACCTCACAATCATGGAAGCCTGCCTGAAATGTGGAGTCAACTATCTGGACACCGCCAACTATGAGCCTAAAGATGAGGCCCATTTCGAATACTCATGGCAATGGGCCTATCGCGAAAGATTTGAAAAAGCAGGTCTCACAGCTATTCTCGGTTGTGGCTTCGACCCCGGAGTTTCTGCTGTGTTCGTGGCTTACGCCGCCAAGCATCACTTCTCCGAAATGAGATATCTTGATATCGTAGACTGCAACGCCGGGAACCATGGCAAAGCTTTCGCCACCAACTTCAACCCCGAAATCAACATTCGAGAAATCACTCAGAAAGGTAAATATTGGGAAGACGGGAAATGGATTGAAACCGAAAACCTTGAAATTCACCGTCCGCTTAATTATCCCAACATAGGGGAGAGAGAGTCATATCTTCTCTATCACGAAGAGCTGGAATCATTGGTTCAGAACTTCCCGACAATCCGTCGCGCACGTTTCTGGATGACCTTCGGACAGGAATACATCACTCACCTCCGTGTGATCCAAGACATCGGAATGGCGCGTATTGACCCCGTGATGTATGAAGGACGCGAAATCATCCCTATCCAATTCCTCAAGGCTGTGCTTCCCGACCCCGGCTCTCTCGGTGAAAACTACACCGGCGAGACTTCAATCGGATGTCGTATCCGCGGTCTTGACAAGGAGGGAAAGGAATCTACTTATTATATCTATAACAACTGCTCTCACGAAGAAGCATACAGGGAGACCGGTGCCCAGGCCGTAAGCTACACTACCGGTGTGCCGGCCATGGTGGGGGCATATATGTTCCTTACCGGCCAGTGGGTAAAGCCCGGTGTGCATAACGTTGAAGAGTTCAATCCCGACCCATTCCTGGAGATGCTTGCCAAGTCCGGTCTTCCCTGGCATGTCATAACCAACGGTGACATCGAACTTTAAAGCTACGGACCATGAAACTATATTCTCATATCCTGACGGCGGCACTTGCCGCCGTCTGCGTTGCCGGAGCTATCTCCGCCGTCAACTCTTCCCCTCTCCCTTTTCAGGTGCCTACCGATAAAGGAATTGTGGAAATTGAACCTATCTCCTCCGACATCTTTAAGGTTACAACCCTGCCGGCCGACTCTTTGCTCCCTTTCCTTGAGTCGCAAAGTGCGATCATGTCATCTGTAAATCCGGAATTAAGAACTTTCTCCGACAATGATTCTCTTGTTATTCTATCAGAGTCCACCCGCATTGTCGTCGAGCGCAATTCCGGCAAGGTGTCCTTCTTCGACAATCTCGGCAACCTCCTTCTTCGTGAGGCCGAAGGGGTCAACAACGATAATTTCCTTAAGACCGTAACTCTATTAGGAAACAAAGGTGAAAACATCTATGGTGCCGGTGAGCGAGGCCATCGTCTTGCTCTCGGAAATGACACCCTGGTGATGTATAACCGGCAGAACTACGGTTATGGCGAAGGCGACCCCCGGATTTCCCAGATGGGTATCACAGTCCCCTGGTTCTCCTCCGACAAAGGGTATGGAGTTCTTTTCGATGACTTCACCTCTGCCGTGATGACTCCGGGCGACACGCTGATTTACACCTCCGAAACGCCTTACCCCTTATCATATTATTTCATCAACGGAAAGGGGACTCTGGCAGGGAATACAGAAAAATATGCAGACCTGACAGGCCATCAGGATCTCCCCCCCTTCTGGGCGCTCGGATACATCACTTCCAAATATGGCTATCATAATCAAGCAGAAACGCTCGGAGCTGTAGACACCCTGCGTCGCCACGGATACCCGCTTGACGGTCTGGTGCTTGACCTATACTGGTATGGAGTTGAAACCGACATGGGACGTCTCGAATGGGACAAACAGAAATGGCCCGACCATAAAGGGATGCTTGATTCTCTCAAAAGTCTCGGAATAAATGTGGTCAATATCACTCAGCCTTATATTAACAAGAAGGGTGCTATCGACAACTACAACACTCTTGCTTCACAAGGAATGCTGACAAAAGATGCTGACGGAAATGTGCATGATGTCACCACATGGGTAGGAGAAGCCGGAATGTTTGATATCTCAAACCCCGATACCCGTACATGGCTTTGGAACCGCCTTCGTCCTCTCACTTCCGAAGGAATTGCCGGTTGGTGGGGAGACCTTGGCGAACCGGAAGTACACCCTCTGACAATCATGCACCATAACGGACTTACAGCGGAACAATATCACAACGTCTATGGCAATGAATGGTCGCGACTGATATACGACGGACTTCGTGCCGATTTCCCGGAGACACGCCCGTTGCTAATGATGCGCGGTGGCACTGCCGGCCTGCAACGTTATTCCGTATTCCCCTGGACTACAGACGTTGCCCGCTCCTGGGAAGGTTTCGGACCCCAGGTGAAACTGATGCTCAACTCCGGTCTTTCCGGACTGGGATATATGAGTTCTGACATCGGTGGATTTGCCGTTGACCCGTCCGCTCCTCTTGACCCGGAGCTTTATACCCGTTGGCTTCAGATGGGCGTCTTCACGCCTGTCCTCCGCACGCACGCGCAACTGCAACCCGAACCGTTCAATTTCCCCGAAAAGGAGGATATTCTACGCAGGTTCATTAAAATGAGATACGAATGGCTCCCCTATAACTATACCCTGGCATACGAGAACGCCGCATTCGGCCTTCCGCTGGCACGCCCCCTGAATTTCAGAGGCGAGAATCCGGGTGACAAATTTGCGAATATCACTGATGAATACCTTTGGGGAGACGAAGTGCTGGTAGCTCCCGTAATGAAGAAGGGCGCAACCGGACGCAAGGTGCTCTTCCCCGCCGGAAAATGGTTTGACTGGTATAATCCCGCTGTTTCATACGCAGGCGGAAAAGAGTATTCCGTTAAAGCTCCGTTGGATCGTCTTCCCCTGTTCGTAAAGGCAGGAGCTTTCATACCCCAATATACCCTCCCCCTCAACAATACATCCGAATACAACCCGATGTTTCTGACTATTAAATATTTCCCATCAGATTCCGAAACATCCTACACTCTTTATGATGACGACCGCAAATCTCCGACTTCTCTGGCGGACAATGCATTTTCGTTGACCACCTTCCGTGGAAAGATGAATTCTAAAGAACTTGAAATCTCATTCCGGGAAAATGGTGACTATTCCGACAAGCCTTCATATCGCTCCTTCACCTTCGAGATTGAGAATGTTGCGAAGGCTCCGGGCAAAGTGGTGGCTGAGGATGGCACCGAACTTCAGGAAGGTGTGTCGCTCAAAAGTATCAGACTTTACGGTTGGACTTACGATGCTGAGACTCGACGTCTGAGCATAGTGGTACCCAACTCTTTCAACGGCTTCAAGGCAACATTCTGAGGCTTTTGTCGCAACAGTAGCTAAACAAAAGGTCCTTTCCCACATCATCTGCCGGAAAGGACCTTTTTTATCATTTTCATCTGCGGATTACTCCATAAGGGAAAGATATTTTTCTCTTGTTTCTTTATCCCATTTCTCTTCAAGCGGCATCAACTTGTCGACATCTTTAAAGGGAGGATAACTCTCCCTCATAGTCAGGCGACGGAAATGATGGGAGAAGACTCCCCCCACTAATGACATAGGCTTTACATCTCCTTTTTCCTCCCATCGCTTAGAAGTGCGGAGATACATGTCAAAATCGGCCCCCTGTTGCGAGGGATCCCACCCGCCGAAGAGCTCTATTCCTTTACGACTCATTATCACTACCGAACCGGAGAAGCCACGTGTCAGCCCTGTGCCATATTTTTCCCATATATTCCCGGTAAACTTATCCCAATTTCCGTAGGTCAGCCGGGTGATGAGTTTTAAGACCCATTTACGTGAACCGAATAGCGACAACAAAGGGTATTTGATTCTCTTGAATCTGTGAGCCAAACGTTTTGTCTCGGATTTTGAAGGAAGATGATCGTTTGAGGAAACTGACAACACTTCATAACCATTCTTTCCTAACACCTGACCCACTCTGGAATCCCAATGGGGAGGAAGAAGTATATCATTATTGAGAAAGGCCAAGACTTCACCCCGGGCATGACTTATACCCTTATTCTGACAATAGGGATAAGAATAATTACCATCGTTGCGTATAACCCTTATCCGGCTGTCGCCGAGTTTCTCAAAAAATTCCGGAGAACCGTCGGTTGAACCATTGTCAATTATTATCAGTTCCCAATCGCCATCCGTATGTTTCTTTATCGTCTCGTAGTAAAGACGGTTCATCGGGAGCTGATTATATATTGCCGTAATTATACTGACCATGACTATTTATCCTTCTCTTCCTCCACATAACAATATGCACCGAGTGTAGGGGGATTCTGTCTTAAATTGCCATCCATATCCCTTTCACAGAGCGGTACGACATATCCATAGTTACCTGCACCGATTGCCGGAGAATCTTCCTGAACCCTATAATTGAAATAATAACTCGGTCTGTCGGTCTTAAAGAGAGGGTCTTCTCCCCATACACAATCTATAAAATGCTCATCATCCTCACCATTGGATTTCAGGAGCATATTCCGCATATAGACATCACTGTCTGCAAAATCTCCTATATTCAAATCCTTTGCAAGGCCATATATGATACCATTCTCAAAATTCGCCCTCATCAGGGGATTATCATTCATGGGGTCTTCCTCCTTGTCTGCCGGCAAACAATGGTAAAGCGACAATATCGGAGAGGAGATGGCTGAGAACAGATAATAGTTGGCTAATGTGCATTGTACAAATTCATGACTTCCACCCTTCAATGATACGGTTGCACCGGCCGATTCTGAGAATACAGAACCGTAAGCATCCACCTTGGCATACTCCGACTTCAGGGCCGATTCCTGAGAATTATGCAACCAGGAATTCACAATCAGAAGTTTGCTCCTTTCAAGATTACCACAGGAATCCACCACTAATCCATGCTCCGTGGAGCGCATATCCACATATTCCAGTCTGTTGTCAAACGATTCAGCCTCTATTGTGATACCTTTCCACTGACCGGCCAATATGTCATACCCTACATTTGGCAACACATTGTCAAGACGGTCGCCACGCATATCTATCATCCTTCCGACCTCGCCGATTGCTTCTATTTTTCCGCGCACACGCATGGAAGCCTTGTCATGAAACAACAACTGCACTCCCGGGTCTATCCTTAGTGTGGCACCCTGTTCGACAGTCAATGAGTCAAACACAATATATGGTCGGTCGGCCGTAAGCCGCATATCCTCTTTTATGTTGACTCCCTTAAGGCGTGTCACATTCTGACCCCAGGCTTCCACCAGAACATCCTGCGACACCCCGTTGGTCACGAACACTACCTTATCTTCGACAAGCGAAGGGGTAGCAGAACTTCCCTCCGGAATCAGACATTCTATAAACACGAAGATGCTGTCGCCCCCTCTTATCTCCACATCGGAAAAGCGCTTTCCGCTGACCCCGTCCACATTCATCTGAAATGTGCCGTCATCTTTGCTGAAGCTGATGGATGAGATGTTGACAGACTTCTTAGCCCGGTTATATACCTTTAGACGTGCTGTAGGCGTCCCGACGCCGGTGAATACCGTGTCAAAACTTACTGTGTCGGTGGAGAATGACAATATATCCGATGGAGAATTCGTGAATCCGTCTGAAATACACCCGTTTGCCACAATCCCCAGGATTAATATCATACAATAAAGGAAGGAGCGCATATAAAAGGCTGATCTGCGATCAATTGATTATCTTTCTTCAATAACGCATCAATCAGGAAGTTTAGTGCATTATAAGGCGCAACCCCCTTTAATTTTCATTTTTCGGGATACTCGTCAAAATTGGCTGTTTCATAATTTTTTTCTAAATTAGCGTTTATAACTTTATGATGCTGCTCCCTCCTCAGGCTTAACTATGCTCACCGACCCATCACTCTCTCCGGTCGTATCAAACATATTGTACTGATTTCAAATGAAATATATGTTAGTGGCGGGAGAAGCCAGCGGAGATCTCCACGGCTCCCGTCTTATCAAAGCAATATCTGAACTGGATTCGGAAGCAGACTTCCGATTCTTCGGAGGTGACCTCATGGCTAACGCTGCAAGACGCTCCCCTAATCTCCACTATAAGGAGATGAATGTGATGGGATTCAGCGAAGTCATCCGTAAACTCCCGGCAATCTGGCGGAATCTCAAGATGGCAAAACGCCTTCTTCTGGACTTCAGACCTGATGTTTTAATCCTGATTGACTTCCCCGGATTCAATCTCAAGCTTGCTAAATTTGCCCATAAACACGGCATACGGACTGAATACTATATCTCTCCGAAAGTATGGGCATGGAAAGAGTGGCGCATTCCGTCAATGAAAAAAAATATTGATCGCCTTCACTCTATCCTCCCCTTTGAAATCCCTTACTTTAAGAAGCATGATTTCAATAAGGCAGTCTACGTGGGGAATCCCACGGTTGAGGAGATTGACTATTCCCTGAAGCATATAGCTCCCCTGCGTCATTTCCGTGAGCGCAATGGCATCACAGACGAACGTCCGCTAATAGCTCTTCTTCCAGGCTCCCGCCGCAGTGAAATAAGCAACAACCTTCCTCTTATGATCGAGGCCGCAAAGAAGTATCCCGAATTCCAGTATATAGTTGCCGGCGCCCCCTCTATCCCCGAAAAGTTCTATCGTGAAGTCGCGCAAGACCCCGGACTGACAATAGTCTTCGGTTCAACCCACACTCTGGTGAAATATAGCAAAGCGGCTCTGGTCACTTCCGGAACCGCCACTCTTGAAACTGCCTTGATAGGGACTCCACAGGTGGTGTGCTATCGCGCTAACGGCTCAGCACTTTCATACAAGATTATGGAGAAGCTCCTCAAAGTGAAATATGTGTCTTTGCCAAACCTGATTGTTGGGAATCCGATGGTTCCGGAATTGCTTCTGCACTTCTGCACTCCCACTGCCATCTCACGCGAGCTCTCCCCGCTTCTGCAGCCATCTCCGCGACGAGACCGACAGCTTTCCGACTACAAGGCCCTGCGACGCAAATTAGGCACCTTCATTGCCTCCGACTACGCCGCCAACCTCATCGTCAATACCATCAAAGAAGGGAAATAATTAATAATTTCACACCTGACGTATCATAATAATTGAGGGTGTTTCAAAATGATCATTTTGAAACACCCTCGGTTATCTGTAATTAAATCTCAACAATGAGATTTGAGAATCAAATGTGCGGACCTGCGGCTACAAGGGCTTTGCCGGCCTCGTTGTTCTCAAACTTCTTGAAGTTTTCGATAAACATTCCGGCGAGCTTCTGTGCCTTCTCATCCCACTCCTTAGGATCAGCGTAAGTGTCACGCGGATCAAGAATCTTGGGATCTACTCCGGGCAATTCCGTCGGGATTACAAAGTCAAAGTAAGGAAGTACCTTTGTAGGAGCCTTATCTATGTCACCGTTGAGGATATCATCAATGATACCGCGTGTGTCTTTAATTGAGATACGCTTCCCTGTGCCATTCCAACCGGTATTCACAAGATAGGCCTTGGCACCGCTGAGATTCATCTTCTTCACCAATTCCTCTGCATATTTTGTAGGATGGAGAGAAAGGAAAGCCTGGCCGAAGCATGCTGAGAAGGTAGGAGTAGGCTCGGTAATACCGCGTTCGGTTCCGGCAAGCTTTGCCGTGAAGCCGGAAAGGAAGTAATATTTTGCCTGCTCGTTATTAAGGATTGCAACCGGAGGAAGCACTCCGAACGCGTCGGCTGAAAGGAAGATTACACGCTCTGCAGCCGGACCCTTGGACACGGGCTTAACGATATTCTTGATGTGATAGATAGGATAAGATACACGTGTATTCTCAGTTACACTCTTATCATGGAAATCACATTTCCCATCGGGAAGCACTGTCACATTTTCGAGAAGTGCATCGCGTGTGATAGCGTTGTAAATATCGGGTTCTGATTCCTTATCAAGGTCAATTACTTTGGCATAGCAACCACCCTCATAGTTGAAGACCCCGTCATCATCCCAACCATGTTCGTCGTCACCGATGAGAAGACGTTTCGGGTCGGTTGAAAGAGTTGTCTTTCCTGTTCCGGAAAGACCGAAGAATACGGCTGTATTCTTCCCTTCAAGATCGGTATTGGCAGAGCAGTGCATTGAAGCAATGCCACGAAGAGGATTGAAGTAGTTCATCATTGAGAAAAGACCCTTCTTCATCTCACCGCCATACCAAGTATTAAGAATAACTTGCTGACGCTCCTTAATATTGAACGCTACAACAGTCTCTGAATGGAGACCTAATTCTTTATAATCCTCAACCTTAGCCTTTGATGCGTTGAATACTACGAAATCGGGCTCAAAGTCCTCCAATTCTTCCTTTGAGGGACGGATGAACATATTGGTCACGAAGTGAGCCTGCCATGCCACTTCCATGATGAAGCGCACGCGAAGACGAGTGGAAGGGTTAGCTCCACAATAACAATCAACTACATAAAGAACCTTGTCTGAAAGCTCCTTAACCGCTTTTTCACGGAGATGATCCCATACTTCAGTCGTGATGGGTTTATTATCATTCTTATACTCGTCTGTGGTCCACCATACGGTATTTTCTGTCTCCTCATCCTTTACCAGATATTTATCCTTGGGCGAACGACCGGTGTAGACGCCTGTAAAAACGTCAACAGCTCCAAGGTCGGTCTCAATTCCTTTCTCAAAACCCTTGAGTTCCGGATTGGTTTCATCCTTAAATAATTCTTCGTAAGAGGGGTTGTGGATGATCTTTTTTACATCCTTAATCCCGTAGCGGGATAAATCTAATTCTGCCATAGTAGCTTTAGAATTTTGGGGTTTATATTTTTACCTGTTTAAAACTGTTCTCAACATTTTCCGGAAGACCGGCATTCTTCTATTTCTCAGTCTTTAACAATCCATACTCACAATTGGATTATACTCCGGACAATTTTGACATTTTTTAAATCCGTTAATGACTGATTTGCACTGCAAAAATAATGATTTTTTTTGACATTTAAGAGTCTGCCGTCAATATTTTCAGATTCATTTATCATGTTTTTATATCTATTTTTTAAAATTTTCACATATCCGATTTGCAGACAATTTTAAAAGTTTGTAAGTTTGCATTCACAACAGATGTGTATCGTCTTTTACCCGCGTAGCTCACAAAACTTTAATGTTTCCGGCTATAATGTTTCCGGGAGAACATAATCTGTTCTGACCATACATCTCATTGAAAGGAAAAGAAAACATTTAAACAAACAACAATATGAAGAAACTTTTACTTTTCGCAGGCCTTGCCGCCGCAGCTCTCTCTGTTAACGCTCAGGACTTCTCCGAGTATTTCGAAGCTAAATATGACAATAAGGTTATCACAGACGGTTCTCAAATCATCTGCAGCGAACGCGACGAATTCGGGACTTATCATATTGAAATCCCGGTAACCAACAATCAGGAAGAAGCCCGCAAGCTCTATGCTGCCATGCTCGTCACAGGCAATCCCTCCATTCAGGAGATTAAAGATGATCCCACATGGGGAATGTGTCAGCTCTGTTATGAATCGGAAGATGGAAATCAATGTCTTCCCGCGGACCAGAGCAACCCTAACATTCTCGGTTGCGGAACAGTTACAATTCCCGCTAAAGCCACACTCACATGGGACATCCACAACTACTTCAGCACAATTGATCAACCCTCTACCTATAAGATTCTGCTCGTTCCCTACGAAGAGGATGAAGAAACTGATGCCATTCTTGAATTCACTATCCGTTTCGACATCCACTCAGGAATTGAAGGAGTGGCTATTGACGAAAACCTCCCGGTAGAATATTTCGACCTTGCCGGACGCAAGGTAGCAAACCCGGAAAAGGGTATCTACATCCTTCGTCAAGGAAACAAAACAGTTAAGAAAGCTATCTGATTGCTCCCGCGGCAATCATTAAAGCAATAACGGCGTGACTGTTATCTATCAGGAAATCCCCATGCCGGAATTCAGGTAACAAACCTCGCTCAAATCTCAAATTATCTCCGACTGAGTAAAATTCCACAAAGAATTTGCACAGTTGGAGATTTTATTTTAACTTTGCAACGTAATTGCAATCGGGGTTTAGCGCAGTTGGTAGCGCGCTACGTTCGGGACGTAGAGGTCGGGCGTTCGAGTCGCCTAACCCCGACAGCCGAAAAAGGGATAGTTCTGACGAACTACCCCTTTTTTAGTTCTACCCTTTTTTAAGTTATTTTATCATTCACTGGATTCTCTCCCGAGAATCCCCCTCTTAACATAAACGGGCAAGATTATATATTGGCATTTGCCCGCTCTTCGGGTGTCAGAAGGGACAGCACATATTCCCAAGCGGCATCATGTTCATTTTCCACTTCACAACTGAGAATCGCTTCCTTCTCTGCCGCCAATATCTCCCCGATTCTTTTTCCCTGAGG
The DNA here is from genome assembly GCA_947178175.1 of uncultured Porphyromonadaceae bacterium. Lineage (GTDB taxonomy): Bacteria > Bacteroidota > Bacteroidia > Bacteroidales > Muribaculaceae > Lepagella. The sequence continues at coordinate 21,605 of CAMWXI010000004.1, read as the reverse complement.
AAGACCCAGTCTCTCCATCAGTTCATGCCCCCCTACCGGTGGCTTCCAATTTCTATAAGCATCCGCATCCCTCAAATTCGCCATCCGCTCCCGGAGTGCTGCGAAACCCTCAAGTTGCCTTCTCACCTTTGCCGGGTTTTTAGAGGTTATGTCTGCTTCACACAACAACATTAACGATTCCAGGTCTTCACCCGCATCAGTCAGTAATCTCCTGACCCCGGAATCCGATACTCCCTCTTCCCCCACAGATTGCGGACGCATGTGAAGCCCTACCATCTTGGCTACAAACTTCATCTTCTCGTTCAGCGGCATTTTCATCCGCTTAAACAAGCCGGGAATCATCTTCTCTCCTATGAAATTATGATTGTGAAAAGTCCACCCGATGCCGGGTTCGAACTTCTTGGTGCGTGGCTTTGCTATATCATGTAGCAACGCACTCCAGCGCAACCATTCATCATCCGATTTCTCCGCCACATTGTCAAGCACTTGAAGCGTATGCAGAAAATTATCCTTATGTCCCTTTCCCTCTTTGGTTTCAATCCCTTTGAGAGCCACCAGTTCAGGCATTATCATTTCCAACAATCCTGCCATATCCAGCAGCCGGAAACCTATTGACGGTTTTGGAGAGCGGATAATCTTGCCAAGCTCATCGTTTATCCGCTCACGGGTTATTATCTCCAATCGTCTGCTGTTGGCACAAATTGCCTTGAAAGTCACAGGGTCTATCTGAAAGCCCAGTTGGGTGGCAAATCTGATAGCACGCAACATTCGCAAAGGGTCGTCACTAAAAGTTATATCAGGGTCGCAAGGAGTCACAATCCTTTTTCTGGCCAGATCTGCGAGACCGCCAAAAGGGTCTATCACTTCGCCGAATCTATCCTCGTTCAGGCAGATTGCCATCGCATTGATTGTAAAGTCACGGCGTTGCATGTCATCGTCAAGAGTGCCATCCTCTACTATTGGATTACGACTCTCCCTGTGATAAGATTCCTTCCGCGCACCCACAAACTCCAGCTCCAGCTGTCCGTGGCGAATCTGGGCCGTACCGTAATTGGCATATACCGAAAGTGATGTCGGACGTCCAAAACTTTCGGCAACTTTCTTTGCAAGTTCTATGCCTGAACCCACAGTCACAAAATCTATATCCTTTGAGGGACGCTCAAGAAAAATATCTCTGACGTACCCTCCGACAACATATACCTCGCGTCCCATCCCGTCGGCAACTCTGCCGATTTGACGAAACACCGGATGTTTCAGGTCTTCCTTCAGATTCATAGAAGATTTTCAATTTCTTCAGGGAAGGGGGTGATACACTCCAACCCCTCTTTCCTTACGACATAAGTATTCTCCACTCCTACAGCACCAACGCCGGGAATTACAAATTTAGGCTCGATAGCGAGTGTCATGTTCTCCAGAACCTGCTGACGGTTTCTCCCGGTGATGGGAGGTTGCTCATTCAGCTCTATACCCACGCCATGACCTATGAATCCGGCCTGCTGACGATGGCCCATAAAATATTTCTCCAATCCTTCTTCCTCAACGATAGCTATTGATCGCTTGTAGAGCTCGCATATCTCCATACCCGGTCGCACTGACTGCTCCAGTTCCCGCAAAATTCTTCGTGAACACTCATGAGCCTTCATGGCAAGAGGAGGAATTTCCCCAATGCTCCATACGCGTGTCATATCTGTCTGATAGCCGTTAAACGATCCGTTCATGTCTACCATCACAGTGGTCCCGTTATGCATAATTGATCCGTCGGCACCGACAGGAAGTGACGGGTCAACTCCCGCTCCTCCCATTGAAAAGTCGTAGGGGGACGGAGCATCTGCATTATTTCCGTTGACCACACTTCCCATATTGATTTCCATTAGATTGCCGGCGGTGCGGATATAGCCCAAACACCCTTCCAGACGTAATTCATGTTCTATCTCAATCTGAAATTCCAGATCTGTCATGTCAGGCTTATACAGACCGGGAATCTTATGATAGACCGCAGCCTGATGAAGTCCGTCTTTCTTCATCTCCGCTATCTCATATGGCGTCTTGACCATTCTCCCTCTTCGCAAAAGAGCGGACACATTCACCACCTTTGACTCAGGAAAACATTTTCTAAGACGGGTAATATCTGAATATGACAGTTCATCCTCCTCAAGCCCAATGGCCTCCGGCAATTTGAGATTCATCTCATTAAGCAAATCTCCTATCATCTCCGGCTTGCGTATATATCTGATATTTGGTGCTTCCCCGAACACTGTCGGACGAATCAAAAAATAAATTGCCTCTCCCTGAGCGGGAACATAGACATAACCTCGGAAAAAACGCCCCGAAGCATAAAAAAGATTTGCATTGGAGCCTATCAGTAATGCCGAAGGCTCACCATAAGCAGAGTCTTTCATCAGCCTTTGCAAAGCTTCTATTCTTCGTCCGGTTTCCTCCTTCATTTCGGGAGACATAAATCTATTCTGTTCCATAATATTCTTCTATTCAAATTTACAATTGCTATACTCTCCATATGCCATGGGATTAGGCTGAAAAGGCCCTGCTGTTGCCGAATGCCGGGCTTTACAACAGAGACCGGGGGCAATTATCTCAACGAAGATAGCAATTATAATATTACCCGCCAAATTTCTCCTGTTCCCTCTACTCAGGCTCTGCTCCACAACGGAATCGTCTAAACTCTCGGACTATGAAATTTGTTAATCTTTCAGAAATTCATAAAATCCCTAACCCCACTATAACTATGAGCACTGAGATATGGACTCTTATTTTTGGCTATCTGGCAGCTATCTGTATGGTTCTCGGGTATCTCCCGCAAGCTATCTACACTATCAGAACCCGCGACACTGACGGAATTGCTCTTCCAACATTTCTGTTAATGGGATTTGGTGCGATATTTTTCTGCATCCAGGGATTGCTGACCGACAATATGCCGCTCTTTATCACCAACCTAATCACATTCTCATGTTCTGCGATTGTCTTCGGAATAAAAGTATATAACGACTTTTTCAAAAAGAAGAAATAATCGAAGCCGCCGCTTCTATCTTCCAATCCCGATTATTCCCCGTTTTTCCAGGCCTCTATCATCCTGCGGGCCAGACTCGGCATACCCGGCAATTCAGGAAGATTAGCCTTATCAAAGAATCCCCCGTCAGAAAGCTCACCATCCTGAAATTCCAGTTTCCCACCTCGAAGCGAAGCTCTGAAACCTATCATCAACTGATGAGGGAAAGGCCATGACTGACTCCCGACATATCTTATATTCTCCACATCCAGTCCTGTCTCCTCTTTCACCTCGCGCATCACACACTCCTCAAGCGTTTCCCCGGTCTCTACAAATCCTGCAATCAAAGAGTAGAAGTTTCCCCTGAAACCGACGTTATGGGCAAGCAATATCCTTCCTCTCTCATCTTCCACAAGCACCATGATTGCCGGAGTCATAGGCGCAAACCATTCCGCTCCACATCCGCTACACCTCTTGCATATCCCCTCATGCGGTTCAAGCTCCTTGCCACAGGTTCTGCAGTATCGCTCCTCTTTATCCCAGTTAAGCAGTTCAACCCCTTTGGCAACCGCTATCCATTCCTTATCCCCGAGCGAATGCCATGCGCTCCTGACATCCCTCCATTCAAAACCCTTAAGAAATTCTGAGTCTGAAGACGTCTCAACGGATATGTCACTTTTAAATTCTCTCACAGAATATCTCTCAACTCCACCGCCGGACTTGTCACCTGCGGGAATGACAAAAGTAAATCCTATAGGAAAAAGAGAATCTGTCTCTTCGTCTGAAAACGGAAGATGGCAGGGTAACCCGCCATCCTCTTTCAGCAATATCTTTCCATTTTTAAGAATAATATTTTTCATAATATGATTCTAATATTTCCCGATTGACCTTAACGAATGCATAATCTGGCTCTCATTGTAGATAAAGAGTTCGCTTCGGTCGGAATCTCCGCAAATCAGCGACACAATGAGTAATAAAACCGAATAACCAAGCACAACCAACAATCCCACCTCAAAGAATGAGTATTTACCAAATGGTTTTCTCTTAGTCAGACGATATGTCACGTATCTACCCACAAGAAAAGAGGCGACAGGGGGGAGTAACAACAACCACCTGAGATTAGACTCGCTATGGGTAAAGGCGAACCATGCCAGGCATGCTATCGAGGCTAATGCATTAAAGACAATTAAAACGACAGTGGCACGACGTCCAAAAAGAAGGGGAATGGAACTCACTGCCTCCGACTTGTCCTCTTCCTGACTTTCAAATGCCTTCAAAAGCCAGGCATTTATCACCTGTAAACCGGTAGCGGCGGAATATACCCATATCGGCAAAAGGAAATAGCGGTTCGCGAAGTCCGGATTATCATGTTGCTCTTCCATAAAACCGGTGGTACCCACACACAACACGCCATAGAGCACAAAGCAGGCAAATGGTGCGAAATATGTACGATTCAAAGGATATGGACCTGAAACATATAGCCAACCTACAAGGAGTACGGCCACTGCCGGGATCAACACCCACGTGCCAACCATCCCCATAATAGTCACGCCAATCGTGAGCGACAAAAGAACCATTCCACGCGCTCCCTCCCGGGCAAAACTCATAACCTGTTCGTTATCTGATTTCCCATCATACACATCCTGATTGAGATAAAGTCCGCGATGATGAGAAAGGTCTGTTGCTGTCTTGGCAAAATTCATGGTGAGCTGGGCCGTAATTCCAAACACGAGCATCACGATAGCAAGCAATAATTCCATCTCCCCTCTGAATGCCGCGGCGGCTGTCCCTACAATAGTCATTGACAGTGGCAACAGCATGGTCATCGGGTCGATACACTTATATATTACGCTTTTACGATTCATATATTAAGTCTTAAGAGAAAACGAAAAAAAAAGATATTCAGATTTGTACTTTAATATGCATCAAGGGTATTTTAAGCCACTGTGAGCATCACCACATAGAGACTGGTGGCCCCAATCAGCATCCAGAGTGTCAGCGCCTGGATCAGCGGGCGAACACCGACCTGCTTAACTACCTTAAGGCTCAATCCGGCCCCGATGGCAAACAGCACCACGATCAAGGCTTTCTTTGCCATCTTAACTATTATTTCATACACCGGACCCATCACTCCCATTGCTGATTCCGGAGTATAGCTATATATTATCATAGCCACTACAAAAAGGAGAATAAACCACGGAATATTCACTTTTGCCTTCCCCTCTTGTTGAGATTCAGTTCCTTTGCGCTTTGACCGACCATAATACCACATTGTGAAAAATGCAAGAGGAATTATCCAGAGAGCGCGGGTACATTTTATGAGGGTCGCCAATTCACAGGCGCGCGCGCCGTATGCCTCACCGGCTCCCACCACTGAACTTGTGTCATGAATAGCAATAGCGGCCCATGTGCCGAACTGCTCCTGAGTGAGATTGAAGAAATGGCCTAACGGCGGGAAGATAAAGAGGGCTATCGCATTCAGTATGAAGATTACTCCCAATGACACTGCCATCTCATTCTCATTCGCCTTCATGACACCCCCTACGGCTGCTATTGCAGACCCTCCACAAATAGCAGTGCCGGAAGATATCAGATAAGACGTGCGACCATCTATCTTCATATATTTACCCAAAAGGATTCCGAAAAACATCACTCCAATCACCGATATGATGGTAAAGAGCATGCCGTCTGCTCCCGACTGAAGTGACCGCTGTAGATTCATCCCGAAACCAAGACCTACAACTGAGGCCTGAAGAAGATACTTTGAGAGTTTCTTGTTAAATCCGGGACATGGCACTCCGAAAATGAAGGCAAACACCAAACCGGTGAATAATGCTACAGGTGGAGTTATTATCTGGTATTCCTCACCGAAAATCATATCGTAAGGAATGGCCATCAGCACCAGAAAAATCCAATATAGTGTCTTTCTTGTATTAAGAGGGAGTAGTTCTTTCACTTTCCCCGCTTCTTTCTTGTTCATAATTCTTAAGTTTATAGAGAACCTGTTCTCATCAAATTTCAGGAGACTCAACAACTTATAAATTTCAGTTCCTGACTATATGCCATCTGCACTATTTATAACAAGCAAATTTAACAATTCTTCACTTAAAATGCAAACTATTCCTTAAGGTTTTACCTGTTTTTGTTACGATTTTATATCGGCTGATCAGCTTTTCTTCTTCCGTCACATTCCTCCTTTTCAGGACACCTTCTGCTTCCTTTTTCAAAAATCACCTTTCCGTCAGTATATTTCATTTTAGTGATAGCCGACCATTGTCCGGCATGAGTCATCTGAACCTTAAATTTCTTTTCCTGTTCATGCCCCCGGTCATCCTTCCATTCCACAATCACCAGACACGTTCCCTCGCTATCTGACGAAGAGCGCTCCGGATGGGGATAATAATTCAAAAATATCTCATATTCTCCATTACCGGGCTTCTCCCAATAGATATTCTCAGCACTTCCCCGGCCTCCGAACACATTGTCGATATCCTTACGGCCTCCGGTCTGTCTGTCTCTCATACGTGCAAAGTCCACACATCTCCCGTTGGGTTGGACCACGTGCAGATCCATGTCGCCGGGATGATCCCACAACAAAGCCACCCGCAAATTCCCGCTCTCTCCGGGCAACGTATCCGGCACCTCCACCTCATTCTCAACTGTAGAATCGACACTGTCTTCATTTACATTATCTACATCCTCATACTCTTCAACACCTCTATCACTGCGGCTGCATCCTCCGTCACATCTATGCAACGACAGTAGCAACAACAGTAATATCAATCCGGCATAAATCCCTGTCAAGACCCGCTTTTGCGCTTTCATTCCTCGTCCTTATTTACGTAAGATAAATAATAATTGCCAATAAAAAAACCTGAACACATGCCAAAACTGCTATCCACCTCCCCACGCTGCGTGTCAGCTCATTCCTGAACTGAACCATCCCGCATAACGCTCCGAACGAGCCTAATACTATGCTTAAAATCATTATCCACACTTCATTTGAACGGTCGCGTCCATAGATTTGCAAATGCTTGTTATATCCCACAAGCATCCAGCTGATCAGGTTCAGTAATAAAAAAATATATATCAACGCCAACATCTCTTTCTCAATATATTAACATCGGAATTAAAAACCTTAGAATCAACCCCGCCAGTGCAGTGAGAGCCATTATTCCCACTATCATGCAGAGGGTTTTCCATATACTCCTCTTTTCATCAGTTTCCTCTTTCAGAAGATACTCATACTCCCCTTCATCAATACACCAGGTCAGTTCTGGATATGTTGTCTCTGATGAAACTATGGTAGTATTAATCGGATTGCCCGGCTTGAACGATTCTTCCTTAAATCGAATCTTTCCAGAGCCGTCGAGCATCCCCTCGACTACACTCTCATTTGATCGCAACACAATTTTTGCACCTGACATTGGCTTATCATCTTTATTGAAGACCGTAACCGTTATATACTTTGAGGGTAAGGGAGGAACTTCCCGTTCTTTTGTGAAGTCAAACTCTATAGTCCTCCTTTCTTCCCCATATGGAATTGTCAGGACCTGCATCTCTTCATTGCATTCCACCCTTATCTCATCGGAATCCAACACGGCAACCTGAATCTCACCCTCTCCATTAAAGAGTGAGACAGGATAGATCTTATCGTTTATCACTGCTCTTACTGGATAAGTATCCGTCGGCTCTCCGTTTTCTCTGACTGTCACACACAACGTAGCTTTGCGTGTCACATCCAAGGGATAGTCTGTCTCCCCCTTTTTCCATGTCAGGTCAAATTCCCTCGCTGTCGGAATATCCTTAACATGAAGAGTTTTTCCCACCACCACACTCGGCAGACGATAGACACCATCTCCATCAGTCTGAAGGATATTGACTCTTCCGCCAGGGAGATGAACCTCAAAATCACGATACCCTACGGGGCTGCCGTCGTGCAGAAACAAAAGGCGTGCCTCACCGGTTGACGGCTGCACCCTCTTGTCTACGAACGCCCGTCCGGTAGCTTTCTTATAATTATCATAGCCCCACCCTGAAAACAGAATTTCCACACACCCTTCCGGCGAAATCTGATAAAACACATAATCATCATTAGGGCGGGTAAGCAGCATCTCACCATATTTCCCGGCTTTCTCCGTCAACAGTTTACTGACTTTGAGCAACTCCGCTTCCACAGCTCCTCTCTCATAGTCCGGAGCCTGCGAAAGTGCTTTCCATCCCGGACGGGGATGATTCCAGAAAACCGCTGTCGGGCCTACACTGACCCGGGCAAAATATCGTGAGTCAGATCCCAGCAATCCCTGAAGCCGGGAATTGGCACCCTCTCCCTGATTCCAGGTCGGTATCTTCCAATGTATCTCCTTGATTGACGCCTGTTTTACCTTTGCCATAATCCTTTAGTCAAAAATTCCCTCATCCGTTTCCAACATGAAATCCTGCTCAAAACCATCCAGACCGGGGTTGGCGGGAAACTGATTCTGATATTTCACAATCGCCGAATGTAGTAAGCGCTTATTCTCCACTGTGCGGCTTCTCCCGGAGTAAGACCTTTCTATCTGCTCTGCAAGAGCAGATGCAAATGCTGATCGGGCCTTCTGAATCCTTGCCTCTACCGCCGATTCCTCCACCGGACCGTTTATCTCCCTGATATCGCTCAGACGAATCCAATATTCATTATTACGGATACTTGAGGCCTGTGACCTATAATTCGACACTAACTCGGCGAAATTATTCCACTTATCAGGAAATGAGAAACCGGGAGATGCCGACAGTCCCTTCTTTTTAAACTGCAAAGCATCGTTGTAAAGTTTAAATATCTCCTGCTGAGTATGAATGTCGCTATCACCGGCAAACCCTTCCATCTTCTCTATCCTGAGAATTCCGTCATACTCTTTCTTTACCTCCGAAATTCTGCAATCCGGATTGGCATATAAACGGTCAAGTGCTTCACAAGTAGCCCGCAGGGCAAGCTCTCCAAGCTGATTTTCACACACACCGGCTTCTTCCTCTGAGATGAACTGATTGTTTAAAGCTGACCGGATACCACTTAAATCGTCTTCAAACTGATTCCCATTCCATCCGGGTGACTTACTCCAGAATTGCTCTATACCCTCCTGCAGCTCCTTGACATGCTGCCGGTGCTCCGGATTCAGCTTAGGAGTCACCATATCCTTAACCATAAAAACCACACCGATTAAAACCAAAATTCCCAGTGCGATGATTATCAACTTAACAACCTTCATCTCTGTTCTTTTTATTATTTTTTAAGTCGAGTGTCATCCTTGTTCTCCTTCTTTCCCAAGTGAAGGGTTTCCAGCTCCTTGAAACTCTTATAAGCACCTGCCTTATCCTTGAATTCCCTGGTTGCTATGTCACACCCCTCTTTGTAATAGTAATGTTCTCCATTACTGTCCCTCCAGCCGGTGTGAATCTCCCAAACCATCCATTTGTGATTCGGATTGAGAAATTTCTCACTCTTTTTGATAGTGCCTACTTCTCCATTGACCAGCGCATCCACCACAGCTTTATAGCCCATAACACTGTCCACCAACTCTTTATTCTCATCCAGCGCTGCCTTTGCCAGCTCTGTCGTGTCTCGTCTGAGGGATGAGATTCGGTCGGCGGTCTTATTCACAACATCAAAACTCAGATTGTCCCGCTTCAGAAGGTTGCGTATCTCCTCCCATCCCTCAGCAGTGGAAAACCATACCTCCTCCTTAACTTCATAATCCTGTTCTTCCTTATTAAGAGAATCTTCCACCGCTACAACTTCGGCAGCCTCCTCTTTCTCCCCCTTGAAAAAGGATGTAAACGGGAAGAAACAACCTATAACATATCCGATAATGAGAGCCACAAAGATTACTCCACCGAGAACTGCCGGATGTTGCCAAAAATCTGATATACCGGAGTTCTCTTCTCTTCCGGCGCCCTCTCTGCCTATACTTCCCCAGCCATTCCCGGAAATATTGTTTCCTCCATCTCCTCCTGACGTATTATAATCGGATATGAAGCGTTTTGACTTACTCCTGGAATTCCTGCGCGTGGAGGTTATGACTATTTCATCCCCCACCGTTTCGCTCTCTATTTTATAATCTTTTCCCTCATATTTAACTCTCACGGGCTTATCAATATCCGTACCGTTAAGACGAAGATTTCCATCCCTGTCGGGATAAATCTCACGTTTTTCCAAATTAAAGTGCAATCCGCGCATCAGGGTTTCACGGCTCCCTTCCCCCCTAAACCGAAGGCGAAGTTTTCTCTCCACCGGTATTTTCTCAAGTGTGACACACACAGTTTCTGTAGTGGTGTCCACCTTTACCTTATCGTTGCCTCCATTTTCCAGAAGACTTCTCAAATTCACAGTGACAGCAGAATATGTATAATAAGGGGAACCTGACTCTTTACTCACCTCCACGATTTCCATAAACGGATCTCTCACATGTGAGGGCCACTTCTGAGCAATGCCATTGACCGAAAGACGCCATTTTGGTCTGCGCGGAATCTCCTGTAATTCTATACGTGGCATATAATCCCCCTCGGCCGCCACTATAACGTCTTTATATCCTGTGAGTTCAGGATACTGAAAATCCCTGAGAAACTCTCTGATTCTGTCCGTACGAAGAAAAACAGACTCTCTTCCCTCCATCACTCTGTGGGGGATTCCCGCTTCCACCAACGAATACCTGTCCACTGCCTCTATCAATGCCTCCGGACCGGGGAACTCCTTGAGAAAACGATGGCCCGGCACTCCGCGAAGCGGTTCCATATATTTACTGACAAATACATCCCTGACATCCTTCAGCAAATCATACGGACTCTTGTTATCCGCAAGCTTATATCCCACCGGAAAGGCAGTGGCTATCTTCAACACACCCATACGCGCGGCACCCTCACTCCTCACATTATTCTCTATCAACACAATATTAGTGTAGCCCTTGCTTATGCTGACCTGAAAATAATATTCATTATTTCCCATTCCTCCCGGCGACAAATTCAACGGTGCCGTAAATTGGGGATTATTTATATAGAAAAGTGAGGTATATCCGGCCTGTGACTGAGGATTGCCATATCTCATCAAAGGAACTTTCATCTTCTTCCTGTTTTTCTTTTTAATATTATTTTATCAGAACAAGGGTCTGTTTAACATTCCGAGGAACTTACCCCACCAATTCTCATCTTTCTCGGAGACTGTATTCTCCTTTATGACCTGCACGAGTTTCTCGGAATCATATGAGTCGTATGTGAAAAATCCACCGACCTTAAAACGTCCGAGACTGAATGTGTAGAGTCGTGGATGACCGTTAGTCTTGGTATCTGAAGTGATATTGATCCCGTTTGCCGCACAGAACTTTATCAACCTTTTAAGCTCCTGTCCGAAATTGGTTACAAAGCGCTCATATGCCTCGCTCTCCCTGTCGTTCCCATTCTGATTCCTGTCTAACACATCCGCCTTGGTGACAATGAAGTTGATGGCATCAACCTTCTCCATTACATCCTTATTGTCCGGATCCATCAGCACATCCACCAGCTTCTTGAGTGTGATTCTCTGATTGATATTAAACTTGCGAATCATCATAATGGGATTCCCGTCGGCATTAAGCTTTACATTCCCGTCGGCATCTCTTTCCGGCACATCATGATTGAACGATATTGTCATCGTTGTCGGGTCGATGATTATAAAAAACACCTTCCGGTTGGAATTACGCAGAAGCTGTGAAGCGCCGGTTCCCATATCCTCGAAGCTGACCTTACCCTCCTCGTTTCCTGCAAGCTTGAAAGCAAACTCCTCTCCCGACATTTCCACGAGATTCAGAGGATGCACAGAATCCTCAAGCACTATCTCCGCCGGTATTGTCGCTATGAAATCGCCCGGAGTCTGACCGACAGTGATTCCTCCGACAAGATATTGATTAAGCGCCGCCGCATACGGACCCCCTCCCTTCACTGCATTATAGTTCAGGGTATCGGTTCCTGTCAGTCCCATCAATATACAGCTTTTCCCCGTTGACGGGATTCCAAAGAAAAAAACATCTGTTGCATCTGCAAGACACTCCTTCCGGCAGTTTGCTATCTCGGTAAGAATATCGGGAAGGGTGCGGCGCGTTTCCTCTATATTGCGGATATTCTGAATATCTCCACGTTCTATCACTCCCTGGACCACTAACTCGCGTTCCGAGAAAACACCGCTGTCAACCAGTCGCAAAAGATAGGATGACTCATAGGCTGAGGCCTGCCCCTTCATCTTCTCTATCTCCTCCCTCTTCAGCTCATTGAGCAATTCCTCCGCTTCATGCAGAAACGGGGAACCGGAGTGATTCGAGATATATTCCTTCACCTCCGCACATTCCCTGTAATATTTGACATCCTCCCATTCTTCTGCCGCTTTCCTGATATCCTCCACCTCTTTCACATGAAGTCCGTCAGGAAATTCCCGGATATAATCTTCACAGGCTCCAGACAATCCCTTGCTCATCACCAGATTATTCCACACACCGTCATCTATATCTTCCATATAGGCTGAATATGGATAACGGTCTCTATGACTGAGAAGGGCTTCGGTACTTCCGTCAAATTCATTCCAGACTCTTTCCCAATCCGCTTCTTCCTCCGCCTGAGATTTCTTCCGGAGTTTTATCTCATAGTCTTCCCGCAACCTCATAGCCTCTTCCAGATGATTTCCGTTGGGGCGCGAATCTTTCCATCTAACTATATATTCGTCTAAACGGGATAATATGTCGGATATTCCCTCCATGCTGTCTTCAATACGCGGCAAAGAGTCCTGAATTCTCCCCCATTGACCGGTCTCCTCCGGATTGGGCATATCGTTCAACATACGTTCAAGTTCCCTGCGACGCTCCTCTTTCAATGCAGTCAATTCATTGAGGGTAACCTGACCGGAAGCTATATATTTTTTTATCTGACCCAAAGGCATGATATTACATCTTGCGTTAAGGGTCTCCAACTGACGTTCATTCATAGTCCATTAAATATCTTTTCTATAACAATCTTCCGAAATCTCCACTCTTATTCCTGGAAATCCCCACTCTCCGCGACCGGGGACAAACGAGATATTTAAACAATACAAAAAAGCCTGTCAAAACGGTCAGTCCCACTCCCGGAAGACTGCATTTCGCTATACCGTTAAAGGCCGCGCGAAAATTCACCTCTCCCGTGTATTGCCTCACATCCTGTCTCATCTCTACTATATGATAGGTGTTATGTTCCCTTTTTATCACAGGATATATCAGCTCACGATTCATGATTGTACTCACTGCCTCCACCTGCTCATTCACCTCCTCCAGACGAGTCACCGCACTCGGAATCATCAGGAAATTCCAATTTTCCACTATCCTTTCTATCTCCTCGAGTTCCCTGTCCCATGTCGGTTTATACATCTCAGTTCCGACACCTGTGCCCGATTTAATGCTCATATCGTTGATGAGTTGTTCCTGCTGGGACTTATAATCAGTGAGCCTTTGCTCACTTGTTATTCCATATTTGCTCACAAAATTTATCAGTCCAACTGTGCGTGAAGCATGACTGCTCAACATATTCTTCAACCCGCTGCAGGTCACTGTCAACGCTTCCCGCTCCTGCTGCTGGAAATTTGAGATTCCATCCCGTATTTGCTTTATCTCCCTATGTGCGCTCTGCTGTATCTCTCCCTTGTGACCCGACACCCCCAAGAAAGCCGACACCGGTATAACGGTTGCTGCCAACACAACTCCCATCACCACCAACAATGAAATTTCCGCAATTCGCCAGTTTCTAAAAGATGAATCCTTCTGCTTGAATTTCACAATAAGCCACACCAGGCATCCCTCCAGGGCCGCCAATCCTAACGCGCACAACACGGCTGTCAACAAATCAAAAGTGATATAATACATCCCGAGTCCGGCTGTGACTGTTGATACCAACACCCCCGACAGTGTCACCAAATCGGCTATTGACACTCCATCTTTCTTCTTACTCTTCATCTATATCCTGTTTTCTTTTCGATCCTGTTCGTCATATCTTATCCAAAGCCCTGCGCAATTGAAGGATCGGCCCTATTGTCGACCTCTCTCCAACCGGCTTCCCGGTGGAACGCAGAAGCTTGATTATCTCCTGATTAGTGAGATTCCTTTTCTTACTCTTAAGCAAAGCTATGCCTCCCGCCACTATCGGCGCCGAAAAACTCGTGCCATCCTGAAGTCCAAAAGTCTTTCCGGGAATGGCACTGAATATACCCACCCCGGGAGCGGACACAGTTGACTCATACACATTCCATTGCGGGAAGTTTCCATAATCGGAAAATTCCGCCTTCTTACCGTGGCGGTCGGTCGACGACACCTTCACTGTATTCTTACCCCTTTTCGAGGGGTCGAGAGCTGTGAATATGTTCTCGTTTCCGGCAGCCCATACTATTGTCACTCTCCTTTCGTCGGCAAGCCTGAAAGCGTAGTCCCATACTCTCTGTTCCTCAATACCTATGTTCTTTGACAGCTCCACCTGTTCCCTCGGGCTCATTTGCGCTACATTCTGTCCATACATAGCTCCGGCTGAGATATTCACCACGTCAGCACCCTGATAGATACTATATAACAATCCCTGGAGCATTACCAGCGAAGTCAGATGATTCTCCATAGCCACAGGCATCAGTGAGCATTTAGGTGCTATTCCGGAAGCCCCTGCGCGATTTCCGGCATTTCCGACTGCCAGACACGCCACAGAGGTGCCATGGCTCCGCATAGCCTTCTGCGCGGAATTTCCCCCGGCGGTCGGCGGAACCATTACGTCCCGGTTACGTTTAACTAAATTATATGGTTTCCTCACTTTGTTTCCTCCACTGAGTTCCGGATGGCGCAAATCAAAATAAGTGTCTACCACCGCTACCGTTACATTAGGGTCACCCATGGTCACATCCCAGGCGGAATATGCCTCTATCGCCGGGAAATACCAACTTAAATCCACCTTGGAGAAGGCCGGGTCCGAGGGTTTCGACCATTCTCCCATCAACCCCTCGGGGAAAACAAAGAATTTAATTTCCGGAATCTTTGACGGCAACTCCGCCATAATCTTCTCCGCCTCCGAACCGGGCACCTGAATCTGCATAAGCTTGGTCAGGGTGTCGTAATATGTCACTTTATATTCATCCCCCGGATAGGCGGTCTTAAAACGCTCGGACCATTCCCTGAAGGTGGAATCATCCGATTCTGAATCAAGCATCACGTTCAACTTGTCGGCTACAAACCTGCGCCCATCCTCCGGATCGGTCCGCACATCCCCCTCGTCTATTGGAATCAGGAAATTGTTATCCTCGCCGGGCAAAAATTCTCCCGGGTCGGAAAGATTGCCACCGATCAGACTGTCATCCTCAGGATAAGCTCCCTCCTCCACATCCGGATGAAGAATATCATCAGGAATGACCGTGGCCCTGTCATTCCCACAACGTCTGAACAGACTCAGCAACAATATCAATATCCCGATAAGGAGCAGAAACAACAATAATTTCCGCAGATATCCCCATGCTCCCCACGGCTGCCAGAAAGGTCTGCGAATCCCTTTCCTATCTCTTCCAAAAGGTATCTTTTTCATCAGGCTCTAATTCGCTTCCAAGTTTTCAATGACCTTACCGAGTCGCTCATTCGCTATTCTGTCATATTCCGGAATTTCTGAATGTGCGACAAAGCTTATAAACATCTTCTCCAGCCAGTCATAATAACGATTGCTGAACGAGGGGGTCATCGCTCCGCTCTCAGGATCAGACATACGGGTGAAAAGTTCTGTCAATTCCTCCTCCGTGAAGTCGCCATGTCGCGGCTCTTCCCGGTTAAGAAAATCGCCAAACGGTGTCTGTGCCACCACACTCAAGGCCTTCCTACGCTTATCGTCGTCAAGCATCTCAAAACCAAAATCGGTCACAAAATCATTTATTGCGTCAGCCAGTATGTCTGCTACCAACCCCTCATTGACGTTGGCTACATTCACCACATCCACATAGGGGGATATCAATTTTTCCATCTTTCGGATAAGTCCTGACTTTTCCGCCACATTCCGCAGATTTTCTATCAGATCGGAAAGCACTGATTCGTCAAACCCGCTCTCCCCTATCACAGTCCCGCGGAATCTCCGTGAGACTAACCGGCCGGTCCAATGGTCAAGCACATCTGCCGATATCACGGCAGAATTACTTTTCCTTCTTGTCTCTCCACTGAATAATACCTTCTCGTCCACACCGCGTCGCTGAAGATAACTTCGTGCATCTTCCCTGTCACGGAAGTAATACACCTTCTGAAGCCTGTCCCATTTTGAATCCTCGTCGGGACAACCCCGGAATTCGTCACACCTCTCTTTTATCAGTTCATATTCTTTCCAGTCATTGGTCTCCCCGATGAGTTCCGGACTCTGAATCTTCTTATGCACAAATTCCAAGGTCTCGGTTTCGGTCATCATCATAGCCTGCAGAAGGTGTCCGAAGAAATAATTGTCAGTGTTGCAGGAGAAGTCCAGCTCTCTCATCACAGCCATACCTTTCCGGATATTATTCTCAAGAATACGGTCAAGATTTTCATCCACATGATAAGTCTCCATGATTCCCTTTACACGTCTCACGGCCGCATCCATCTCACGTTCCATTATCCTGGCACGTGCCGGAACAGCACTTTGTGATGCATTCCTCAGATTCTCAATAATGAAGAGTGAGCCGTCATTATTGCGTGTGGCCGCCACATCCCATGACAATGCCGGATTACGGAAAAATTTCCTCACCCATTCGTTCTCCTCAAAAGTACGACGCAAACGCTCATAAAACTCCTCTGTCAACTTCATTCGCTCTTCCTGCGGATGCTCATCATTGAGGTCATAACCCTCATACAGGTTATTTCCGGAACTGCTGCAATCTGAAAATTTATAATCCCGCAAAAGATAGGTATTCTTGAAGCTCTCACCCTCACGCTCCCAGTTGCCAAACCATTTCACGTCTGAACCTTTGAAAACCTGACGGTGCAGAACCTTCTCAAACCTTCCGTCCCAACGCTGCTGAAGCGCACTCTCATTATTCTCCTCCGACTCCTTGCTCTCGATCATGTCGACATTAAACTTGGTGCCTACCACAAATAATGGAGAGATTCCTCCGTAAGAATCTATCGTCCCGCGTCTCCCTTCCGGTGTAGTCCCTACATATTTCCCTACCCAGGAGTCTATAAGGTTATACATATCGGTCACTGCCGGCTGCTCGCCGTCATGACAGAACAAGAGGATATTTATTCCCCTGTTTTCATTATAACTATTGAACAGAAAGGCTACCTTCCCTCTCAGCAGCATCTGAACCACATTGGATGCACCGGCCTCCTCATCCTTGCGGTTGAGGAAACTTTCGCGTAGCTTCAACCTGCTTCGGGCGCCGGGGAAGTCTAACAAATCAACCTCTTTCAGCAAGTCTTTGCTGACACTCTCTGACAGAAGTCCGGCAGTCTGCGGGCGTATCTCGCCACCATGACCGGTATGACCCTCCGTGAAATAAGATTCTTTCCCCGACAGATATTGCTCTCTTACCTTGAAAATCACCTCGGCACATAAGGCGCTCAACTCGCATTTGGCAACATTCTCTATCTTCTCATGAGTCCCTGAAGTCCCATCCTTCAGATAGATATCCATCAGTCGCTGCGGTGTGTCATCATCCAGCTCATTAAGACAGTCCACACTCATACACGTGTTGCGGTTGTCTCCATAATGCCTCACGGATTCCAAGGTTGCATACACCTCTTTTGCCCCTTTAAGACGTTCTGACAATCTTATGAGACGCCGGAACAAGGCGGTTATCTCTTCATTCTCATGCCAAAGATATTTCAACACATCCACTATCTCCTCCCCCGTTAAACGATCTGCTATCTCAGCAACGGTGGTGAAGTATTCGGAATGACGCATATTGCGTGTGGCTGCACCCGAGAAATTTTTGAAATATTCCCGCATATCCATCACATCATCTGCGTTCATCAGACTCCTGTGCAGTGCGCTCCGATTGCCGTAACGCTGCTGGAGCCCCTCTGCTATGGAATTACACTCTTCTATGGTATATGAACGGAAATCCGATATATCGTTATAGTAACCGTCACCTAAGATTGTACCTAACTCCGATGCCGTCAGTAATTTCACAATCACCGGATAACGCTCGTCATATCGTTCATCATCAGATGTGAAGCTCGTGAAACGTGTCACGACGCCCGTTGCCTCTTTCTTATTGCCGATAGGATTTACACTCGCTACGAAATTCACCTCCTCCCCGTTCTCTCCGGAACGCACCATAAACGGCTTATGATCCTTCTGAAGAAGATTTCCGATAAGATATGACTTCCCCTTCTGTGACTCTCCGAAAGCAGCAATGGCCGGCTTCTCCGCCAAAGCCCTGCTCAGACGTCGGAGCCGACGACGCTCCTCTATCAATTCCCCGAAGCGGGACGCATAATGCTCCGGCTCATTTTCACGGAGCCAGTTCATTGATTCATTAACACTCTCTATCTTCCGTTCTATCCTGTTCTTCATATTCATGGCACATTTTCTATGCTCAATTTTATATTACCCTACTTCCCGATAACTGAAAGATTAAACTCTCCTTTGTCAAGCCAATATTTACCATCGTCGGCAAGACTCATGCGCTTTAGTTCCACATTTTTGCGGGCTATCGGATTTCTATCTTCATCTGTCACCTCCTCCAGAGTCAATGTCTCACGATCCTCGTGATAACTCCGGCTCAAAGTAATCCTCAGCATATTTTTTGAAGTATGATTGAAAATCCCGTAGACCGGACGTGCCTGATATTTTTCTGAATCAAATTGACGGCAACCGATAAATGTCGGGAATGTGTGTAGTTCCAATGTCACCGAGGATTTTACAGGACTCAGTAAACTCTCCCCAACACTATTCTGCCCTGAACGGTAGATACCCATATATCGTGCCGTGGAATGCATCTTCTTTTTCATCTCCGTGAAGTCAAGCCACATTCCGTTGAATCCTTCATGCGAGGCTATATGTCCTACCATCGCCCCTACAGCCACCACAGCCTTCTGGTCATGAAAATATCCCTGTCCGTCAGCGAAGGGGAACCATTTCCCTACTCTATAATTATTGAGTCGCACCAGTCGGTCAGGCGTCAGGGGAAGATATTTGATAAAGAGGTCGGTTATTGCATTGAGGGACGTCGGGCGTCCGGCAAGCACAAGGATGTCGCAATCGTAGGCATAGACCACCATAGCCAGCTGTCGCATCAGCGGCTCCATCACTCCCTTCACAATTTCTGCCGTCTCCTCCGGCTCAAAGCGCCAGCCGAGCTCCTCAAAACGGAAACCAAAATGCCCGGCAAATCTGTCAAGCAACTTAGCTGACGGCCTAACCCTGCCGAATATCTCCTCGAAACTGAAACTCTTTGCGGGATTTCCCCGTCTCAACTCCTCCATGAAGAATTGTGCCAAGGGAAGAGAAATCTGGGTGTTGAAATCTACCCGCGTGCGGCGGTCGCTGAAACTCATTAAGGCCGAATCTTCCCCGAAGAAGGCATGAACTATGTTTGCCGCCAACCTGCGTCTTGCATTCCGATTCTCCTCGGGGTCGGAGATTCTGTGCAGGTCGCGTGCTTTCGAACTCAGCACCTCGCTTCCCGCAACTCCAGGAATCTTCTCAATCTCCGAAACTTCCATCTGCAGAAGGCGTGCTGTCAGTGCCGAAGTGATATTCCCGCTACCGGGCAATTCCAAATACTTACCCTCTATTACCTGATTCTGTACTATAGCCCGCAATATATCATCGCCGGCCTGATAGAAGCTATCCCAGAACAAGGGTACCGGACGAAGCACCGGCTTCTCTTTCCCTTCATACTGATATGAGCATATCATTATGTCGGTAGTGCCGGCACCGATATCTATCGTGCCTATCGTCAGAGAGGGCCTGTCATATCCCTGTTCCGCAAACTCAGGACGCCGGTGCCCCTTAAGTTCGAAGAACTTCTCTATCTCTCCCTCATATCGCTGTGCTAACTCCGCATAGAGATACACAAGCTGACAACATGATGCTTCGTCATAACTCCAGCTGCGCTTGCTTACATCAAATGAATCTCCGGCTGTCAGGGATTCCACCGAGGGTATAACTTCTATCCTTGGAGAATTCAATTCCTTGTGCAACGCATGAGCCGCATCTGCCGCCGTCCGGCGCAAACGTATCTGTTCACTTACAGGCATCGCTGTAGGACATGTGATAATCACATTCCTCAGGACCCTGCGAAGATCTATGTCGCCATGTCGGTTTCTGAAACGGGGTGAATTTATCTGCGATAAGGCCTGCATGAAGATTTCAAGCATCACAAACGTCATAAGTGACGATCGGCTGAAGGCTGCCGGCGCATCGTCAAACTCCCGCTCCACTGCCGGAACGTAACCTAAATATTCCCCGCGGGAATTAAACAGTTCACTAAGGCCGGGGATATATACATTCCCGGATAATCTCACATTCGAAGGGTCTTCATCCGTGGTCAGAAACTCCCAGACTCCGTCAAAAGCAGCTTCATCCCATAAATATCGCTTCGGAGAGGAATAGTTGGTGGTGCGCCGTGACAACCCCTCCGCGTCAATGGTACTGTAAATCAGATCGGCCGCTTCCCTGCCCAAGCGTACGAAACTCTTCCAGTTGAACATATCAGGCATACCGGGGATGTCGTTGCCGAGGTCAGGCTTGCGGAAAGCAAGACGCATATCAAACGGCTCATTGTATACTCTTTCCGGATGGGTCAGATCCCTGAGCTCCAACATCTCTGCCCTCGTAAAGTCACCATCCTCAAAAAGCACTCCGCAGGTGCGCGAGTTGCCGATATCCAACACCATATCCACCGGAATATCCTTATCTTCAGGCGGATTATGGAGCGTAACTTCCGGTGACCCACCCTTCAGTCTTATGAAATTGACCAGATAGATATAATAAGCTAAATATTTATATCCGTCTTTCACCGGGTCTATCTCAAGCAACGATGCCAGATAGTCGCTGAAACCGGAATAGCCGTCGGCATCCGTGGATAGGAATTTAAGCATTGCATAAGGGTAGTTGCACAACCTGAACCGTTTCTCACTCTCCTCTTCTTCATAGAAGTAGGGTTGCATCGTGTCTAACGGGTCTTCGGAAAGTGTGGTGTCAAACGCCCAGATAAGACGAAAACGCTCCTCCCCCTTTTTTACACCCTCACCTATCCTCTCTATCTTCATTCTGCACCATCCCTCAGGAGAATCTATAGTGCTTCCCGAATCACTACATTCAAACATCGGCATCGGCAACCATCGCCCTACGAGAAGACGGAAGGCCTCGACAGGCTCCGACACACCGTTTTCCCCACGTCGCGCAACTCTGTATGAGCCGAGATTATTGATATTGATGAAGCCCTCGCTGTCAGCATCAAAATTTGAATAGAGGGCGGTTGACAATTCATCCTTAAGTAATGGCATTCCCGAACCGTCAAGTTCCTCACTCCCGTCTGCGAGGGTGCGGAAGACACCCTCTCCCGTCAGCTCCGACATCGGAAGATAGGTCTCGCTCCCGGGATGATAAACCAGCATATCGAACGTCCGGACCTCCATTATCG
>CAMWXI010000003.1 GCA_947178175.1 uncultured Porphyromonadaceae bacterium | reverse complement strand
GCTGTTTGGAGTAAAATCCATTACTCACAATTAGTAAGTTAAAAAACAGTATAGTCTTAATATAGAGGTTATATAAACTTATTACGAATAATAAATATAAACATAAAAAAGTTTAGACGGCTTCTTTTCTTAACCCCATAAGTAACTTATTTCTTTTTCTAAAGAAAAGAATAAGGAAAACGAAAGAAAGTATTAAACCTGCACCTACAGAAATTGAATAGTCAAGAGCTATTCCTAAGGAGGGAGCATAGAGAAGATAGCTTACGCATACACATGTCATGAACATTGCGGGCAGAAGGGTGAGAATAAAACTATACCCTTTTTTTCTACTTAAAAAGACTGTTATAGCCCAAAGTGTGAATACAGAAAGAGTCTGATTACACCATCCGAAATATCTCCACAAGATTGTAAAGTCCACTGTCATTACAATAAAGGTGAGGATAAACACCGGCACTGATATGATAAGACGTTTAAGTATGGTTTTCTGGGAGAATCCGAGGAAATCGGCGGCAATTAGCCGTGCGGATCGAAGAGCAGTGTCACCGGTAGTGATTGGAGCTGCAACCACACCGAGAATAGCCAGAATACCTCCTACCTTACCAAGCCATGAAACAGAGATATCATTAACAAGGGTGGCGGGTAATTGGGAGTGGGCATCCATGTAGGCTTCAAGTTGAGTGTAACCTCCGGTGAAGGTTATGGCTGCCGCCGCCCATATAAGAGCTACAATTCCTTCTGCCACCATGGCTCCGTAGAATATAGGACGCCCCATCTTTTCATTTTTAAGACAGCGTGCCATCATTGGCGACTGAGTGGCGTGAAATCCTGAAATAGCACCGCAGGCTATGGAGACGAACATCATTGGGAAAATAGGATTGTCTGCTGCATTTTCAGCACGGTTGTATAATCCTTGATTCATATCTATAGGAATGTCGATACCCGTGAAAAGCATATAACCCAGAAGTCCTACTGCCATGAAGAGTAATGCCGCTCCGAAGAGCGGATATATTTTCCCTATAAGCTTGTCGACAGGAAGGAGAGTGGCGAGCATATAATAAGCAAATATTACGCAAATCCAGAATATACGGTTAAGTGTATCAGGAGTCATTCCTGCAAGTAAATCCGCGGGATTCACCACAAAAACCGCACCAACGAGTATCATAAGAAGCATGGAGAAAGCGCGCATTGTCTGCTTTACTCCTCCTCCTAATTCTTCCCCTACTATTTCCGGTAGCGACCCCCCGTTCTTTCTTAGTGATATCATTCCTGAAAGATAGTCATGAACAGCCCCTCCGAAGATTGTGCCGAACACTATCCACAGGAAGGCGGAGGGTCCGAACATCACACCCATTATCGCACCGAATATTGGTCCTAAGCCTGCTATATTAAGAAACTGTATGAGGAAGACTTTCCATGAAGGCATCGGCACAAAGTCAACATCATCGCGCAAATGATAGGCCGGAGTCTTTCGTGATGAATCAGCTCCGAAGATTTTTTCTACCACGGCCCCGTATAAAATATAGCCTGCTATGAGTAGTAAAAGGGATATAAGAAATATGACCATTATTGTTAAATTTAATGATATAGCACAGGGGAGAGCAGACGGATGAGTCGGAATCCTCCAATATAAGACAGGAGTATGCCGGCTTTATTTTTTATTCTTACTTTGCGGTTGAACAAGGATTTCAGTCTGTCACTCCTTATTATTTCTTTACATTCATCGCTCACTCTCGTTTTATATGAATTATCAAGAGAGTTAGGTAATTGCATCAGACAATATATATTGAAAGCGGCACTGAGACGGCGGTCGCGTGCCGCCGGGAGAAGTTGTTTTCTAATTTCTTTTGAAGATTCTGCAAATTCATGGAGCATTCTTTCTGTCACTTTCAACACGTCTGCCCGGTCTGCAGTAATATTATTGAGAAAACTTTCTTTGTGAATCCTGTAAAGATAAAGTTGGGAGAGAATAAGAGACACGCCATCGGCTCTCAGCATTAATCGCCATGCAATGTCAAGATCTTCATATCTCAAGCCTTCGGCAAATCGAATTTTCTCTGAAGAGGCAGCCGGATTAAAGAGAGAAGTGGAATAGAGGGTGGCCCATACCGAACAGCATAATTTTTTCTGATAAAGTATGGACTCTACACCGGATACAGCTGAGAAATTAAGGCATTTTGGATTATGAGGAGAAGTAATAGCTGGAGGATTATGTGTAAAAGAGGTCCAGAGGGTCTGTACTATCACTCCGGATGAGAGGTTTGAATTCTTCTTAAGCTTTTCAGCCTGAGTCACTGTTGATGAAAGGAATGAAGGATGAAGAATGTCATCGGCATCAAGAAAGGTGATATATTTTCCGTTTGCCATGTCAATTCCGGCATTGCGGGCTGCCGACACTCCACTGTTGGGGAGGTGGATGACAGTGATGTCATGATCGCCTGAGGCAAACTCATCACATATTTTGGATGAGTCATCGGAAGACCCGTCATCTATCAGTATCAGTTCCCATGCAGAATAACTCTGCGACAATACGCTGTTCACGCATTGTCGCAGATATTTTTCGGCGTTATAGACCGGAACTATAATGCTGATAAGAGGTGAATGCATCAGACAGTGAGAATTTCTTTCTCTTTTTCAGCGAAATAAGCATCAATGACTTTCATGAATTTGTCATGCAGTTTCTGCACATCGTTTTCTGCATCTTTTTCAACATCTTCGCTGAGCCCCTGTTTAATTTCTTTTTTCAATCCGTCAATAGCTTCGCGTCGTGCGTTGCGCACTGATACCTTTGCATTTTCAGCTTCACCCTTGCATTGCTTCACAAGTGCTTTACGTCTTTCTTCTGTAAGAGGAGGAATACAAAGACGGATTACTTCACCGTTATTTTCAGGAGTCACGCCGAGGTCTGAATTGATGATGGCTTTTTCAATTTCCTTAAACATTGATTTTTCCCAGGGAGTGATGGCGATTGTGCGCGCATCAGGCACACTGATATTGGCAACATTGGAGATGGGAGCCTGTGAGCCGTAATAGTCAACGCGTATTCCGTCGAGCAAACGTGCGGAGGCTTTGCCGGCGCGTATATGGGAGAGGGTTTCTTCCAGATAATCTGCGGCAAGCTGCATTGATTCTTCCGCATTGTTGAGATATTCTTTAACTTCCATAGCAGGATTTGTATTGAGGGTTATTTATGTACGTATGTGCCGATGTTTTCTCCACGAAGCATCTTCATGAGATTTCCTTCCACATCCATGTTGAACACATAGATAGGCATGGCATTCTCCTTGCAGAGTGCTGTGGCGGTAAGGTCCATCACTTTAAGACCTTTCTCTATCACTTCATCGTAGGTGATTGTGTCAAATTTAGTAGCTGAAGAATCTTTTTCAGGATCAGCAGTGTAGACACCGTCAACGCGTGTGCCTTTGAGCATCACTTCTGCTTCTGTCTCTATGGCGCGGAGGGCAGAGCCTGTGTCGGTGGTGAAATAGGGATTTCCGGTGCCTCCGGAGATGATGGCTACCTTCCCTTGTCTCATTGCATCAATTGCTTTCCATTTGGAATATGGTTCTCCTATCGGAAACATTCCAATAGCTGTGAACACTGCCGCAGGCTGATTTATCCCTTCCAGAGCTGAACTGAGAGCAAGAGAATTGATAACTGTAGCAAGCATTCCCATCTGATCACCTTTCACTCTGTCAAAACCCTTTGAAGCTCCGGAAAGTCCACGGAAAATGTTGCCGCCGCCTATCACAATTCCTACCTCTACGCCTGAATCTACAGCCTCTTTTATCTGACGTGCGTAGGAATCAAGACGTGCCCTGTCTATTCCGTATCCCAATGAACCCATTAGTGATTCCCCGGATAATTTTAGCAATATTCTTTTAAATTTCATCTCTTAATCAGGAGCTTTTACTTCTTCTCCATCTGCAAATATAGCGGTTTTTTGGAAATATACACCATCTCTCCTATATAATTTCCAAATTTCCTTTAACTGCTCATTTATTGAATTCCCACTCCCTTCTCTTTCCCATTACTCCTGTTTTTGTCTTTTGTTAATGTCATTTCTTGTAAAGATAGTGTCTATCAGTCCGGTTTTTCAGCTTATTTTATTTTTTGCATACACTTTATTTTTATCTTTCATGGATTCACCCTGTTTTTTTGTTAATTTTGAATTTTCTATTGAAAATTCAATTTTATGAGATATATTCTTTCCACTCTTTTATTAATTTGTTTCGTTTTATCTGCTTTTTGTCAGATTCCGGCGATTCGTAATTTCGGACCGCGGGATTATAATGGTGGAACTCAGAATTGGAATGTTGCGGAATCTGACGGAAAAACTGTTTTTGTAGGAAACACAATAGGTCTTATCCGTTATGATGGGAATTCCTGGACAACCGGTTGGACTCCTAATCATACCACTGTTCATGGAGTTATTTTTCGTGAAAAATCAAACCGTATATATGTAGGTGCTTTTGAAGAATTCGGTTTTTTTCGTAATCTTCCCCCTCTGCATAAAGCTCCTTACGTGTCACTCTCTGCTAAAATTCCGGATAAATACAAGGTTGGACAGGATATATGGCAACTTGTGGAGATGTCTGACGGAAGAATTATCTTCAGCAGCAAATCAATTCTTTACACTTATACGGAATATTCCAATTATCTGCATATAACCCCTTCCCCGGAAAATATTGAAAATGTTTCGTCTGTTGCCGGAAATATTTATGTGGCCACCGAGAATTCTCTCTATTCTTTCAATGGCCGTAGGTTCAAACTCATTGATAAGGGCTTGACAAAAAAATATGGTCTGATTTGCGGTGCTGTAAGGAATCCTTTCGGTAAGGGAGTGATGTTTATCACGCGTAGCGGTAATCTCCTGTTTTATGATGGAAAGGGGATCACTTCCTCCTTCCCTTCAGGTAAGGGAACTTCTCTTCTTTCGGCTATAAGGGGATGTAACCTCTTTTGCATCGCTGAAAGCGAACATCTCATTGTAATAGGGACTGTGGGTCATGGCCTTTTTCTATATGATAAGACCGGCGACACATTGCAGACGATTGAACGCAGCAATGGTTTGAGAAATAATACTGTGCTCAGTCTGCATATAGACAATGATGAAAATGTGTGGGCGGGACTTGACAATGGATTGAGTTTTGTGATGCTTGATTCCCCTTTTCGTTCTATTCTCGGAGAATTGCAGAGTGTGGGGACAGGTTATGCATCGGCTTCTCTGGGTCAAAGATTATACTTAGGTACTAATCAGGGAGTTTATCATGTCGAATTGCCCGGCAATACACCTCTGTCTTCTTTCACACCGATTCAGGTTAACGGAGTCAACGGTCAGATATGGAGTCTTGTGAATATAGGCGACAGATTGCTGTGTGGAGCCGACAACGGTGCTTATGAAGTGATCGGGAACAATGCCATTCCGATTGACGGACTGAAGGGAACCTGGGGTTTTAGAAAAATGCCGGGTGAAGAAAACACCTGGATTGTGTCTCACTATAACGGACTCTCCTTGCTCAGGAGAGAGAACGGAAAATTAAGGGTGATCAGCAATCTTAAGGGTGTTGATGAATGTTCTGTGAATTTTGAAGTCGGTGCAGACGGTACGATTTGGTATAGCCATTGGTTGCAGGGAATCTATTGTGTGCAAACTGACCCGACATTCAGCCGTGTGATTAAAAAGACAGTATACAACGCCGGGAATCAGCTTGATAGAGACGATAATAATCTCGTGACAAAGATACGGGGGAAGGTCTATGTGTGTGCCTCTGATGGTTATTATGAGCGTAATCCTAAGGATGGAAAGTTAAAGAAAGTAGAGTGGCTCACTCGTCTCTTCCCTACTGATGGCATAACTACACGCCTCATTGAGACTCCGAAGGGGGATATATGGTCATATCGTCCGGGTCATCTTTTGTTTGCACGTCGCGACGGCAACAATTATGTGACACGGAAAATCAATAATACAGAATTAGTCAACCGCCTGCAGCTGAATTTGGGAAATTTATCCTATCTTTCCGGCGGACGAACAATTATGAATCAGGATGATGGTTTTTTTGTGGTGAATCCGAATTATAAACATCAGGAATTGAGACATGTTTTGGTGAACTATGTGTCATCGCTTGTAAATTCTTCGGACGGGGGTGAGAATTTTGTTTACCGTGCCGGCGAGATGCAGTCTTCGGATCAACATTTTGTAGTTGAACCTGGTAACAGTTCGTTATATTTTGATTTTACGTTGCCGCAATATCATGATGAGAAGGCTGTGAAGTACTCCACATTTGTGGAGGGTTTTGATCATGATTGGACTCCATATCATCTCAGTGGTTCACGCCGGCTTGATAATCTGAAGCCGGGAAAATATGTGATGTATATCCGGGCATACGACACAGTCACAGGCTTTATTGACAATACACGAATCACTTTTGAGATTAAACCTGTATGGTACAGGACCTGGTGGGCTTTGACACTTGAAATAATAATTGGGTGTGTGTTGATGTATCTCGGAGTGGACTGGGTTAAACGTCGCATTGAATCCTCCATAGAACGACGCCGGCTGGCAGAGGAACGACGAAGAATTGAACAGGAGGAGAAAGATTCTCTTCTCAAGGAACATGACTATCTTAAGGAGAAGAATCTAAGGCTTAATGAAGAGATAAAGAGGAAATCAGGAGAATTGGCCGGCTCTGACATCAATCTGAAGAGAAAGGCCGATATCCTGAAGGATATCAGAGAAAATCTGGATGTCATATTGTCTATTCCCCCTTATAAGACGGAGGATATAAGAAGAGGTGTTTCCTCTCTTAGGGGTTCATTGAATTTCCATTCTTCTGAGGATAGTAATTGGGAAAATATACATGAAAATTTTAATATTGTATTTGATGATCTATTGAAGAAATTAGTGAATCGCTATCCTAATCTGACACGAAATGATCTTCGCATCTGCTCCTATCTCAGGATGAATATGAGCACTAAAGAGATTGCCTCATTAATGAATATCAGCGAGCGAAGTGTGGAAAGTCATCGTTACAGACTGCGGAAACGACTCGGAATGATTTCAGGACAATCATTTACAGATTTCTTCAATAGTATTGACAAATAATTAATTACAAAGGTTGCGTAGAATTGCAGTACCAAATTTTTTATTAAAAGATTGTAAAATATACATATTTTAAGGATATTTGCATTGTCAATGCTTTAAGATATGCGAATCAAATCAGAATTTTTAACAGGAATGTACTCTTCTTTTTCAAACAGAGGGGGAATTCAGAGTGCTTTTTAAAAATTTACGGACCGGTTCGCTAAACATATCAGAAAGTATAAATTTTGAATATAGATACAATCATCTTATATTGTGTAAATATGGGATGTATTGGGTTAATAAATTCTGATTCGCACCCGGAGGGGCTGACGGGATGTCAGTCCCCGGGTATTTTCAGATTTATCGGCATATCTGTATTTCAGTTTTAATTAAAGGCGAAAATCTAACATATATACTTTAAATATAACCATTATGAAGAAATTTTTTACTATTGCTTTGGCAGCCCTCTCAATCATGGGTATGTCGGCTGCTGACAAAGTCATTTATCAGAATGGCGTGCTTGCGGATGGTCTTAGAGTTGAAAAGTGGTATGCTGCCGGTTATAACCTGAGTGCAGCTAATCCTGATGGTACCGGAAATGTATATGAATTCCATTCAGAGGGTGATATTACCAACGGATGTATGGGATTTTTGAATGGCGGTGCAAATTTCTATAATGGAATCCTTAACAATTCAACTCTCGAATTCGAATGGTATTCCACAGGTGCTGCACGCTACACAATTCGTCTTACTGCAGAGACCGGTGCTGAGGAAAATTACGTTTTCTATGCTACTGAAGAGAATATCAACAAATGGAACAAGGTTTCTCTTCCTGTTGCAACTACTTTCCCTCAGGTAAACACTCAGTGGAGAGAATTCAAGGGTGATGGTGGTGGATATGTATTTGCTATCATCCAGAATGATAACGAGGCCGGAACAACAATCTACTTCAATAATATCATCTATAAAAATATTGATGAAAGCTGGAAAGCACCTGAAATCGAAGTGTTGCCCGCTCCCACTACCGTGCCCGTTCCCACTCATCCGGCAGCTGATGTGTTATCTGTCTTCTCAGGTGCATATTCTCCTGCTATCCAATTTGAAATTGGTGGTTGGGGACAGACAACCAAAGTTGAAGACAAGACAATTGATGGAGCTCCTGTAGAGTATCTCCGCATGTTCAACTATCTCGGATGGCAGCTCATTGGCACTCTTGACCTCACTGACTATCAGTACATGCATGTTGACTATTACACTCCCAACGGTACAACTCTCGGCATCTGCCCCATTTCCAACCTCAATGGTGTGACTAAGGATCCTCTCCGCATGATGCCTTCAGTTAAACAGAACGAGTGGAATTCTTATGATCTTAAGCTTTCTGATTTCCCCATTGACCTTAATTCTGTATTCCAGATTAAGTTTGCTGATGCAGGGAATTGCGAAGGTTATATTGCCAACGTTTACTTCTACAAGCAGGAAGGTGGCAACGACCCCGAACCTCCCATGACTGACGCAAAAGTGTTCAAAGGTACTGTTAACAGTGTAGTTGACACTGCTGTTGGTGGAGAAAAGAGTTATCCTTACACTCTCAATTATACAGTGACATACACCACCGACAAGAATCTCATCATTGAGGCTGAATATGACTGGAAGAATGGTGAGCCTGTAGGAATTGTGCCCGGAAGTGTATTTATCAATGGTCAGAACAATGAATTCATTCAGAGTGGCAACACCCGTAAGACAACGACTGCTACCACTTACAATGCCGGTGATACTATTAATATTGAGTTCTATATTCCTATTGCAGGAAACGTGGCAAAGGATATGATCTCTTATGTTGTAGGTTCTCAGAATGACAATGTTGCAGTTGAAGGTATCGACTCTGAAAACGCTCCTGTTGAATTCTTCACTCTTCAGGGTGTGCGTGTAGCTAATCCTGAAAACGGTCTTTTCATCCGTCGCCAGGGCAACAATGTGAACAAGGTTATCATCAGATAAGCATTTGACGTTAGAAATACCAAACCTTATAGATGGGGTGTCAAAAATTATTTTGACATCCCATCGGCTTATTTATGAACATATCTGATAAAAACGATGTTAAAAAGATATATTAACTAAAAGATTGTTATTATGTTTAAAATGATGTTAATTGCCGGTGCCGGTGGTTTTGTAGGCACCTGTGGACGTTTCCTGGTAGGTAAATGGAGTGCGGGAATGTGGCATGGTGCTTTCCCGATGGGAACTTTTCTTGTGAACATTATAGGATGTTTTATAATCGGTCTTTTCTTCGGACTTCTGGAGAAGGCACATGTGATGACTTCAAGCGAGAATGTTTTGCTGATCACCGGTTTTTGCGGTGGTTTCACCACTTTTTCATCATTTGCCGATGATATGTGGGTGTTGGGAAGTAAAGGAGACTGGACAACATTCGCACTTTATCTCATTGCAAGCGTTGTGCTCGGCATCTTGCTGGTATGGGGTGGTCGTGCCCTTATCAGATAAACAGGCTTAAGCTTTTCGGAAAAATATCCCTCTTACCGAAAGAAATGATGTAAATGCATTTCATTCTTTTGGTAAGGGGGCTTTACTTTGAAATAAGGGAAATTTTTGATAAGTTTGCAGAGGAAAAATCTGAGAAATTCTAATAATAACGATAATATCATGAAAAAAACAATCCTTTTGTCAGGACTTATAGCGGTTTCTCCGCTATTGACTGCCGCTTATGCTGCAAATACCTATATGGAGGCTCCCTCTATGGACGACCCGGAGATAGTGGTGCCCGATTCCACCGGATTCCAATTCACTGATGTCATTGCCCTTAAGACTACTCCCGTTAAAGATCAGAATAAGTCAGGAACTTGTTGGTCTTTTTCCGGAGTTTCAGTGCTTGAAGAGGATGTCATGAGAAAAGGAGGCCCGGAACTGGACCTCTCTGAAATGTTTATAGTTCATCAGAACTATATAGACAAGGCAAAGAAATATATCCGCACGGGGGGAAAGATTAATTTTGCCCAGGGTGGGGGATTTGCCGATGTATTGGCTGCTACCCGGGAATATGGGGCCGTCCCTGAGGAGGTCTATACCGGTTTGAACTATGGTGAGGAGAAGCATGCCCACTATGAGATGGCAGCCGCGCTCAAGGCTTATCTTGATGCTATCCTGACTAATCCTAATAAGAAGCTTTCTACGGCATGGCTCAACGGCTATATCGGAATTCTTGACTCTTATCTGGGAAAAGTGCCTGAGGAATTCACATATAACGGCAAGAAATATACTCCGAAGTCTTTTGCTAAGGAGATGGGCATTAATGGTGAGGATTTCGTAAACATCACCAGCTATACCCATCATCCTTTCTATGAGGAATTCGCAGTTGAGATTCCGGATAACTGGCGTTGGGAGAAGAGTATGAATGTTCCCATGGAAGAGATGAAGAAGATTGTGGACAATGCTCTGGAAAAGGGTTATACTATCGGTTGGGCTGCCGATGTTTCCGAACCGGGCTTCCAATGGCGCAAGGGTTATGCCCTTCTTCCTGCTGCCAAAGGTGTTGAGGATATGACCAACTCTGAAGTGAGCCGCTGGACCCAGCTTTCAGACAAAGATCGTGAAAAGGAGAAGAATAAAATCACAGGCCCCTGCAAGGAGCGTGAGATAACCCAGGAATCCCGCCAGAAAGCCTTTGATAATTTTGAAACCACCGATGACCATGGTATGGCAATTGTGGGCACTGCTACCGACCAGGAAGGTAACAGATACTACAAAGTGAAGAATTCTTGGGACACTAATCAGCTCTATGGCGGTTTCATCTATGTTTCCGAACCTTATTTCTTGGATAAGACAATTCTGGTGATGGTGAATAAGGATGCCGTGCCTAAGGACATAGCAAAAAAATTCAAGAAATGACCCAACCTGTAAAGGCAAAAAAGGCTCTCGGCCAGCATTTCCTTACCGACCTTGGGATTGCGCGTAGGATAGCCGAAACTATAGATGCATCACAACTCCCCCCGGGTCTTGACGACCGGGGGGAGTTGCCGGTGCTTGAAATTGGCCCCGGAATGGGTGTGCTCACCCAATTCCTCCTTTCTTCTGGGAGAATGGTGAAGGCCGTGGAACTGGACTCTGAAAGTGTGGAATATCTCCACAAAGTGTTTCCTGACCTTGTTGTCATTGAGGGAGACTTCCTGAAAATGGATCTTTCCACCCTCTTTGCAGGAGAATTCGCTCTTATCGGGAATTATCCTTATAATATTTCATCGCAAATCTTCTTCAAGGCATTGGAATACAAGGACTCGATACCGGTGATTTCCGGAATGTTGCAGAAGGAAGTGGCACAGAGAATCTGTGCCTCCCCCGGAAGCAAAGTTTATGGTATTCTTTCAGTGCTGTTGCAAGCATGGTATGATTGCAGGTATCTCTTCGATGTATCGCCCGGGGTGTTCAATCCTCCGCCGAAAGTGGTGAGCGGAGTGTTGCGCCTGACACGTAATTCCCGCCGGGATCTCGGATGTTCCGAGAAATTGTTTAAAACGATAGTCAAGACCTCATTCGGCCAGAGAAGGAAGACACTGCGAAATTCGCTCAGCGGACTTATCGACAAGGAGAATCCTATCATGCAGCAGCCAATCATGAGTCAGCGACCCGAGAGATTAGGTGTGGAGGAATTTATTGAACTGACAAAGGCTTTTGAAAAAGAACTAAAATCAAAACAGAGTTAAACCAGGCGTTTGGAGTAGAAGGTTAAAATCTTTTTTCGGAAATCTTTATCTAAAATTTGGAGATAATGAAAAAAGAAATTAACTTTGCAGTCACAATTCGTAAGGAGAGGTGGGTGAGTGGCTGAAACCACCAGTTTGCTAAACTGACGTAGGAGCAATCCTACCACGAGTTCGAATCTCGTCCTCTCCGCCTTCTATCAGCTCAATCATGCTTTTGCGGGATTGAGCTGTGTTTATTTCCGGATCTGTCGAGATATGTTGAATATTGATTACACAGTGGTGACTTATGGTGCCGAAGGACTCAGGAGAGTGGAAAAGATGCTTCTCCCTCCGGCTCCGGGCGTGCGCTATGTTGTTTCATGGCAGAACGCGCCGGATATTGACATACCTCCTCGTCTGTCTCTTCCGGATGTCCTTCTGGTAAAGACAGATTCACGTGGGATTTCCAGAAATAGAAATAATGCGCTTGATTATTGCACGGCTGATATAGTGGTCTTCGCCGACGATGATCTTATTCTGTATCCGGATGCTCCTGAAAATATACGTAACACTTATGCAGCTTATCCCGATGCCGACATCATCACATTTATCTCCGAAGGATCCGGTGACAATACACGCTTTCCTAAAACCGGTGTGAAATTCGGAAATAAATTCCGTCGCAAGTTTCCCAAAGGATATGGAGTCAGGAGTATTGAGATTACCATGCGTCGGCGAGCCGCCGAAACCCTGCGCTGTTGTCCTGATTTAGGTATCGGCTCCCCGACAATTCATGCCGGGGAAGATGAAATGATTGTGCTGACGGCACTGCGAAGAGGAATGAACGGCCGTTTCCAGCCGATTGCAATATGTTCGCATCCGCATCCTTCCACCGGGGAGAAGAGTGGATTCACCCCCGACAATCTTATGGGGTTCGGCTGCGTCATAGCTCTCTCCTACCCGTGGACGGCTTTGCTTAGAATCCCACTGAAGGCCTGGAGATGCAGAAAATCTGCAACGGGCGGTTTTCTGTCAGCTTTATGGCATATCACACGCGGAGCGTTGGCTGCACCGGGTATATATCTCAAAAATCGTTATTTCCTGGCTCCCCGCAACTTTTCATACCAGTCTCGCAGAACGTAGAAGGCTTTTTTCTTCTGTCCCTGTTCGGAAATCAATCCCTTACGATTGTAGTCATTCTGAATTCCGCGCAATTGACGTCGGGGAGAGCGAAAATCTTTTAATATCCAGGGGGTGCAACCTGCCAGGCCGGGAATACGCTCCAGCATCCCTATCTGGCGTCGGTATAGATCCTCCTGATTCTCTTCGGTGAAGAGGGTGGTTGCACGGCCATGATATCCATATTTTGCACCTCCTCCGAATTCGCTGACAAACACCGGTTTTTTCACTGTGAAGGTCCAGTTTACGCTGTCACACTTCTCATTGGTACCATCATACCATCCCACATATTCATTGAAACTCATAAGGTCAATTATTTCAGACAGAGGGTCGTCGACCGTCAGAACTCCCGGCGCAACC
This sequence comes from uncultured Porphyromonadaceae bacterium, assembly GCA_947178175.1. Taxonomy (GTDB): domain Bacteria; phylum Bacteroidota; class Bacteroidia; order Bacteroidales; family Muribaculaceae; genus Lepagella. The sequence goes on along the minus strand of CAMWXI010000003.1, from coordinate 33,053 downwards.
TCATGCTTCTCCATCGCGGCACCAATCAGGCGTGTTGAATCCAATTCGCGGGCTTTCTTAGCCAAAGAACCAAGAAATATGTTGCGTGCATCACTAACGGGAGTTTCGTTTGCGATACTCCACACCATCACATTACAGCGGTTTTTATCGCGTGATATCATATCCGTCAGCTGTTGCTCCGCATTAGCGTAGGTGTCTGCATCTTCCCAGTGGATTGTCCAATAGACAGGGATTTCAGACCATACCATAATCCCTCGTTCCTCGGCTGCTTTAACTGTGTTTTCATTATGTGGATAATGTGCCAGCCGCACAAAGTTGCAGCCTAAATCCTGTGCCCAGTCAAGAAGTGTTTCTGCATGTTCGCGCGACCATCCCCTCCCTCCGGGGTAAGGAGCTTCTTCATGAATACTAATTCCCCGACAGAATATTTCTTTGCCGTTCAGGAGAATTTTGGTGCCGTCTGCTGTGAGGGTGCGAAATCCGATACGATCCTTTATTTCATCGTCGGCGATGGAAAGCCACACATCATAAAGCTTCGGACTCTCAGGATTCCATAGTTGCGGCTTCTTTTTGATGATAAATTCCCCTCGTCCGTCGGAATCAGTGACACCTGTAATTTCTCCTTTCAGTTCCGGAATTTTCACTGTAAACTGTCGCCCCCCTTTCTCAGCTCCGTCAAGGATGATATATCCGCCTATAGCATCGGTGAGGCCGGGAGCTAACGTGAGGCGGTAATCAGAGATGAAGGTGGATGGTGCTTCCTGAAGAGTGACACTGCGGGTTAAGCCCCCATAGTTCCACCAGTCGGAATTAACAGTGGGCACTCCGTTAGGCTGACGCTTGTTGTCAACTTTCACAACGATGCTGTTTTCTCCATCTTTTAGAAGGTCGGTGACCTCGAAGCAGAAGGGTGTGTATCCACCGCGGTGGGAACCGAGTCGCTGACCGTTAAGCCATACGATGCTGGAATAGTTGGCTCCGTCGAAGTTGAGGAACTGACGTTTCGTGCTGTCGGGATTATAGTTGAAACGTTTTCTATACCAGACAGTTCCTTCATAGTAATAAAGTTGGTCCATCTGAGTGTTCCAATCGCCGGGGACATTCAGGCTCCTGTCGGATTCAAACTCATATTCCTGAAGCTTGGTGGGGTCGGTCAGGTCTTTATCCTGTGCGTAGAGAGCATCAGTGGGAACAAGACGATAGTCATAGTATCCGTTTTCAAACGGGTCAATGATGATTTTCCAGGTTCCGTCAAGATTCACTACATCTCTGGCGTGGGAGTTTTGGATAAGGGAGCGTGTGCCGGAATCCGGGGAGGAAGAGAAGAGTGCGGTTGTCACTGAAACAGCTGTGGCAAAAAGCAGATAACGTAAGTTCATAGTAAACAATTCTGATTCGCAACCACAAATTTAGCAAAAAAATGATTGAGAAGGGTAAAGAGGAGGGTTGCAATTTGTGGAAATTATTTTTTTAGGCTATTTTTGTATCCCCTCTCCGTATAGTTAATCTAATCATCATGTTTAAAATCATAAGAAAGCGCACGCTTGCTCCGAATATCACAGAGATGCGCGTGGAAGCTCCGCGCGTGGCACGCTCTGCAAAGCCGGGACAGTTTGTAATTGTTCGCACAGACGCTCAAGGCGAACGTATTCCCTTGACCATTTGTGATTATAATCCTGAAGAAGGATGGGTGACTATTGTGACTCAGACTGTGGGTAACTCCTCACGTAAAATCAATAACCTCAATGAGGGTGATGCTTTCATTGACTTCGCCGGTCCGTTAGGTCGTCCTTCCGACTTGCTTGACCTCCCTGAAGAGGAACTTAAGAAGAAGAAGATACTGTTTGTGGCAGGTGGTGTGGGAACTGCCCCTGTATATCCGCAGGTGAAATGGCTAAAAGAACACGGAGTAGAGGCTGACGTGATTATCGGGGCCAAAACAAAGGATATTTTCACTTATGTCAACGAAATGAAGAAAGTGGGAAATGTCTATCTCTGCACAGATGACGGCTCTGAAGGTTTCCATGGTATGGTCACCGGTCTTATGAAAGACCTTATTGAAAATCAGGGAAAAAAATATGACCATTGCGTCATTATCGGTCCAATGATAATGATGAAGTTTGCCGCCATGGCCACCCGTGAATATGGAATCCCCACAATGGTGTCGCTCAATGCATTGATGGTGGACGGCACGGGAATGTGTGGCGCATGTCGTGTGTCAGTGGATGGTGAAACCCGGTTCACATGTGTCGACGGTCCGGAATTTGACGGTCATAAGGTAGATTTTGACGAAGCTATGCGACGCCAGAATATGTATAGAGAACATCCGAAATCATTAGCGGAAAAAGAAAATTGTAAGTGCCATGGCTAATAAGATACCTCGCACTCCGGTGCGCGAACAGGCTCCTGAGGTCAGAGCCGCTAATTTCGAAGAAGTCTGCTTCGGATATAACAGAGAGGAAGCTCTGCTTGAAGCTTCAAGATGTCTGAATTGTCCCCGTCCGCGTTGCGTGGAGAAATGTCCTGTGCATGTCAATATCCCCGGATTTATCAGCAAACTCGCAAAGGGAGAAATCAAGGAAGCCGCTGACATCATCGCGCTTGACAGTTCTCTGCCAAGTGTCTGCGGACGTGTCTGCCCTCAGGAATCCCAGTGTGAGGGTGCGTGTGTCCTCGGAATCAAGAGTGAGCCGGTGGCTATCGGCAAGCTTGAACGATTCGTGGGCGACTGGAGAATTGAACATCCTGAGTTGTTTACACCGCAGCATCCGGCTCCCAACGGAAAGAAAGTGGCAATAGTAGGCTCAGGCCCAGCCGGTCTGGCATGTGCCTCCGACCTCGCCAAAGAGGGGTATGAAGTTAAGATTTTTGAAGCACTCCACAAGACGGGAGGTGTACTCGTCTATGGTATACCCGAATTCCGCCTTCCTAAGGAAAAAATCGTGGCTAAGGAGGTGGAAGCTGTCAGCAAGCTTGGCGTTGAGATTGAAAACGATGTTATCATCGGACGCACTATGACTATTGACCAGCTGATGGATGAAGAGGGTTATGACGCCGTATTCATAGGCTCCGGTGCCGGCCTCCCCAGATTTATGGGTATTGAGGGTGAAAACCTTAATGGTGTATTCTCTGCAAATGAATTCTTGACGCGTGCAAACCTTATGCATGCATACGATGATTCATACGACACCCCGATCTATACCGGTAAGAGAGTGGTAGTTGTAGGTGGTGGTAACGTAGCCATGGATGCTGTCAGAACTGCCAAGCGTCTTGGAGCTGATGCCTATATAGTCTATCGTCGTTCGGAAGCTGAGCTTCCCGCACGTGTGGAGGAGGTGCATCATGCCAAGGAGGAGGGTGTGGTCTTCAATATGCTTACAAACCCGGTGCGTATTCTCGGTGACGAGAAGGGTTGGGTGAAAGGAATCGAGTGTGTAAGGATGGAGCTTGGCGAACCTGATGAGAGCGGACGTCGTTCTCCGGTAGCAGTAGAAGGGAGCGAATTTGTGATAGACACAGATGTTGTCATCATGGCTCTCGGCACCAGTCCCAACCCCTTGATTCGTGACACTACCGACGGCCTTGACACAAATCGCCGGGGATGTATCGTAGCCGATGAGGAGGGGCACACCACGCGTCCCGGAGTCTTTGCCGGAGGCGATGCGGTCACAGGTGCCGCTACCGTTATCCTCGCTATGGGTGCAGGCAGAAAGGCAGCCAAGGCTATCTCCGAATATCTCAGCGAAAAATAATAGTTTTAGAAAAAATCGTCATACTTAAAAATAATCTACCGGATAAGAGTGGGTCAGACTATTCATTATCCGGTAGAAATTTTTTTATAAGCATAAACGACAAGAAAATTGAGTGTTGTAAATAATTGAAATAAAAAGGGATATAAAAATATAAATAAAAAAGAGATAAAAAAAGAATAAAAAATTTGGTGAATAATTGAAAAAGATATAACTTTGCAGTCGCAAAAGCACCTCAGGGAGGTGTGAAAGCAATTATGACTCCGTAGCTCAGTTGGTAGAGCAAATGACTCTTAATCATTGGGTCGTGAGTTCGAGCCTCACCGGGGTCACAACAAGAAAAAGGCAAGATGCCGCAAAAAGCTGAAACTAAAATAGTTTCAGCTTTTTTTGTAATACCCCTATCCGGTGGAATTGTGAACATTGTGAGGTTGCCGGGTGTGCAATTCAAGAACAAGTTTTAGAGGCTGCCTAAACTTGTTAGACACCCTCTTTCTGTACATTGTAACCGATTGGCTTTGAAATAGCGGCTTACAACTTCAAAACTAGTCGTGATTACGACTAAAAATGTACTGTAATCGAAAATCCGACCGAAAAATGGTTAGATTGACCGAAAACGGTCGGATTTTGTTCGTATGAGAGAAAAGTGGTTCGATTAAAGTCGATATTATGGTCGGTTTGGGGGTATTATGACGGATGAGATTATTTTAACAGTCTAAGTATTTGGAGATTGGCGGTAGGATTCGCTATTTTGTAGTAGCCGATTGTATCAAATCGGTGCAGAACATTGAAATTGTGTGGTGGACAAACTACATCAGATACTTTTACCCATTTCGTATGCCTGATGCATATAAGCGGTATCAATGATTTCACCTTTCTCATATACTCCCTTGCCATAGATGACCCCCATTTCTTTGGCGCCGGGTATGCAGTCTCTCATGCCGCGCATACATGCGAGAGCGGTATCCATTGTATCCTCTTCATCCTCGGCTGCTGTCATGATGTAATATAGTTCTTTGTCACGGATAATCTCGTATTTTGCAACCATGCGGTCAAATACAGCTTTGAGCTGAGCTGAGATTGAGTACATATATACGGGTGATGAAAACACCAGAACATCTGCATCAAGAATTTTCGGCATGAGAGCGTTCATATCATCCTTTTTGCAGCAAACACCTTCATGGTCACTGCAATAATAACATGCAGAACAATAACCTATGTTATGAGCTGAAATAAAATATTTCTCCACTTCGTTTCCTGCTTCAGCAGCCCCTTTGAGAAACTGATCGCAGAGTGTGTCGGAGTTACCCCTATGTCGGGGGCTGCCGGAAAGAATTAAAACTTTTTTGGCCATTTTAAATGAGGTATATATCGTTTTGTGTAAGTTAAAAGGCATTGAATTAAGGTTGCAGGGGACCGTAAAAGTATGATGCGGTAGCACCTCCGTCAATGAGAAAATCGGCTCCGGTAATAAAAGCACCCTGGGGACGCATCAGAAGTTCGGCAACGTTAGCCACTTCATCAGCAGTGCCGGGGCGTCCTGCAGGACACTTGGCAAACATATTTTTATAAAAATCACCACGCGGACCATTAAATTCATCTATTGCCAGCGGAGTCACTATGATGCCCGGAGAAATTGAGTTGAGGCGTGCGCCACGTTCTCCCCATTTCACAGCCTCAGCCATAACTCGCTTCACATTGCAGCGTTTTGCAATCTGATAAGCGTGCAGAGTATTCTCAATGTTCTCAAGTTGTAGCATTGGAAGTGACAATAATTTCTCGGTAGGTGTCATTGCCAGTTGTCTGTCTTGTTCGGGTGTAAGTGCCGGCATACGGTGTCCTGACTGGCTTGAGATAGTTACTCCTGTACCACCATTAGCAATGACTTTCCCGACTTCTTCAAGTAGCACGGCTGTGCCGTAAAGGTCAACCTTGAGAATAGCTTCGATGGGTGCCTGAGAAGGAGAAACTCCAGCAGCGTTGACGAGCATAGTTATCTCGCCATATTTCTGAGCCTCCGCTATCATTTTCTTAATAGATTCACGGCATGAAAGATCCATTTCAACGGCAACTACATCAAATCCGGCATTATTCATTATATCAGCAATTGTCTCGGCATTCTTGAAATTCTTATCGCCTATCACTATTTTCATGTTATATCCCAAGCGGCGCGCTATTGCCATTCCTATCTGGCCGGCTCCGGCAAGTAACATTACATTCTTAGCCATATCAGTTGAAATTTAGTTTATATTTATTAGTAGTCAATCCTGTCACCTTTCAGAACATACGTTTAAGGTGGTGAGGATATCTGAAGCCTAAACCACAGGCTGTCTGTCTTGCTTATATTTCTTTCACTTTCGTCAGGCAGTATCTTTGTGCGGTCTATAAAGTAATATAAAAACAAGGATTACCGTCATTGCATCAGTGATATTGTAATCTTTAATTAATGTTGCAAAATTTTTAAGAGCAGCCTCATTAACAGGATTAAAGACAAAAGTAATTATAATCCATATCATGATAAGATAAAAGCCGGGGATAATCCACGAAAGTATTTCCTGATACCTGTAATTCATATTGTTGAATCAGTTTAGATGTATTTGTTTATTCTGCAGCCGAGATTACTCTATAATATGATTAAAAAATCGTAATTAAGTTTAATTTACGAATACCGTTTTGTATCTACAACTTTAAACACCTCTTGCCGTCGGCAACTTTATGAGGTTTCACGGAAGGCGGCATCCGCGAAAAGTAATATTGTAATATTTATTACCGTCTTGGCTGTGCGGTAAATGGTTATTTTACAACATGCATTGCGCCAACAACTACTATAAAAGTTTGATTTCATGAACGTGAAGATTTAATAAATTATGTAGTTAGTGTTGGAGAGCATGCTCGCACTATCATCAAGTTGATTATGATTATTTTTGTCAACATGCATAACGGGTCCGTATGATAATGACTGCCGTGCAGATTCAAAAGGATTCTCCGGAAAGCATGAGGATTCTAAAACGGAAAATGAAAGAGAGGTGAAGATTGAGGTTATTCCTCTTTCCGAGCTTTGCAGGATAAATGTTTTTAACTATCTTTGTCTCGCAACCTCATGACTAATTAGAACAGGACCCATGCAAATAAACGAAAAGAGAAAAAGCGAGTTCGCTGTAGAGGCTAATTCGATATTCGACAGGGCGGTAGCCGACTATCACCGAAGTGATGATGTCGATACTCCCATCAATAATCCTTACCCCACCGGCAGTGTGGAAGCGACACTCTATGAGAAGTGTTGGATAGATGCAGTGCAATGGCATCTTGAAGATATCATCCGAGATCCGGAGATTGATCCGGTTGAGGCGCTGGCTCTCAAGCGTCGGATTGACCGTTCTAACCAGAATCGTACGGATATGGTGGAGGAACTTGACACATATTTCCGCGAACTCTATTCCGATGTTGTCCCTTCAGAGGATGCCACTATCAATACCGAGTCTCCGGCATGGGCTATTGACCGTCTGTCAATACTCGCGCTTAAGATATGGCACATGAAAGAGCAGGCTGAGCGTGAAGATGCAGATGCCGGACATATTGATCGCAGCAAAGCAAAGCTTGATGTCCTGATGGAGCAGCGACGCGACCTTACACAGGCTATTGACACTCTATTGAGCGATATTTCCGAAGGGAAAAAATATATGAAGGTCTATCGCCAGATGAAGCTTTATAATGATCCGGCTACAAATCCTGTGCTATACGGTAAGAAAGGGTAAAAACAGGAAGATTAATGGGCAGAGTGTTGAATTCTGATAAGGAAAGACGGGTAATGGTGGTGCGTTTCTCGGCCTTAGGCGACGTAGCATTGGTTATCCCTGCCCTTTATGATGTTTGCCGTTCAAACCCTTCAACGGAGTTTGTGATGCTGACACGTCCCCATCCGGCAGAACTATTTATCAATCCTCCGGCAAATCTTAAGATAGAGGGGGTGGATTTGGATCAATATAGGGGTTTGGGAGGTATTCTGCGTCTTTTCAGAGAGATGTTGAAAAAATATAGGTTTACAGACATTGTTGACCTCCATGATGTCCTCCGTACCAGAGTGATGGGATTTTGGGGACAGCTTCACGGAGTGCGTCTCTATCGTTTCCGCAAAGGTCGCTTTGCCAAGAAGGCGTTGACACGACAAAGGAAAAAGATGATGGTGGCTCTGCGTCCCACTTATGAGCGATATCGGGATGCCTTCCGACGAGCAGGCCTTGAGGTTTCAGGCTCATTCTCTTCTATTTTCCCCGCCGGATATGAAGAACCCTCCACTCCCGTTCCTCCTAAGAAAGATGGAGAGTTCAGAGTGGCGATTGCCCCCTTCTCTCGTCATGAGGGGAAGATTTATCCCCTTGATCAAATGCGTAAGGTGGTGGATCAACTTGCAGCATCTCCCTCCACGACATTACTAATCTTCGGTTTCGGAGAAGAGGAAGAGAGGGTGATAGATTCGTGGATAGAAGGGAAAAAGAATATATTCAATCTTGCATCATTAAAGTTAGGATTGGCCCGGGAATTGGAATTGCTGAACCACTGTGATGTGATGGTGTCTATGGATTCCGCCAATATGCATATTGCCTCGCTCGTAGGTCTCCGCACGGTCAGTGTGTGGGGTGCCACACATCCCTACACCGGTTTTCTCGGGTATGGTCAACGGCAGGAGGATGCCGTTCAGCTTGACATGACATGTCGTCCCTGTTCAGTATTTGGCAATAAGCCTTGTCGGCGTGGTGATTACCATTGTCTGCGGGGAATAGCCCCGGAACGCATCATAGAAAGGATTAAAACTCCGGTTAGAGACTCTGTTTGATCTATGATGATTCCCGTTTTTTTAAGGCCGTGAGTGAGGAAATTGAAAATTAAAATATTCTGTTAATTTGGTATAGTGCCAAACATACTATAAGAATATGTCAAAAAGATTATCAGCTAAAATATTATTGTCAGGGTTAATGCTTCTCCCCACAGCTATCCCTCTGACAGCATCATATAATGGTTATCCTCTTCCCCTGTCGGCGTCGGCGGAAGGCTACATTTCACGAGCCTCAGATTTTGCTTCGCGAGAAATGTGGGATGCGGCAGCCGACCAGCTGCAGACACTTCTGACTCGAGGTTCGGAGATACCCTCGGACGATATGGCGGAAGTAAGCTTTATCTTAGGGAATGTCTTCAGCCATACAGGAAATCCGAGATGCCTGCAGATTCTTAATGAGTTCATACGTTGCAATCCCTCTTCGCCACTGCTCCCTTCTGGATTGATGGCAAAAGGTGATTTCTATTTCTATGCCGGACAATATCCGGAGGCTTGTGAAGTATATTCACAGATAGATCCTGCCACGCTCCCCCTGAATTGGCGCTCAGCGGAAATTTACAGATATGCTCTCAGCATGATTAAGTCGGGACTGGTTTCTGAAGCCCGACCCTTACTCTCCAGGATATCCGGAGACAAGGAGTATGCAGTCGCGGCATTGTTCTATGATGCCTATATCGACTATGCGGAGAAGAAATATGAAAGTGCCTACGAGAAGTTTTCCAGAATATCGGTACCTGTGGAAAAGCGGAGTAACAGACAGTTGGCACAGCGGTTAGACTATCGTCCTACGGGTCTTGAAGCCGGTTATTATCTCGTTCAGCTTGATTATCTTATGGGCAATTATGAGAGGGCCGTCAACACAGGTCTGAGTCTTGAGAAGAAGACACCTGTAGAAGAGTTGCTTGCGGAGAACGAGCGGGCAATCGGTCTCTCTTATTATAAGCTGGGGGAGTGGGATGATGCTTTTCCCATTCTGAAAGAATATGTTGACTCAAAGGGTGAAGACGCATATTACGAAGCCCGCTATGCCTTGGCAACTATTCTCTACTCACGTGGAGAGACAGATGCAGCGGCGCATTTGTTTGAGACTCTCACCGGGTTCGACGACGCAGTCGGACAGAGCTCATTGGTCTATATGGGCCAGATAGCCTCCCAACGCGGAGAGGAGAGTCTTGCAGCTATCTCTTTTGAGAAAGCAACGAGGATGAGTTTTGACCGCAAAGTCAGCGAGACAGCCCTCTATAATTATGTAGTGGCGCGCACTCGGGGTGGGAATATACCATTTAATACCTCGGTTGACTTGCTTGAGCAATTCCTGCGTCTTTATCCCAATTCGCAACAAGCTCCCATTGTAGAGCAATATCTTGCCACAACCTACTATAACAATAATGATTTTGAGTCCGCGCTCCGGAGTATCGAGAGGATAGCACACCCTGCTCCGGCCGTCAATAAGATAAAGCAGAAAATTCTGTATGAATTGGGTATGAGGCAACTTGGCCGTGGAAATTCTAAGGAAGCTATCGTCTCTCTCAACCGCGCCATTGCGATGAAGGATATCAATCCGGGTCTGCTTTGTCAGGCGGAGTTATGGCTTGCGGATGCCTATTCCACTGAAGAGGAGTGGGAAAAGGCGGCTGCCGCCTACACAAGGGCATTGAAAGGAAATCTGGGAGATAACCGGGGGCTCGCCCTCTATGGGAAAGGGTATGCTCTTTGTGCGTTGCAGCGATTCAAGGAGGCTCTTCCGGTATTTACGGAGGCGTCGAAGTCAACAACTCTCTCAGCACCAATGCGCTCTGATGCGAGTCTGCGTGCCGCCGACTGCAAACTATATTTGGGAAATGTGGCCCAGGCACGAGATGAATTTGCTTCACTCGCACGCACCTCCGGTCCGGGAGCTGACTACGCCGCATGGAGATATGCTTCTATTTTAGGACTGCAGAACGACCGTTCCGGAAAGATTGCACAGCTTGAAAAGGCGGCAAAGAATCCTGTTTCCAGGTGGACGCCCGAAATCCTGCTTGACCTCTCCCAGGCATATCTTGAGGAGAAAGATAGCAATGCCGCTATCCCCTTGTTGAAGAGGTTGGTGAAGGATTTTCCTAAATCCTCACAGGCCGCTACTGCCAATTCCGAACTCCGCAATCTCTATGCGTCTGCCGGAGAACTTTACTCATATTCAGAATTTCTGGAATCCATCTCCTCTCCCTATGCATTGAAGAAAGATGAAGTTGAACAGCTATCCTTCAGTGCAGCCGCCGATATCTTCAACAGTACGGGAAAGGTGGAACGTCTGGAGAAATATCTTACAGATTTCCCTTCCGGGGCGAATACAGCAGAGGCTCATTATATGGCGGCTCGTGGATATGAAACGATCGGTGACTCCAGGCAGGCTCTTCATCATTACAGGGCATTGGAGAAGAGTAATCTTACGGATTATGTCAGCATTGCGGCTCTCGGAGTGATGAGGAATGCCTCCGACCCCAGGGAATTGAAGGAGGCATGTGAGAGAGTACTTCAGTCCGGAGGCCTTGATCCATCGGTTAATCGGGAGGCTCGCTCTGTCCTCGCTACCGCACTGAAAGGGACCGGCAACACGCGTGAGGCAATGGAAATATGGAAAGACCTTTCAGCTGACCCTTCCGACGTGTATGGAGCCAGAAGTGCCGTCAGTCTCGCACAAGCCCTTGTGGAGGCAGGACGCAGTGCGGAAGCGGAAAAAGTGCTGAACGAATTCATAGACTCGCCTACATCGCAGTCTTATTGGCTTGCGAGAGGATATATAGCACTCTCCGACATCCTCACGGCTCAAGGCAAGAAATATGTGGCGCGCCAATATCTCGAAAGCTTGCGCGATAATTATCCCGGAGATGAGCTTGAGATACATGACATGATTTCCAAACGACTTAAGTAACACAGAAATGAAGAAACATATATCTATCCTCTTGATGGTTTCCACAGCCTTCTCCGTTGCTTTTTCCCAGAATCTGCACGAGAATGTTTCTGTTGAGGGTATTTTCAAGCCGGAAGTTATTCGTCAGGAAAAAATCAATGTACTTCCCCACAGGGAGAATTTCCCGATAGAACGAAATACGATGGCTTTTGACAATAACGGGATAGCAGCCAATTTCAATCCTACGGCCCTCACCCTCCCGGTAACCGGCTGGCGCACCTCGCGCACTCCGTCACTCCCGGGATATCTGGATGTCAGTCTCGGCTCATGGCTCAATTCATCGCTGAGTGCCGGCTATTCTATCATCAAGAATCCCGCTACTTCCCTTTCAGTGTCGCTGCAGCATAACTCCACTTCTTTGTGGAAGGATAAGAAGACGGATACCCACACACGCTTCCGTTATGACGAGAGTCTTGCCGCACGTTTCTCCCACACATTCGGTAGTGGAGTGCTTGATGCTTCGTTTGACTATCATCTCGGCTTTTTCAACTATTTTTTCTGTCGTCCGCTCACTTTGTCATATAATGATGATAATGAAGTCTCCCGGGAGAAAGCACCTACCCAGACACTCAACGACTTCTCGCTGAGAGCCGACTGGAATGCCACACACGGCGCCTCCTCCTGGCATGCGGGTGCGGGAATGAGATATTTCGGATATCGCAGGCTCTATCTTCCGTTGCCGGCAACTGAGCCTGTCGGAGGGTTGAGAGAAACGCATATCAACGTTAACGGCGGATGGAACTATATCTGGGACAGCGGCTCATCTGTGGGGATTGAAGGAAGTGGGAACATTCTTCTTTACGGCAATAATGTCCACAACACCTCCTTCCTGTTCCCTGTCCGCACCACAGACAATTACGGCACTCTCAATCTTAATCCATATTATAGATTCACAAAAAATCAGCTGACAGTGTCGGTTGGAGCACAGGTTGACCTGACATTCAATGCACAGGGGGACACGGAAGACAGTCATTACGGAGTTTTTCACATAGCTCCTGACATCAGGTTTGACTGGCGCAGAAGCCGTTTGGGTGCCTATCTGCATATTTTGGGTGGAAGCAGACTCAACACCCTTGCCGGGCAGAATGAGATGACCTATTACAATATGCCCGTGTTGGTGTCTACTCAGCCGGTCTACACACCGGTGGATGCACGTCTCGGACTGGAATACGGCCCCTACGAAGGACTAAATGTGGGAGCGTCTATTGCGTTCCGTGCCTCCAAGCATGTAGTGTTTGCCGGGTGGTATCCCACACTTTTGAATTATGGAACCGGTGTAGCACCCGGATTTAAAGGACAGCCGGGGAGTTTCTCTTACGGGCTCAACCCGCAGGGATATGATCTGCATGGCTTCAGCTTTGATATTCATGCGGCATTCCGACCATTGAAGAATCTTAAGTTTTCAGCAGCCATGACCTATCAGCCGCAGAAGGGAAGAACAGGTTATTTCAATGGTCTTGATCGTCCGCGATGGACTGTTGATGCGGAAGCTGAATATTCTCCGATAAAAAAACTTTATATTTCATTGAGCTATAACTATCGTGGAGTAAGAAACGTGTATACAACCCATGAACTCCCCCAAATGGAAAATGTCATTATCGGCGGGAGGGAAGAGATGGAGGTTGTAGGTATGCGTCTCCCGGATATCACATCGCTGAATGCCGGAGTGAGATATGATTTGACTTCACGCATCAGTTTTGGAGTCAAAGGGTATAATCTTCTGAATTGCAGGAATCTTCTTCTTCCGTCATTGCCCGGAGAGGGAATAGATATTCAAGGCACCTTCTCTTTCCTTTTTTGATAATACCGACGGGATGAATTAAACGGATTATACGGGAAAAGTGTTAAGAACATAGACACACTTCCCTCCGGAAAGAGAGGTGAGGAGAAATCTCCATAATAAAATAAAGAAAATATGAGTCAGGAAAACATACGCATATACTACGAGAACGAGGATGACAGAGCATTCGGACTTGCAGGAATGGCGGTGACGATAGCATCGTTGGATGCCATAGACCGAATAGCAGAGATATGGCTTGATTCCGACGGCCCGATGGTGTCATTCTCAAATGATTATTATTTCTCCGGGTCTCCATCCATCTCTCCACGGGTGGCATGGGAGAATCTGATAAATAATTTCAATCTTACCGTTTCAATGGCCGTGGGGAATGTCATGGCGCGCAGTCTGGTGCGCTTAGGACGGGAAATACCTGCGGAAGTGATGGATTCCCTGCGCCGTGCTGTGGTAGAAGAGGGTATGGATTCATGTTCGTTGGAAGAGGATGAGGTCGATGCGCTTCTGTCGCGTTCGTTGATGCGCGCCAATCGTATTTTCCGCAACCCGCGTCTTCATCCTGCAGTGAAGGCTCTGGCTTCAGTGATTTCACGTCGCCGGCGCCTTTCAGGTCACGAACTCGAGGATGAACTCAATCTTCTCCAACTCTGATTGAATGAGAGTCTCTGAGTCTAACGAAAAAAAGGGAAGGAGAAGTGGACGCACACTCCCCTTCCTTTATTATATTGCAGCCATAGGACGGGAGCTGATTCCCAGGCCTTTGAGGCGTCTGCAGAGATGGCTGACCCTTAGAAATTGGGAAAAGCGTCCGGATGCGGATTATATCCGCAGCAGGGTGGATTTCTATTGCAGACGTCACTTCAGAAGCTGCTATTTTTCCGTGAAGGCTTCCGATATAAAGGTGGGAAAAATCACCTGTCCGAGCAGTTATATCTATGATGTCCGGAGATATCTGCGAGGTTTCCAATCCTCTTTGCTCCTTAATTTCTTCGGAGGCGACACGTTTGCCAATCCGGGAGTGCCGACTATAATGCGCTCCCGCCGCTTAGACTTCAAATGTGACAATGGGGTGTTGCTCAACCTTGATTCCCGTCGTCATTTCCTCCGTCCGCAAGACCCCGTGGAATTTTCTGACAAGAAGCCATTGCTGCTGTTTCGCGGAGTGATGAAGGATAAGCCCCACCGAATACGTTTCTTCGAGATGTGGAAGGATTCTCCACTGATGGATATAGCGGATACCACTCCCCCGTATGACATTCCCGGCCATAGCCGACCTCTCAGCATAGCTGACCATTTTGACTATCAGTTTATACTTGTGCTGGAAGGGAATGACGTTGCATCAGCGTTGCAGTGGGTCATGGCGAGCAATTGTGTGCCTGTGATGACGCGTCCTACCGTGGAGGGCTGGCTGATGCATAGCCGGCTGATTCCCGGGGTGCATTATATTCAGATTGCAGATGATTTCAGCGATGTGGAGGAGAAGATAAGATACTATACCGACCATTCTCATGAAGCGGAGCTGATAGCACGCGAATCAAAAGAATGGGCAAAACAGTTTAATGACACCCGACGTGAAAATATTATCTCATATCTTGTCCTTGAAAAATATTTTAGGGATGAGGATTCCTAAAAATCATCTTCCGGGTAATTTGAGATTTTCATTTTTTACCACTGTCACAGCGTAGAGGATAAGCATAGCGGAACGGAACAGATAAGACAGCCACATCATATTGGGAAAATCGGCATACATACCCACTCCGTAAACGATTGCGGCATAAATCAGATATCGTCCCATTTTTCCGATAGGATAAGGGAGGGGATAATAGTGACGGCCTACAAAATAGGAAAGCAGCATCACCAGGAAATAGCTGATAAGTGCGGCCCAGGCTGACCCCATGTAGCCATTGGGGATGCCGATTGCGGGCACCAGCCACAGGTTGAGCCCGAACATCAGGAGGAAGCAGATAATAGAGAAATACATCCCCCAGCGTGTGCGGTCGGTGAGTTTATACCATAGGCTTAGATTGAAGAAGACACCAAAGCAGAGTTCGGCGGCCATCATCACCGGGACAACCTTCAGTCCGGCCCAATATGACGGAGCGACAAAATGTTTCAGCACCGGCAGGAAGAACATCACACCCAGGAAAATCCAGAGTCCGAAAATCCAGAAATATTTCATGGCATCGCAATATGCCTGTTTCTTGTCTTCTCCCGAGGCCTTGGCCTGCGCGAAGATGAAAGGTTCGTAGGCATAGCGGAAGGCCTGGGTGAACATCACCATGACAATGGCAATTTTGATGTTTGCACCATAAATTCCCACCATGCTCCTTGCCGCTTCCTCCTCTCCTTTAAAGATATAAGGAATCATCAACTGACCCATATTCTGACTCAGTATTCCCGCCACTCCCAAAATCAGCAGTGGCCAGCTATAGGACAGCATTGAGCGGAGCAGCGTTGCGTCAAAACGCCAGCGGCGACCTGCAATTTGCGGCAGAAGAAGCAGACCTACTGCTACAGTAGAGAGGATGTTGGCAACGAATATCCAGCCGATACCGAATGCGGCACCTCCGGCCGGCTGATAAAACCAGCTGATAAGGCCCGGGAAACTCTTCTCTATTGCCGGACATCCCAAAAGGAAGAAAAGGTTGAGCGCAATGTTGAAAAAGACATTAAAGAGCTTGATGCCGGCAAAGTGTAAAGCCTTGTTTTTATATCTGAGATAGGCGAAGGGGAGGTTGGAGAACGCGTCGATAGCTACGGTCACACCAAGCAACCATACATAAATGCTGTGGCGGGGGAGCAGCATCGCGTCAGAGAGAGGATGCAGAAATAGGGTCAGGAGTATTATGAAAATCAGAGAGGTGCTGCCGACGGATATCAGCGAGGTTGTATAGACTTTTTCCGGGTCTTTGTCCTTGTTGGCATAACGGAAAAATCCGGTCTCCATGCCATAGTTGAGGATGACAAGTGCCACCGCGGTGAAGCTGTAGAGATAACTCACGATTCCGTATTCATTGGCAGCGAAGAGATAGACATATAAAGGCACAAGACACCAGTTGAGGAATCTTCCGAGAATGGAGCTGAGTCCGTATATCGCCGTGTCTTTGGCGAGTGATTTAATTCCGGCCATCGTTGTATTCAGATATCAAGTCAGAGATTAGAGATTTTTTACAGGGGAGAGAAGGCATGCGTCGCCGTATGATAGGAATCGATATTTTTTAGCAAGCGCTTCTTCATATATCCTACGCCAATGAGTCGGAAGGGTGTGCCCGTTCTGTGCCGGCTCTAAAAATGAGGATACAAGCAGGAGCAGAGTGGATTGCGGTTGGTGGAAGTTTGTCACCATTCTCTTTACAATCCTCCAACGGAATCCTGGAGCAATCATAATAGCGGTGGAGGCGGTCAGCGATTCCAGTCCGTTGCCGTCCATATATCCGAGGAGCGATTTCAATGCAGAAACAGTATCCGAAGATTCAAATTCTGCTGAATATGCGTCCCATTGCCCTATATGCAGGTTTTCCACATCTCCGTTCATGATTCTGGCACCTAATATCGGGAGAGATTCAAGAGTGCGTACTGAGGTTGTGCCTACGGCCACTATCTGATGCTGAGAGTCAAGGGCCTCGATTAACTCCTCAACGAGTTGGCGGGAGATAGTGAAGGTCTCGGTGTGCATGGGATGTTCTCCAATGCTCTCCGATTTCACAGGCTGGAAAGTACCGGCCCCGACGTGGAGCACTACGGGTAGACGCCTGACACCTCGTCCGACGAGCTTGTCAAGAAGATTATCGGTGAAATGCAGTCCAGCTGTCGGAGCGGCTACAGAACCACTGACGCGTGAGAAGACTGTCTGATAATCATGAGTATCCGACTCCATTGACTCACGATTAAGATAGGGAGGAATGGGGATATTGCCGGCCACTTCCACAATATCCGCGAATGTTACGTCCGGATTATTCCATGAAAATTCGATTTCCCTGGCATTTCCCGGAAGGGGGGAGAGCAATGAGACGGATAAAGTGACTTTTTTCTCTTCTTTGCTCTGTTTATCAGTTATGATGATGTCCTTTGTAAGATTTCCGTGTTTCCATCTCTTAAGGTTGCCCACCAGGCAGCTCCATCGGCAGGATGAGCGGGAAGCGAAGGAGACGGCATAATCGGAGGGAGCGGTTGGCTCAAGGAGGAATATTTCAATATGCGAACCTGTGGATTTCTGAAAATCCATACGTGCATTGATGACCTTTGTCTCGTTGTATATCATCAGGGCATCCTTTGGGAGCAAATCCGGAAGCTCAAGAAAAGAGTGATGGGAAATGATCCGGTCAGGGTCGCTGACAATGAGTTTACATTCATCTCTTTTTTGCAGCGGAAACCGTGCGATAGCCTCGTCAGGGAGGGGATAATCAAACTCTTTAATGAGAATATCTTTAACCATAATGGGAAAGTTCGGGGAAATTATATTGTCTCCTCATGGATTATAACCAGGTGGTTGACAGATGATTGACTAAATACTGGAGGAGGGGGAGTCAATTGTCGTAGAAAAAATTTATACAAAATTAGCTAAAAAATTTGGAGGAGAAAGAAAAAGTATATAACTTTGCACTCGCAATCGGGCGTTTAGCTCAGCTGGTTTAGAGCATCTGCCTTACAAGCAGAGGGTCTGCGGTTCGAATCCGTAAACGCCCACTTCTAAAGAAACTCAACAATTTTGTCGGTTCGTTCGTGAGAATAGACCGACTTTTTTTGTATCTTTACATTATCTTTTACAACTCTTTTAAGATGGAAGCAGACGACTTTGATATTCGGGATTCCTACGCTCCCTCTCCTTCCGACAAGGATATGGAAAAAGCGTTGCGTCCCTTATCATTCAGTGATTTCAACGGACAAGAAAAAATAATAGAGAATCTCAGCATTTTCGTGAAGGCCGCCGCGCTTCGCGGAGAAGCTCTTGACCACACACTCCTTTACGGTCCCCCCGGACTCGGTAAGACAACCTTGTCAAATATCGTGGCCAACGAATTGGGGGTAGGGTTTAAGGTGACCTCCGGACCTGTGCTTGATAAGCCGGGAGACCTTGCCGGCATATTGATGTCGCTTGAAGAGCATGATGTCCTTTTCATAGATGAGATTCATCGTCTGCACCCTGTAGTGGAGGAATATCTTTATTCCGCTATGGAGGATTACAGGATTGATATCCTGCTGGATAAGGGCCCGGGAGCCAAAAGTGTTCAGCTGACTCTCCCCCCTTTCACACTTATAGGAGCCACCACCCGCAGCGGACTTCTTACGGCCCCTCTTCGTGCGCGCTTCGGCATTAATTGTCATCTTGAATATTATGACCATGAGGTGTTGTGCAGGATAGTGCGTCGTTCGGCATCCCTGCTCCGGACAGGGATAGCGGATGAGGCTACTCTGGAGATTGCGTTGCGTAGTCGCGGCACACCGCGAATTGCCAATGCGCTGCTGCGTCGTGTGCGCGATTTTGCGATGGTGAAAGGTAACGGATTTATTGACCTGAAAATAGCCCGCCATGCGCTTGAAGCTCTCTCAATCGACAAATACGGACTCGACGAGATTGACAATAAAATCCTCCTCACGATTATTGACAAATTTAAAGGGGGACCGGTGGGAATCTCCACAATCGCTACTGCATTGGGAGAGGATGCGGGAACCATCGAAGAAGTCTATGAACCATATCTTATTAAAGAGGGATTTATTAAGCGTACTCCCAGAGGGCGTGAGGTGACAGACCTCGCATGGAAACATCTCGGACGTAATCGTTTGCCGGAGATGGATTCTCTGTTTGATTAATCATTCTCTTGACTCCCCATTATGACAATTATTAATCTCCCGGTGTCCAAGAGTCTGTTGCTTCGTTGTATGACAATGGAGTTTGTCAGAGGTGTGGTCAGGAGTAGAATTGTCCCCGCCTCGCTACTTCCGGAACCCCGGCGATTGAATATCCGCTTTGATGAGGACGAAAATGATGACATCGGATATTATGCGTCTGCCTTAAACACCCTCACAAGCCTGTATAATAGAGATTATGTACCTTCTTGCGGAGCAAATCCCTTGAGGATTAACATTGGAGAGGGCGGAGCACCCTGCAGATTTTTTACGGCACTTGCCTCCTCGCTAAATACAGGGTCTGCCATTCTTCTTTCCGGCAGCGGACGCCTCCCGTATCGTCCGCTTTATCCATTGACAAGTGTGATTAATCAATTGGGAGGGGATGTGGCAATAGATAGCGAATTACGGTATGGAAAGGGGGAGCCGGATTCAGAAGTTAAGGATATATTGGAAATTCGGGGTAGGGAACTTAATGGTGGAGAGGTTGAGGTGAACGTTGGAATCAGCAGTCAGTTTCTTTCAGCACTTATGATGAGTGCACCATTATGGGAACGAGGTGGATATTTCCGTTATGGGGAAGGAAAGAGACCTGTTTCCGCTCCCTATATAGCTATGACTAAGGACGTGATGCGTCGTTATGGATTCAAGGTTGTTGAGCAAGCCGACGGAATAGAGGTAAAACCGGCCGGGAAAGCCGGATTAACAGGGAATTGCATAAGACTCAGAGAGAGTGACTGGAGCGCGGCAGCGGCCATTTATGAATGTGTGGCGGTGGTTAAGCCGAAGGGACACATCCTGCTTCCCGGATTACTCCCTCCTGAGAAATCCCTGCAGGGAGACAGTGGATGTTGCAGGTTGTTTCGTAAATTGGGTGTGGAGACAGAATTTACGGCTGAGGGTGCAGAAATTTGGTATGAGCCCGCAATTGAGAAATCAGGAAGTGAACTGTTTGATGCTGATATGTCGGATATGCCGGATATTGTGCCCGCACTTGTCGGTGCTTTGTTGATGACTGGAAGGAGATTCAGGTTGTGCGGCACGGAGACGCTGCGACATAAGGAGTCTGATAGAGGAGCGGCACTTAGGGAAGAATTTGCGAAATTAGGATTATACCTGAAAGAGAAGATTATAGAATGTGCAGATGGAAAAATCTATGGTGAGCTGACCGGAGAGGGCCTTGATGAGGAGGGAAAAGAGACGGGATGTGTTCTATCCTCATCTCGAGGTGACAGAATCTTTGAAGAAGAGATAATCCTGAGCAGTCATGGCGACCATCGTATTGCCATGTCGTTGGCTCCGGCTATGATACTTTGTCCTGGACTCAGGATAGACCGGAAGGAGGTTGTCGGAAAGTCATATCCTACATTCTATGAGGAGATAAGGAAATTCAGTAGTCTTAAAGGAAATGAGAAATGACAGGTGTTATTATTATATTACTCGTAACAATATTTGTTGGATTTCTGCTGTATGTCTATGACAGGAAGTGGCAGCGCAGTCATCCGGATGCATCGCAATCTGAAAATCATGCTGAAAGGAGATGGAATGATGAGGAATCCGACTCGCCATCTTCCGGAGAAACGGAGTCGGAGGTTCATGGTGAGATATGTTGCGGACGTCATTTAGTGTGTGAGAAGTCGTTATCACCGATGCCCGGTGACAAGATAGAATATTTTGATGATGAGGAGCTTGACCGATTTGCAGGACGACCGGGAGAGGCATACACAGATGAGGAATCGGATGAATTCAGGGAGATAATGGAGACAATGAGAGAGGAGGAGTTGCCGGCATGGGTGCGGAGTCTGCAGTTGCGTGGAATAGAACTCCCCTATCAGCTTCGCGACACATTCTTCCTCCTTCTCGGTGATTAATGAATAAAAAAACGTTAAGGCAAATTCCAATGCCTTAACGTTTTTTATTTTAACAGGTTGCCGGGACCTTATTTGAAACTTATCAGATGATTAGAGATAAGAGAGGTTGAAGTTGGCAAACTCAAGGTCTTTCTTAGCGCGATGCAGGAGATTGTTGTCAAGTTTGACAGCCTGACGAAGATTACTCATCACCATGTTCTCATTATTGGTGCGTGCTCCAAGAATAGCAGTAAGATAATATGTTACAGCATCTGGGGTTGCAATAGATGACAGGGTGTTCTTGGCAGCTGAGTAATCCTTTGCGAGAATCTGAGCCAACGCGGCATTATTTGTCTTGGAGTCGGCGAAAGCAGTGTTTGCTTTGGTAAGTTCACCGGTAGCGAGATAATACACGCCGAGAGCATCGCGGTTCTCAGGCACTCCGGCAGCGGCGCCAAACTGTTCGTTGGCTTTGTTGTAATCCTTATTGAGGAGCGATATCAGACCTTCATTCATAGCTACCTCCTTGGCAGAAGGGTTCATCTGTGCCGCACGTTGGAAATTTGACTTTGCGGATTTGTAGTCGCCTGCGACATATTGAGTCAGACCGAGGTTGTTTACAGCGCGGTAAGAAGCGGGATAAATGTCGGCAGCTTTGCGGTAGATTTCCATCTTGCGGGTGTTGTCATCGGTGAGAGTTGCCACATAGAGAATCTCATCTTCTGTAAGCTTTTGGGGGTCAGTGTTGAAGAGATTGATGAGTTCCTGGTCAGACTTGCCGATAACATTGATTGAGGCCAACACACGGGAATAGCGGAGCTGAGGTAGAATCTGGTCAGCGAGTTCGTTGAAGACGCTTGAGAGATTGCGAATCTCTTTTTCGCGCTGTTCCGGGTCTTTATACATTGAGAGTACTGAAAGAATCAGCTCTTTATCCTGGATATTACTTTTCTCCACGAGTTTCTGGAAACCCTCCCAATCTTCGGGAGTGAAAGAAGATGTCAGCTCACCGAATTCAGTGATTTTGTCTTTTTTGAGTTGATTTTCAACAGCGGAGCTTGTGTTTTTTTCGCGGCGTTCAGCCAGCTGGGTGTTGAATTGTAAAGAACCTTCCGGAGAGGCGAAAGAGTTGACGGTGACACCGGCAATCTCCATATTGGGAGCGGCGTTAGCTTCTACAAGTTTCTTATTCAAGTCGATATAGTCGGCCTTGGAGGTCTCTGAAGCGCGAACATTAGCCTGATTGATAAGGAAGTGGATGTCGGCGCTATATGTTTCGGTAATAACCTTCTGGAAGTTGTCGGGAGCCACAGCCGGACGTACTGTGGATGCGGAGGCAAGAGTAGAGGTAGCTATGACGCCGCGTCCTACTTTTACTGCCGGGAGGTTATAGAACTTGCCGTTTTGGTCAACCTGGAAATTGAGGTAGAGGTCAGAGTTTGCAAGTTCGGGAGTATATGCCACATTGAAGGGAATAGAGATTTGTCCACCATAGTTATAGCTGATAACCTGGCCATTGGCACGTACATTTTCACCTTGAAATTCTATAGGTTGAGCGGCGACTACACCCTCTTTACCCTGGTCGTTCCAGCGGAGTTCGGGAGTGGCGGTCACCTTTGCGTTCTTGATCATGAATTTAGCCGGGATATTTCCGTGGATAGTTCCCGGAACGCTCTCCCCTACTGTCTCCAGAGGAGTGGGGTTTGTAGAGAAGAAGTCAGCAGAAAACTGTCCTAATTTTTTTGAACAGCCGGTAAGTCCTATAAGGAGCACTCCTGCCGATACGTATACTATTGATTTCTTCATAATATGAAATAAAAAATGAGGATTATAGTTATAATCCTCAAAATTACTAAAAGTGGGGGATATACCCAAACTCCGGGGCTTCCGGTGTTCTCCATTCTGACATCCCCTGTCGGTTTCGTCAATATTAAAATAATGATGATTCAGGGTTGGAATTGCTCGGAGAGGGCTTGGAAGTAGCAGTCGGCGATTGCAAGCCATTCCTCAAGATTTCCTCCGGGGTTGAATCCTTTTCTATTTGCCGGATTCCCAAGTGTTTTTTCCGCTGAATCTTCCGTCAGTGTCACAATCGTGGGCTTGGCTTCAGTGTCAGGATTATAGAGGTTATTGATGTCAACACCGGATATACCCTCTTCAATGAGATAAAGAGTACCTTTATAGTTATAAAGGCCGGTGACACCTACTGTCTGAGGTTCCTCATCCTCCATATCTGAAGGGATTTCAAGTTCGGGGAGATAGGGGAATCCTGCGGTCGAGAGGTCCCAGATCATTGCACCGATGCCACGCTCCTGCATGTTTTCGGCTAAATCTTCTTTTGCTTTCTGCAGCAGATCGGTCACTGCATTATTTTTTTCAGGCATAATATTAGTTTTAGGTAATCAATATAATTAATTACGTCCGGAGGGAAGGAAAAGTTCTATGAAGGTTTGTCATAAAGAGAATTGAGCTATCCTTTCGAGCCATTCCGCTCTCAGTTCATGCCAGGGGAGCCAACCGGCATTTCTCCCGTTGAGGGCTACACGGGCATAGACAATGCCGGAAGTTTTGTGGCGGGCTAAGGTGAGAAGTATATTTGCACCGAGCGGGGTGACATTATAGTCCTGCCATTGACCGGCAAGGTCATTGAGCGAGAGAGGGAGAGCTACGGCACCCGGAAGATTCATAAGTGCTGCGAGAGGAAGTAGTGTCTCTGCATGTCCGAACATGAGATTTGCGGCGGCTATCTCTTCTCTTGGGGAAAGAGCGCTCTTGTCAGCATTGCTGATAATCTCTATCAGCAGGGGAGCTACCGCCGACATTGGAAGTGAGCTTATTGAGTTCAGACTTCGTCTCAGATAATGTTCAACATTGGCACATTCCCAACAGGCCCGATATTCCTCTACAGAAAACCATTGGGTTGTTGGCACTCCGATTGAAGCAGCTCTCAAACCCTGAAGCACTCCATACATCTCTGCCGATATCTTCTGCAACTCTTCTTTCGCCGGTCTCACTTTGAATAGACGCCCTGCAGGACCGGCAGGAAGAGTCTCATCTTCAAATCTTTTCAGGGGTTCTTCCCATGAGTCGCCGGTAGTCACCGGGGATTGATTCTTAAGTTCCGGATGGAGCCAATGACTGTAGGTGGCATTTGTGTCAAAAAATCTAAGCAACGGAGAATTTACAGGTCCGGAAATGGAGTAGATATTCTTTTGCGGAATCCGGGTATTGAGCGAGAGTGTGAAGGCATCCATAGAGGCCACTACTCTTGGAACGAATGTCGCACGAGCTATAATCCTTCCGCTATCAAACACAGATTTCCAGTTTTCAGCCATAATTTCCGCAAGTTTTCTCTCTTCCTCTTCCCCGATAGCGGAAAGAGCTCCCCATTTTCCTTCTGAAAGGTGATTGACTTTTTCCAGAAGAGAGAGAAAGGTATGACCGGCGGAAGTGAGATTATTGTTGCTTTCTGCTTCGATAAGGGTTTTCTGCAGTTTCTCCGTTTTATGTGAAGAACTCAGGTAGCGGGCGCCGTGACGTGCCACATATTCAATGTGGAAAGGAGTGAGAGAATCCGGAATCTCCACAGAAGATGATTGCGTGAAATCATAAGTCATCATGGTTCCGTCAAGTTCCGGAGGGAGAGGCTGATAAATACTCTTTGCAGCCGAACCTAAAAGCGGGATGACTGCAAGCAGCCAAGTGATAATAATGCACTTCATAGAGTTTGTTTTTTTAGACCGGTGTGGAATTATCCATAGTCCGGAGTATTGAGAGAGCTTCGGATACAGTGGGTACATTATCAATCAAAATGGAGTTTTTGCCATGAGAGTTTCTGAGATTAGTCCTCATGGGATTATCTTGAAGGAAACGTAAAACCTTTCCGAACGCCGGCGACATATAATAAGCCTTATTGGCTTCTTCAACGAAATAGAGGTAAGCCTTTCCTCCCTTCAGGGTAAGGCGCTCGATTCCGAGACGGCGTGCCATGATGCGGAGGGGCACTACCTTGATGAGTTCTTCGGTGACAGAAGGGAGGGGGCCGAATCTGTCGCGAAGATGTTCGCGGAATTGCTCTGTATTGTCCAGGCGTGTCATATTGTCAAGCTGCTGATAGAGCGAAATGCGCTCGCTTTCCTGAGGGACGTAGGAAGGGGGGAGACGGAGTTCCAGATCAGATTCAATCACACAGTCGGCCGCGAATTCCAGTTGAGAGGAAGTGTCGTTGAGGTCATCAAAAGATTCGCTGAATTCTTCAGTCTTCAGTTCGAGGACGGATTCTCTGAGGATTTTCTGATATGCTTCATAACCGAGGTCGGTTATGAAGCCGCTTTGTTCCGCTCCCAGAAGATTGCCGGCGCCACGTATGTCGAGGTCTTGCATGGCGATATGAATTCCGGCTCCGAGGTCGGAAAAGCTTTCTATGGCTTGCAGACGACGACGGGCAACGGGAGAGAGTGGGAGTCCCGGCGGCACAAGCAGATAGCAGAATGCTTTTCGGGAAGAGCGCCCTACGCGTCCGCGGAGTTGATGGAGTTCGGAAAGTCCGAAGTGATGGGCATTGTCAACAATGATAGTGTTGACATTCGGCATGTCGATTCCATTCTCTATAATGGTTGTGGAGAGGAGGACATCATAATCATGGTTTGAGAAGTCAATGATAGCCTTTTCAAGCTTTTCCGGGGGCATCTGTCCGTGGGCCACGACTACTCTGATTCCCGGCACGAGACGTTTAAGACGATTTTCAATTGTAGCAAGGTTTTCAATCCTGTTTGAAATGAAGAAGAGCTGTCCGTTGCGGCTGAGTTCGAAGTTTACAGCTTCCGCCACTATGTCATCGTCAAAGCCGCAGACAGTGGTCAGCACCGGTTGGCGGTTGGCCGGAGGAGTGTTGAGCGAGCTGAGGTCTCTTGCGCCCATAAGGGAGAACTGAAGGGTACGGGGGATAGGAGTGGCACTGAGGGTAAGAGTGTCTACATTCACCTTCATCTGCTTAAGTTTCTCCTTCACCGCTACGCCGAATTTCTGCTCTTCGTCAATGATAAGGAGTCCCAGATCTTTAAATTTAACGGATTTGCCGATTAGTTTGTGAGTGCCGATAATGATGTCTATTTTCCCCTCTTCAAGGTCTTGGAGAATCTGTTTCACCTCCTTGGGCTTTTTAGCGCGGGAGAGGAACTCAACTCTCACGGGGAGATCTTTAAGTCGTTCGGAGAAGGTGTGGAAATGTTGCATCGCCAATACTGTTGTAGGAACTAACACGGCAGTTTGTTTGGAGTCGGCGGCAGCCTTAAATGCAGCTCGGATAGCGAGTTCGGTTTTACCGAAACCCACATCTCCGCAAATCAGACGATCCATCGGTTGGTTGGACTCCATATCCGCCTTTATTGCTTGAGTGGCTTTAAGCTGGTCGGGAGTGTCTTCGTAGGCAAAACCGGCTTCCAGCTCATGCTGCAGATATGAATCGGGAGAATAGGTAAACCCCAACTCCTTGCGCCGTGCCGCATATAGACGGATGAGGTCGCGGGCAATATCCTTTACTTTGGATTTTGTCCTCTCCTTCAGGCGATTCCAGGCTCCGGTGCCGAGTTTGTTGATTTTGGGAGGCACACCCTCTTTCCCCCTATATTTTGACAGCTTATGAAGAGCATGGATGCTGACAAGGATTATATCGTCATTCTGATAGTATAATTTTATCATCTCCTGCGGCCGACCGTTGTTATTGGTCTTGACCAACCCCCCGAAGCGTCCGATGCCGTGGTCTATATGCACGATATAGTCGCCGACCTCAATTTGATTGAGTTCCTTAAGGCTCAAGGCTATTTTCCCGGAGCGTGCGCGGTCAGAACGGAGATTATACTTATGGAAGCGGTCGAATATCTGATGGTCTGTGAAATAACAGCGTTTAAGCTCATTATCGCAGAAACCCTCATGGATGGTTTGATTGACGGGGACAAAGTCAATCTTGTCACCCCGGTCGGCAAATATGGAACGAAGTCTGTCATTCTGATAGGAGGCATCGCTCAGCAGATAGATAGTATACCCCTCCCGGAGGAAATTGGTGAATGATTCCGCTATTAGTTCGAAATTCTTATGGTAGAGAGCTTGTCGGGAGCAATCAAAATGGATTGATGCATCGCATTGATAGTCCGGGGATACGCCGGGGGCTGCGGTGAATTCCAAGAGTTTATGGAGACCCAGGTCTTTCCTTAGGGAGGGGAAATGAATCAGTTTCTTCATTGCTTCAGGGTCGCCTTCTTCTGCAATGAGAGCTGACTCGGAGAACTCCTCACTTGTCACCTCCTCCACTCTGTTGAGGATGTTTTTGAGATTTCTGCAGAGAATCAGAGAATCTTTTCCGGCAAATTCCGGCAATGAAACGCCGTGGTTGCCGGTGGTCGTTCCGGAAGAAGCTATGAGAGTGGCGGAATCAACCCGGTCCCGGCTCAGTTGTGTCTCGATGTCAAATGTACGGATAGTTTCAACTTCGGTGTCGAAGAAGTCAAAACGGAAAGGGAGTTCATTTGAGAAAGAGAAGACATCCAGGATAGAGCCTCTACGAGCGAACTGTCCGGGCTCATAGACATAGTCGGTCTGATGAAATCCGAGATTGAAGAGTCTGGCGGTAAGGTCGGACATCACCACATCCTCCCCTTTCTTAATAGTGATGGAATTTTCCGAGAATTCTTCAGGTACGGGGACTTTCTCGGCAATAGCTTCCGGATAGGTCACAATCCAGCGCAGATGTTTCGAGTTGGAGAAAGCGTTTAGTGTTTCGGCACGCAGGATAGCAGCCGGGGGGTCAGGCTGACCGAAGCGAATGGAGCGTTTGTAGCCGCTGGGAAAAAAGGAGACAGCATCATCACCAAGGATGCGGGAAAGGTCGTGGAAGAAATATCCGGCTTCATCAGCATCATCGGCGATAAGGATGGAAGGTTGCTTACCCTTCGACATTCCGGCGAAAAGCATGGCCGGAGCGGATGCCGGAAGGCCCGTGAGCAAAAGATGTTTAACCTTGCTGTCGGCAAGAGTCTTGTCAATGCTTCTGATACGCGCCGGAGTGGCAAACAATTGGTCGGCTTCCTGAATTGTCATCTCTTTCCGGATGAGATTTTGGGTTGAAGGAGTCTCTTATAAAGCGCGGGGTCGCTGAGGATTTCAACGGCGGCTTTCACCCCCGGGTCGTTGATGAGACTATAAGCGAGTCTCCCTTCGGCATATCCGTACCGGCTTGCGATTTCCGCACCGATGAAATCCATTATCTCCTCTTTGTTGGCCTTAAGGTCGCGAGCGAGATCGGGTTTGAAAAAGGGAACGACAGAATCAAGACGGGTTGATAGCTCCTCAGAGTCAAATCCTTCGTTGACGGCAAGTTCGCGTAGCTTGTCTATCAGTTCCAATCCAACTTTGCTTCCCTTGATGTCGGTGGTGTCCACCATAGCGCAGAATTCCTCAAAATCCGCATCGGTAAGAGTCAGATCCGTCACATCTTCCGGAGCAGGGTGAGTGGCTGCATATTTGGTGGCATAGTCAAAGATAACGTTCTGACTTGCGAGGTCATAAATGATTCGGCGGGTCTTGGGCCATTGGAGTGTAGAATCGGGCTGCAGACCACCGCCGTCGCGCACTTCGCGTCCGTGAAGGGTCTTATAGACGTGAGTCAGACTGTCGGGAGTGCGGGCAACGGTTCCGTCCGGATTTCTGTGTGAATAGTCCAGGGCCTGGATAAGGCGTCCGGAGGGGATATAATATTTAGCAATGGTGACTTTCAGCAGAGCGTCAAACGGTAGCGGATATGTTCCCTGCACCAGCCCTTTCCCGAAGCTTGTGGACCCAATCAGTACGGCTCTGTCAAGGTCTTGCAGCGAGCCGGCGGTGATTTCTGATGCTGAAGCGGAACCGCCGTCAATAATCACAACCATGGGAAGGTCCGGAAAGAGGGGCTTGTGGGTCGTCTTATAGAT
Source organism: uncultured Porphyromonadaceae bacterium (assembly GCA_947178175.1). Taxonomy (GTDB): domain Bacteria; phylum Bacteroidota; class Bacteroidia; order Bacteroidales; family Muribaculaceae; genus Lepagella. The sequence continues at coordinate 4,061 of CAMWXI010000003.1, read as the reverse complement.
TTTTTCATTCCCCTTTCCCCGTGTGCGAAGCACTTCTGTACCTTTAGGGATGAAGTTCCCGATAATCTCTATGGCACTCTCCACCAGTCCTCCCCCATTTCCGCGTAGGTCAAGGATAATTCCGCGCAAATCCGGCTCTTCCTTAAAGCTGAGGAGAGCTTCCTCCACCTCTTCCGGGGATTTGTCTATAAAGGAAGTAAGACTCAGATACCCGATTTCGCCGTCTGTTTTCTTCCCGTTAGAGTGCTTGAAAGTTGAAGTGGTGCCATACATCGGGACGCTGTTCTCCTGCACCTTTTCGCGGGTGATATTGAAGGTGAGGATTGAATCTGTGGTATAAGGACGTGAAACTGTCAGGGAGAGGGAGGTCGACGGCTCACCTTTCAACATCCGGGTCACTTCATTCACCGACATTCCGTGGGTATAGGTGGAGTCAATTTTAATAATTTTGTCGCCTGCTTTCAATCCTGCTTTCTGAGCCGGGGCGTTTTCGACAGGTTCGCTGATATATGTGTCGCCATTGCGATGGATAACGAAAGCACCGATACCGCCGTAAGAGCCGGTGGTGAGACGATTGATAGACTCCTTGTCATCGGTATTATAGAATTCCGTATACGGGTCAATGGTGTTGAGCATTGCATCAATAGCCGCTTTAAAGGCCTCTTCGGTACGGATGGAATCCACATAATTCTTTTCCAATTCTTTGGCTAAGGAATTGAAAAGTGTCAGATTCTGCTGGAAGCTCATGTCATGGCTTTTCGCCGGCTTGGATTTAGGGGCGCCGATGCACACCAGGGCCATGCAGAGAGCCACGGGTATAAGTGACAGATATTTCTTATTCATTTCTTATCGTCAAGTTGGGGATGGGGATAATCAACTGTGAAGTGAAGACCTCTGCTCTCTTTGCGTTCCATTGCCTGACGCATGATGAGATATGCTACATTAATAATGTTGCGCAATTCGCATAGTTCTCGTCCGGGACGGCTCACCTTAAAGAGCTTTTCAGTCTCTTCATAAAGGATGTCAAGACGATTCCAGGCACGATTGAGACGGAGATCACTCCTGACTATACCTACATAATATCCCATGATTTGGTTCACTTCCTTAATGGATTGAGTGATCAGCACCATCTCTTCGGGGTGTGCTGTCCCTTCCTGATTCCACTGGGGAATATCATTGCGGAATTCATAGCCGTCAATGACGCCTGAGGCATGTCCGGCAGCAGCATCCGCATAGACTACGGCCTCTATCAGAGAGTTGGATGCCAGGCGGTTGCCTCCGTGCAATCCTGTGCATGAACATTCTCCTACGGCATATAGACGCTTGATGGATGATTCACCGTTAAGGTCGACTTTTATACCACCGCATAGATAATGGGCGGCAGGAGCCACGGGAATCATGTCGCGGGTGATGTCAATGCCTAAGGAGAGACACTTCTCATAGATATTCGGGAAATGACGCTTTGTTTCCTCCGGGTCTTTGTGGGTCACGTCAAGGTAAACATGGTCGGTTCCGTGGAGTTTCATCTCTGAGTCGATTGCGCGTGCAACGATGTCGCGGGGAGCCAGAGAGAGACGCGGGTCATATTTCTGCATGAATTCAGACCCGTCAAGATTTCTCAATACGGCTCCATAACCTCTCATGGCTTCCGTGATAAGGAAAGAGGGACGATCTCCGGGATGATACAGGGCTGTGGGGTGGAACTGAATGAATTCCATGTCCTTTACTGTTCCCTTTGCCCGATAGACCATTGCAATTCCATCACCGGTGGCTATAAGGGGATTGGTGGTAGTGGTGTAGACGGCTCCCACACCTCCGGTGGCCATGACGGTGATACGCGACAGGAATGTGTCGACTTCTCCGGTGGATTCATTCAGAATGTAGGCACCATAGCAGGTGATGTCGGGAGTGCGTCGCGTCACGATTTTCCCGAGATGATGCTGAGTGATGATTTCCACGGCAAAGTGGTGGTCATAGACATCGATATAAGGGTTTTCACGCACGGTGCGAACAAGGCTTTCCTGGATTTCCGCGCCCGTATTGTCTGCGTGGTGGAGGATGCGGAATTCAGAGTGTCCTCCCTCACGGTGAAGATCGAATTCCCCGTTCTCATTCTTGTCGAAATCCACGCCCCATCTGATGAGTTCAGCTATCTGTTTCGGAGCGTTTCTTACCACCTTTTCCACCGCCTCCTTGTCGCTGAGCCAGTCGCCCGCCACCATAGTGTCGTGTATATGTTTGTCGAAATTGTCAACTTCAAGGTTGGTGACGCTTGCCACTCCCCCTTGAGCATAAAAAGTGTTGGCTTCCTCCAGGGTGGTCTTGCATATCAGTGCAACCCGCTTATTCTCATTGGCAACTTTGAGAGCGAAACTCATTCCGGCAATGCCGGAGCCAATAACCAGATAATCGTATTTGCGAACCATAATTCTGTCTGTTCAGTGTTTTCCACTCTTCCCTTAGAAAATCAATTCATCAAGGGGACGCTTGGGCACACAATGTGCACCCTCTTGATCTCTAAAATATTTTATATCGCCATCCTCATTCATAGGCACGAGCCTGATATTTTCTTTGCTCTTCCCTATTGCGACAACATAGGTAGGCGTCAGTTGCTCCGGGATATTGAGCACCTCCTTCAGGGCCGGTGCATTAAAGGCTTTGATGATGCAGCAGTTATAGCCTAAGGCAACTGCTCCCAAGGTTATGGCTTCCAGCTGCAGTCCTTCGTCGCATAAGGGATTGGCGGTCAGTGACGTGTCAAGGCATTGGATGAGATAGGCTGCAGGTCTCTCCCCTTCTTCCGGGCCATCCCAGTCCGTATAATATCCTGCCCAGGCAAGAAGAGGGAAAATCTTCCCGCATACTTCTTCTTCAACTACCGGATGGTATTTCAACGGCTGCAGATTTCTTCCGGAAGCCACAAAGCGTGTCAAATCAATAAGATTCACCAATTCTTCGCGCTCGATTCGCTGAGACTGCCGGAATCGGCGCGTGCTTCGATTATGAAAGAGGAGATGTGACAGTAGTTCAAATTCTTTTGAGGTTTTCATGTTGGTTTTTCAGATTAGAAACCGAAGGCGATATTGTCTACATAGAGAGTTAGTCCTTCAGTGCCCACGAATGGCTCACCGCAACTTGAAGAGAGCATCACAAGCACATGGGTTGGAGTCTCGTTTTCATCAGCCCAGCCCACTTCCTGCACCGGCACCAGCTTCCCTTTGGAATTACGGGCATAGTATGCCTTAGCACCTGACAGGAGACCCATGTAGGGTTTGAAACCGGGTTTCTTTGTTATGTCTCCATATTTTATAGGGAGCTGGTGACCCTTTACAAGTCCGGAAGTCTTGTTGAAGCGCTCACGGCCGGTGCCGACACGATGGGCATATATATTACCATTGGCGTCTTCCCATCGTTTCTGGAGCAATACGTAGACTTCAGCGTTGTCACGTCCCTGCAAAGTCTTTTTCGGACTCAGTCCGGTAGCTCTCACACGGGTGTTTACATTAGGCATTTCGACTTTGTAGTCATAGACCAGTGCAACAGGGCGTTTGGTGTAGGGAATTCCCATCTCCATATTTGAGAATGGGGATTTGGTGGAGGTTATGGGTTCGTTGATGCGTCCCAGAAAGATAGTGCCGGCGGCCATCACGTCCATATTAAGGAGCTTAAGGACTTTTACTTCTTCCATAACCGCCTGGAGCTTAGCCATCTTGTTGCCGTTGACAACAACAGGGCTCACTCCGCATGAGCCTTTGACTACGCCCGACACTTTGGCATAGACGTTGCTTGTGGCCCACGGGGACCCACCCTTATTGCTATATGCCACGTTTCCGTTGACGGTCTGTGTCGGTCCGATTTCATATAAAGTCTTTGATTTCCCTCCGATAACTTTTGATTCTGTGATGTTACGGGTCACCCACTGATCCATGTTGCCGAATTTAATCGGTTCGAGTCGTAAAGCAAAGGAGTTGAGGAAAAGACCCCCCGCCATAATCAACATCAGTATATGTTTCATACTATCTTATAGAGAATATAATTGGATTCAAAAGTAATGAAAAAAT
>CAMWXI010000002.1 GCA_947178175.1 uncultured Porphyromonadaceae bacterium | reverse complement strand
GGGGTGGGGCGCTCATTTCTGTCGTGCACCCCCTTCGCCTTTATCGCCACGCCTATTTTCTTTCCGTGCCATCTCATTCTCTCAACATAATTGTTATCTTCTCCGTAATGAAAGAAGGTTGGAGAAAATCCACCTACCAGCCGCAATGCATCTGCCGGAATATACCAATGAGCAGCCATGGAAAACGTCACTTCAACTATCTCTCCATCCTCCTCAAATGCTCTGAAACACGCTTTCCTGAAACCGAAATCCGGAGTAATTCCGTCTCCGCTCAGCTGTATGGGACTCAATATCCCATATTCCGGATATTTACGGCTGACTGCCATTAGGACAGGAATGGTATCATCAAATATCCAGGCGTCCTGATTTAAGAGATAGACACCCGCATAACCATCTCTTAAGGCTTTTTTCATCCCGATATTATTAGCCGCACCAAATCCCAGGTTTTTACCCGTAGCTATCAGCTCCACCTCAGGATGCCGCTCTCTAATATATTCTACACTCCCGTCTGTTGAGCCGTTATCAATGACAATAGCATCAACCGTTGCCTGATTTTTTAACGAATCCAAACACCTCTCAAGCCATTGCATACCATTATACGTCACAATGACCACCAACACTTTTTCCTTCTTGCAATCTTTGTTCATTTCCGGAGAAGCAGACGTTTGTTAACTTAAATCCAGGTTTTTGTGAATGGTTCCGTGAAAATAAAAAAGATGCGCCTGAGAATTGTGATATCTTCCGATGCGCATCTCCTTTATTATTAACGATATTTATTATTAACGATATTCAGTATAAATCAAGCGTCAATATTGGCATAAGTGGCGTGAGTCTCTATGAAATCCCGACGAGGAGCCACTTCCTCACCCATAAGCAGTGTGAAGGTGCGGTCCGCCTCTGCCGCATTTGTCAGGGTGACCTGTTTGAGCATACGGTTTTCCGGGTCCATTGTAGTCTCCCAAAGCTGCGTGGGATTCATTTCTCCAAGACCCTTGTATCGCTGAATCACCATGCGGTTGCGATCACCGTCACAACGTGTGTCTACGAATCTCTGAACCTGCTGCTCTGTCCAACAATACTCCTCAATTTTGTTCTTACCCTTGGTGGAACATTTATACAACGGCGGCGTTGCGATGTAGAGATAACCGTTTTCGATAATAGGACGTATCCTGCGGAAAAAGAAGGTCATGAGCAATGTGGCAATATGAGCGCCATCAACATCGGCATCGGTCATTATAACCACTTTATGATATCTGAGCTTTGAGAGATTTGGCTCCTTAGGGTCTTCTTCTGTTCCGATAGTGACTCCAAGCGCACGGAATATATTTACAATAGCTTCAGACTCAAGCACTTTATGATCCATAGCCTTTTCCACATTCAGAATCTTACCACGCAAAGGAAGAATAGCCTGGAAATTTGGATTACGGCCCTGCTTTGCCGAACCGCCCGCAGAGTCTCCCTCCACAAGGAAGAGTTCGCAAATTTCTGCATCACGACTCTTGCAGTCGGCAAGCTTCCCGGGAAGTCCCGCTCCTGAGAAAGGAGTTTTGTTCTGGACTCTCATTCGTGCATTGTATGCCGCATGACGAGCTTGAGCAGCAGTCACAACCTTATCCACAATCATCCGGGCCTCTTTAGGATGCTCCTCAAGATAAATCTTAAGTGCATCGCTCACTGCTGTCATAACTGACCCCATGACTTCGTTGTTGCCCAACTTGGTCTTGGTCTGTCCCTCAAACTGCGGTTCCGCCACTTTAACTGAAATAACTGCCGTCAGACCATCCCTGAAGTCCTCCTTTGACAACTCTATCTTGAGTTTTGACAGAAGATTGTTATCGTCGGCATATTTCTTCAATGTTGTTGTCAGGCCTCTGCGGAAACCGGTCAGGTGTGTACCACCCTCTATCGTATTGATATTATTGACGTAGGAGAAGATATTCTCGTTGAAGGTGGTGTTATAAGTCAGTGCCACTTCTACCGGCACTCCATTCTTCTCTGTATTCAGATGGATAACGTCACCTATCAAGGATTCCTTGCCTTGATCAATATATTTCACAAATTGCTTGAGACCCTCCTTGCTGAAGAAGACTTCCGAACGAGGATTACCCTCCTCGTCACGCTCGCGAAGATCTATTAGCTCCAATGTGATTCCCGCATTCAGGAACGCAAGGTCACGCAAGCGGTTGGCCAAGGTCTCATAGTCATATATGGTCTCAGTGAAGATTGAAGCATCCGGATGAAAGATAATCGTTGTTCCCGTGCGGTCGCTCTCTCCGATAACAGTCATCTCACATGTAGGCTTGCCGTAGGCATATTCCTGCATATAGATTTTTCCGTCACGATGAATCTCGGCACGCAGGAAATCAGACAATGCGTTGACACAGCTCACGCCAACACCGTGAAGACCGCCGGACACCTTATAGGAGCCTTTATCGAATTTACCACCTGCATGAAGCACTGTCAGCACAACCTCCAATGCCGGCTTATTCATCTTTTCATGCATGTCGACGGGAATGCCGCGACCATTATCATCTACCTGAATACTGTTATCCTCACGGATTGTAACGCGAATACGGCTGGCATATCCGGCCAACGCTTCGTCGATTGAGTTGTCTACAACTTCATACACCAGATGGTGAAGACCGCGACCTGAGATGTCGCCTATATACATTGCCGGACGTTTTCTTACGGCCTCAAGACCCTCGAGAACCTGAATATTGTCCGCTTGATAATGCTTAACTTCTTCTTGATTTTCCATAAATAGGATTGATTAGACACGAAAGACTATCTCATCTTCTGAACAATCCTCCGCTGACTACAAATTTAGTCATTTTTTTCCACTTCTGCAAGAGGATTCTTATTCCTCGGTGCCGGCAAATTCCATCAGGTATGCCTTGATGAAGCCATCAATCTCTCCATCCATAACGGCATTTACGTCTGATGTCTGGAAATTCGTGCGGTGGTCTTTCACGCGCCTGTCATCAAATACATAACTTCGTATCTGACTACCCCATTCTATCTTCTTTTTGCCGGCTTCTATCTTGGCCTGCTCCTCCATTCTATGGCGCAGCTCTTTCTCATAGAGTATTGAGCGCAACTGCCTCATGGCATTCTCCTTATTCTTTGGCTGGTCACGCGTCTCTGTATTCTCGATGAGTATCTCCTCCTCTTCTCCAGTATAGGGGTCCTTAAATTGATAGCGCAGGCGTACTCCCGATTCAACCTTATTTACGTTCTGTCCTCCGGCACCCCCCGAACGGAAAGTATCCCACGAAATCAGAGCCGGCTGAACCTGAACCTCGATCGTATCATCTACCAGAGGGGTCACAAACACTGAAGCAAACGATGTCATTCGCTTCCCCTGAGCATTATAGGGACTCACTCTCACCAAGCGGTGGACGCCGTTCTCACTCTTTAGAAAGCCGTAAGCATAATCCCCTTCTATGTTGATTGTCACGGATTTGATTCCGGCATCGTCACCTTCAAGCAACTGGGCGATACTTGTCTTATATCCATGACGTTCGGCATAACGGAGATAAAGACGCATGAGCATCTGTGCCCAATCCTGACTCTCCGTGCCTCCCGCGCCTGAATTGATTTTAAGCACAACCCCGAGTTTATCCTCTTCGCGACGCAACATATTACGCAACTCAAGCTTCTCAAGAGTTTCGATGACTACCGCATATTGAGCATCAACCTCCTCTTCGCTGACAAGTCCTTCCTTTATGAAGTCAAAAGCCAGACGCAATTCCTCTACCTGCTTCTCAAGCTCTGTATAGGAATCGATCCAGAAGTGAAGCTCCTTTATCTTCTTCATCTGGGCCTCAGCCGCCTCTCTATGTTCCCAAAAGTCTGCCACATGGGTGCGAAGTTCTTCCTCCTCCACCTCCATCTTCTTGTTTTCGATGTCAAGATATTTCTTCAGTGCCTCACAACGTTCGGCAGCTTCTTTGAGTTGTTCTTGTGTTATCATTTTCAGCTCTTTTTTCTTACCTTCTTTTTAGGAGCGGCATCCTGCGCTTCCATCAGTTTCTCAGCTTCTTCGAAGGTCAACGATTTTGGATCAACCGTTTTAGGTATCTTATAGTTGATTCCTTTTTTTGCACCTTCCGGTTTATAACAAAGATAGGGACCGAATCTTCCGTTCAACACCTCCAGCCCCGGCTTCTCCGGAAAAGTCTTGATGTGACTCTCCGCCACTTTCCGACGTTTCTCCTCTATCAACTCAACAGCTTCTTCAAGAGTGATACTCTGCGGGGCTTTATCTTTGGGGATTGACACAAACACTCCGTCGTGACGCACATACGGACCAAATCTTCCTATGGCAGCTACAACTTTCTTATCCTCGTAGAGTCCTAAGTCTCGTGGCAGGTCAAACAATTTCAATGCCTCCTCAAGGGTGATGGTAGCCACACTCTGCCCGGCCTGAAGACTTGCGAATTGCGGTTTCTCTTCATCTGAAGCCTCTCCAATCTGCACCAACGGGCCGAACCGTCCTATCTTGACAGACACCGGTTTGCCGCTTTTGGGATCTAATCCAAGCTGACGTTCCCCGACTTTGTGTTCCATGCGCATGGCATTGATGCTTTCTATCTGAGGATGGAAATTTCCGTAAAAATCAGTAATCTCATCTTTCCAACCTAATTTTCCTTCTGCAATCTCGTCAAATTTCTCCTCTACCCTCGCTGTGAAGTTATAATCAAGTATTTCAGGAAAATATTCAGTCAAAAAGTCGTTGACAATCATTCCGACATCCGTCGGGAGCAGTTTCCCCTTCTCCGACCCTGTGGTTTCAGAAAGTATCTCCTCTGTTAATTGTCCGTCTCGCAATCTTAAAAGATGATATTCCCGTTTGTCCCCTTCTCGTTCCCCGCGTCTTACGTAATCACGCGCCTGGATTGTGGAAATTGTCGGCGCATAAGTAGACGGACGTCCGATGCCCAGATCTTCCATCTTCTTTACAAGGGATGCCTCTGTATATCGCGCCGGAGGCATTGTGAACCGCTCGGTAGCCGTTATGTCTCCAACTTTCAATGGCATGCCGACTGTCATAGGAGGAAGCATCCCTTCATCATATTTCCCATCGCCGTTTTCCGTCTGATAGACCTTCATAAAGCCGTCGAATGTCACAACTTCTCCCTCAGCACGAAAGAAGTCGTATCCTTCCGACAATTGATATCTGCTTTTAGTCCCGGCATCAGGAATGATACCTATCTCCACATTGGTTTTCTCAACCACCGCATCCGCCATCTGAGAAGCAACGGCACGCTTCCAAATAAGGTCATAGAGCTTATTCTCGTCTGCACTGCCTGGAATTTTACGGTTGCTTATATATGTAGGACGAATTGCTTCGTGAGCTTCCTGTGCGCCTTTGGAATTGGTATGGTAATGGCGCACATGAAGATATGAATCACCAAGGGTCTCTTTCACAACCCTTGAAATTTCCGATATAGCCAGTTGTGAGAGATTTAGTGAGTCGGTTCGCATGTAGGTGATGTGACCGTCTTCGTAAAGTTTCTGAGCCACCATCATCGTCTTGTTGACACTGAAACCTAATTTTCTGCTGGCATCCTGCTGGAGTGTAGAGGTAGTGAAGGGGGGCGCCGGAGAACGCTTCACCGGCTTTACAACTACGTCCCTCACCTTGAAATCGGAATGTTCACAGTCAAGGAGAAAATCTGACGCCTCCTTTATGGAAGTCAGACGATGAGGATATTCAGCCTTAATAGAAGCTCCACCCTTATCTTCGATATCAAAATGAGCGTTGATTCTATAAAATGGTTCGGAAACGAAAGCATTACATTCTTTCTCGCGTTCACAGATAAGCCTTACCGCCACACTCTGCACCCGACCGGCAGACAATGCCGGCTTTATCTTTTTCCACAGCACGGGACTCAGCTCAAAACCTACGACACGATCCAGAACGCGCCTCGCCTGCTGCGCGTTAACTCTGTCAATGTCAATAGTGCGTGGATTTTCTATAGCATGAAGAATCGCTGATTTAGTGATTTCATGAAATACGATTCTTTTCGTTTTCTCCAAATCAAGATTGAGAACTTCCGCAAGGTGCCATGCTATGGCCTCCCCCTCACGGTCCTCATCCGAAGCAAGCCATACAACATCAGCACCCTTTGCCGCTGTCCTAAGTCGCTTCACAAGGTCTTTCTTATCCTCCGGAATTTCATAAATCGGACTGAAGTTATCCCCTTTTTCTGAGATACCCAAATCTTTTTTGCTCAGATCCCGGATGTGTCCGTAGCTGGACATTACCTTGTAATCCTTACCTAAAAACTTTTCGATAGTCTTTGCCTTTGCAGGTGACTCTACAATAACTAAATTCTTCATAAAATGCAGTTAATGAGGCCTGAAAATACGTCTTTCCATAGCCTCTTTACTGTTAGGAGATAATATTAGACCGCAAAATTACTATTTATTTTTAATTTTTCAGCATCTTCACCAACGAAATCCTATATTAAGGTGTGCCCGTCTTCACACTATTGCTGCAGAGAAGTGTAAAACTTTTTAATAAAGTGCTATCTGTTTTTTCAACGATTATGCCTGTTTGAACGTTTATCTTTTATGGACCGGACCTGACTCGCCTTGCGAATCTTGAATTAAATCGCTACATTTGCGTCACAGCCAAACAGTCTGTTAAAAGATTTTTTGATTATGAAAAGTACTCTGAAAGTTGTTATTGTTCTGATGTTATGCCTTTTTGTAGGAATCTCTGCTGAAGGAAAGAAGAAAAAGGGAGAGGGAACCCCAAAACTTAAGTTTACTGAGAACGTATTCGATTTCGGAAAAATTTCCGAAAATGGAGGCATGGTTAGCCATGAATTTGAGTTTATCAACATCGGGAACGATAACCTTGTGATATTGGATGCGACTGCACAGTGCGGCTGCACCCGCCCATCCTTCACCACCAATCCCGTCGCTCCCGGAAAGAAGGGAAAAATTAAAGTTACCTATAATCCCAAAGGGCGTCCCGGCTCTTTTAACAAGGATGTGACAGTTCGCACAAACGGCAGTCCCAAAAAAGTAACAGTCAAAATCAAAGGGAATGTAGTTGACTGAAATTCAGTACAGTCCATACTATTTACTCTTTAATATCCGGATAAATGAAAAAAGGGTTTCGAAAAATATCATTTGCCATTGTCTCCGCCGTCGGCTTGATATCAGCAGTCAGTATATTTGCTGATTTTGAGTTACTGACTGCAGAATACGACTTCGGACTCATGAAGGAGGTCGAAGGCCCGAAGACAGGAAAAGTATTTCTTGTGAATCGGGGGGAAAAGCCGGATTTTATCCGCCAGGTAAGGCCTTCGTGCGGATGCACCGATTCCAACTTTCCGGAAGGAGAAATAGCACCCGGCGACACTACCTGGGTCTCATTTACATATAACCCGGAAGGGCGTCCCGGCACTTTCAGGAAGACCGTGAGAGTAGTCACAGGTGAAGATGAAGCCCGTCATGTCATCGTGATAAAGGGAACCGTATTGGGAGAATCCGGGTCGTTAGAAAAATATTATCCTGTATCCAATGGCCCGTTGCGTCTCACTGAAGGGAAGATATTGTTCGGAAACCTCCGGCTTGGCACAGCACGCCATTACTTTATCCGTGGATACAATCAGTCTCCCGACACAATTTATCCACGGATGTTATCAGAAAATAAGGACCTGGAAGTGGAATGTACTCCTGAGGCAGTTGCACCGGGAGAGATAGCCACTCTCTCCTTCTATCTTAACGCCACCAGGATGGAAACACCGGGAGAATTTAAATCTGAAGTGAAATTGATTCCGGATACCGCTCATCCTGACCAGGTATTTAATCTTGATTTCATCGCGAATATTCTTCCCCGGAAAGATTCGGAAGTCCTGATCAGGTAAACGAGGAAGAGAAAAACATTAAAACTTTTATAACCCGAAATAAACGAATATGGAACATCCCGAAAATGATAAAGCATATAAGGGGCTTACGGTAAACTCCGGTGTTACCTCTCAGCCTTGTGTCAACCCTTATCGTCGCCCCCGCTCTACCCGACGTCCGCAACTGACGGTTTCTGACTATGTAGAAGGAATTCTGAAGGGGAACGTCAGTGTGTTAGGGCAGGCCGTAACGCTGGTTGAGAGTCTTGCCGACCATCATCAGGCTTTAGCTCAGGAAGTAATTGAAAAATGTCTTCCTTATTCGGGAAATTCAAGACGCATCGGCATCACCGGTGTGCCCGGGGCGGGAAAATCCACTTCTATTGACGCGTTTGGATTGCATGTTATTAACCAAGGTCATAAGCTTGCGGTTTTAGCAATTGACCCCAGTTCGGAAAGAAGCCGGGGAAGCATCCTTGGCGACAAGACACGTATGGAGAAGCTGTCGCTTGAGAAAGATGCTTTCATTCGTCCTTCCCCCTCGGCAGGATCACTGGGTGGCGTGGCCCGCAAGACCCGCGAAACCATTGTTCTATGTGAAGCTGCCGGATACGACACTATTTTTGTGGAGACGGTTGGTGTGGGTCAAAGTGAAACAGCCGTTCATTCTATGGTAGATTTCTTCCTGCTTATTCAACTTGCAGGAACCGGCGATGAACTTCAGGGCATCAAAAGGGGAATCATGGAGATGGCAGACGGCATCGCCATCAATAAAGCAGACGGCGACAATATTGACCGTGCAAATCTGGCTGCGGCACAATTCCGCAATGCTCTACATCTGTTTCCCCCTACACCCAGCAAGTGGCGTCCGGAAGTGATTACATATAGCGGATACTATGAAATCGGTATTGACAAAGTCTGGGACATGATTGATCGTTACTTCGACTATGTAAAGAAGACCGGATTCTTCGAGAAGAAACGAAACGAACAGGCAAAATACTGGATGATAGAAACAATAAATGAGCAACTGAGAAATAATTTCTATAACACTCCGGAGGTGAAAGCACTTCTCGAACAAAAGGAACTCAGGGTGCTGAATAATGAGCAATCCTCATTCACTGCTGCGAAGGATGTGCTTGATTTCTATTTCGACTCTCTTAGAAAATAACAGGTTAAAACCCTTAAAGAAAATAGGTTGACAATCAAGTCATAAACTCATTTCCTTAAAATCAAAGAGAGCATTTTTTTATTTTCTTAAAATTAATACTATGAACAGACTTCCGGTAATAGTAGAACAACAGGCGAAGAAGCTTGGCGATAAAGAGGCTTATCGTTTCTGTTGGCGCAAGGATGGGGAATGGCTTTCCACATCCTGGAACGAATTCGAGGTGCAAGTTGAAATAGCCGGAAAAGCTTTGGCAATGCTGGGACTACTGGAGAAGGACAACATTGCGGTTTGCTCTCCCAACACTCCGCAGATCATAATCACTGAACTCGGTGCTTTCCGCAACCGTATTGCTGTGGTGCCGTTATATGCCAACAGCTCTCAAGGTCAGTTTGACTTTATCGTTGAGAATGCCGGGGCTAAGATTGTATTTATCGGTGATCGTCATCAATATGACCTGGCCTATAACTACTGGAAGAAGCATCCCGAACTGCAGCGGATTGTGATTTTCAAAAATGATGAGCTGACTCTTCATCCTGATGACTCCGTCTCCATGTTCTGGGATGATTTTGTAAGATTGGGAATGAATGCTCCGGAGGAGATTCAACGGGAAGTCAAAGCACGTATTGACAGAGGATTACCGGAGGACATGGCGACTTTGATATATACCTCCGGCACCACCGGCGAACCTAAAGGAGTGGTTATTACTCATTCCAATTATGACGCAGCTATCGATATGCACTTAAAGCTGCTTAAGTCGGTGAAGACAGGAGAACTCTCCATGGCTTTCCTCCCCATGAGCCATATTCTGGAAAAAGCTTGGTGTTTTTATTGTGTCACCAAAGGTGTCACAATTGTCTACAACTATGACCCCAGAGTCATTTCCGACACCATTCACTCCGTACACCCTAACCTCATGTGCTGTGTGCCGCGATTCTGGGAGAAGGTTTATGCCGGTGTCCGGGAAAAGATATCAGGGATGTCGAAAGTGGAGCGAATGATGGTATCTCGTGCCGTTCGTATCGGCTATAAAAGAAATCTCGGTTATAAGAGAGAGGGACGAAAAGTCCCCGTGCTCCTGGAAAAGGAATATCAATTTTGGGATAAACGTATCTTTTCAAAATTGAAGATGGCTATCGGTATACCCAATCCTAACATGTTCCCCACTGCCGGAGCTCCCCTCAGCGACAGGATATGCGAGTTTCTGAGGTCGGTAGGTATCAATGTTGTAGTAGGTTATGGTCTAAGCGAAACAACAGCTACAGTAACCTGTTTTCCCGATGTAGGATACGAGATAGGTACTGTGGGGGTGCCTCTGCCGGATGTGAAAGTGAAGATTGATGAGAATGGAGAAATTCTCGTGAAGGCTCCCACTGTCACACCCGGGTACTATCGTAATCCTAATGCAAATGAAGAGGCTTTCTCCTCAGACGGATGGTTTCATACCGGGGATGCCGGTTATTTCACTGACAGCGGAGCGCTGGTGCTGACAGAACGGGTGAAGGATTTGTTTAAGACCTCTAACGGGAAATACATTGCTCCTCAGATGCTTGAGAGCCGTCTTGCCGAAAACAAATATATTGACGAAGCCGCCGTTATCGGAGATCAGCGTAAATTTGTATCCGCGCTTATAGTGCCTAATTTCTCGCAATTACGTAGTTGGGCAGAGGATAATGGAATCTCTACGGCCGACTCTGCCGAGATGTTGCGAAATGAGAAGGTATATCACTTTATGATGAAGCAGATAGATGAAGTGCAGGAAGGTGTGGCTGAGTATGAACGAATCAGAAGAATCGCACTTCTGCCTCATCATTTCTCTATCATGCACGGAGAGGTTACAAACACCATGAAAGTCAGGAGAAACGTTGTGGCAAAGCGGTATGCTCCGGAAATAGAAGCTATCTATGCAGAGGATTTCCCCTTTAAGCAGGATTGATTGAGCTTAGAAAAAATAGACTGAAATAATTAAAGCAAAACGATTATGAATAAGATTGTAAAGAGTTCAATGTTATTACTCGCAGGCCTATCCTTACTTATGGTTCCGGCCTACGCTATGGGCAAATCGAAAAAGAAGCAACCCCAACCTCTTCCTCCGGCTGCCGCTCCTGCTCCGGAATGGATGGATAATGCTGTGATTTACGAGGTTAACTTGCGCCAGGGTTCACCGGAACGCAACTTGCGGGGTATGCAGAAGCAACTTCCTCGCCTTAAAGACCTTGGTGTGGATATTTTATGGCTCATGCCGATTCATCCAATCAGCCTGGAGAATAGGAAAGGGAGCCTGGGCTCATATTATGCCGTTCAGGACTATAAGAAGGTGAACCCGGAGTTTGGCACGCTTGAAGACCTCAAGGAGTTTGTCAGGACTGCTCACTCTCTCGGAATGAAGGTGATTCTTGACGAAGTGTGCAATCATACCGGTGCTGACAATGCCTGGGTGACAGAACATCCCGAATACTATGCCAAAGACAAAAAAGGGAACTTCATCTCCCCGTTTGACTGGACAGATGTCTATAAACTTGACTACAGCAATCCTGCCACACGAACGGCAATGACTGATGCTCTGAAATTCTGGATTGAAGAAGCGGATATCGATGGATATCGTTGCGATGTAGCAGGTGAAGTGCCGGTAGAGTATTGGAACGAGGCCATTCCTCAACTGAGAGCTGTCAAACCTGTTTTCATGCTCGCGGAATCTTCTCAGCCAAATCTGCTTGTGTCAGCCTTCAATGCTGACTATGCATGGCCTATGAAGGATTTGTTTAACGCTATCGCGGCAACAAACGCTGTTAACAGCTATGCAAAAGAGAAAGGACAGAATCTTCCGGAAAAATACGGTGCCGATATCTTTAAGCTTATTGCCGAGCAACAGAAAGAGTTCCCCGCTGGTTCCATACACATGAATATGATAACCAATCATGATTTGAATTCATGGGAAGGCACTGAATTTGACAGATATAGCCGTGGCGTTGGTGCTTTTGCAGTCCTGAGCTATACCCTCCCCGGCATGCCGATGCTCTATACCGGTCAGGAAGTGGGATTCAACCATCCGTTTGAGTTTTTTGAACAGGACAGTGTGATTCCTGATTATTCTCCCAATCAATTCACAACCTTCTATGAGATGCTCAACTCCCTGAAGCATACTCACCCGGCTCTTAACGCTACAAATCCGGCGGGAGAAATGATTCAGTGGACCACAATTAATCCGAATGTCGTTGCATTCACACGCACCGCTCCCAATGATAAGGTCACTGTGATTGTGAATCTGTCGGACAATGAAACGGAAGTTACTTTCCCCGACCTTGCTCCTTCTGTTGATTCCATGATTAATTATTTCACAGGAGCTCCGGCCTCTCTTCCGCAAAATCTCGGCCCCTGGGAATTTGTGGTCCTGACAGCTATCTGAATTTAGATTAGGTTAAGGGATTTGACCATTTTTTGATCTTGTAAAATTGAATTGTGAGCCTAAATTGACCCACGAAATGATTCATTCTTTAAAATATATCCTTATAGCCGGAGCTCTGACAACTCCGGCTTTGATGTTTGCAGAGTCTTTATTGGTTACGGATTCTCCGCAAGCCCGCCAGTCTATGACATGGAATTCCCCTACGGCTATCAACGCTGCTCCCGACTTCCTGATAATTGGGAAAAGTGACAGGTTTTATGTCGGTGTCGGAGGAAATGTAACTCTCACTGCATCATTCGACCCCGGGCGTTCTATGTCTAACCCTAACGAGTTTATTACCTCGGAGATTCCTATGGGGAAAACTCCGGGGAACAATGGGACTTTTTCATTTTCTGCACAGCAGACACAACTATACCTGAATATGGTGGCTTTCCCATCCTCTAAAAATAGAGTGGGAGGATTTGTGGGGATAAATTTTTTGGGGAACAATTATCTACCTGAACTTGTGTATGCCTATATTCGTTGGCGCGGATTGCAGGCCGGTTATGACTATAACCTTTTCTCCGATTCGGAAGCAATTCCACCATCTATAGATTATGAGGGGGCGAACGCTATTACAGCTCAGGGAACTGCCGGAGTGAGATATTCCCTTAATTTCGGGAAACGGAAGGAGTGGTGTGCTCAGATTGGAGCTGAGCTACCGATGCTTTCCCCCACACAGTCCGTCATGAATGAAAAGAATTTCACAGAGCCCGTGACTCAGAAAGTTCCGGACATTCCGGTTGCTCTCCAATATTCGTGGGAGTCAGGGGCTCATATCCGACTTTCGGGAGTTTTAAGAAACCTCTACTCCCGGTCTGTCGCGGAAAATAAAAATATTGACCATCTGGGTTGGGGGATACAGCTCTCGGGAAGCGGAGAGATACTTCCCGGACTTACTGCTTATTCCCAGATTGTGTATGGCAAAGGAATTGCAAGCTATTTTCAGGATTTGAACGGTCTGGGACTGGATATGGTCCCCTCTCCATCGGGACGAAATCTAAGCACTGTCAGATGTTGGGGTGCATACGGAGCTTTGCAATATGCCTTCTCGGATAAATTCTCTGTTGTAGGGACTTATTCTCAGGTTCGCTCATATCCGGATGAATATCCGGATGGAGAAGCACCATTCCAATCACAGTACAGATACGCTCAATATGCTGCCGGAACTTTTTACTATAATATCACCTCCAATCTTACTTCAGGCATTGAATATATTTGGGGAAAGCGTGTCGACTGCAACGGAGAAAAGGGTGTGGCGTCCCGTATTCAAGCCGCACTCATATTCTCTTTCTGAAAATTCGAAAAAACAAATAAACTACGGTTAGAACCCCGACAAGCAACAACCCTTTCTCCGGAAGGGTGCGCTGCCGGGGAACTTCTTTATTTCTCTCTACAATCACAGGCACCGTGACATGTAAAGTGTCACGTCTGATATCTTTGAGAGTATCAGAGCTGACTTCCACACTCCTGCTATTCTCCTTCACCTCCGCAATTCTATCTCTAAAATGCCAGCTGTCAATTCCTAAGACCCTCCCCGATGTATCTACTACCGTTGACACACTGTCTCGTCCATATATTATTTCCCTATTAGAGATGAAGATAGTATCCCGGAAATAAGAAGTGGTGTGTTGCCGGATGGAGTCGTGACTTACTATTTGATTTTCAAGAGGTATGTAAATCTTTTTCTGACAAGCGACCATGACTGTCAGAATTATCCCCGGAATGATTAACTTCTTTATCATGGCTGTCAGAGGTCTGAATATTCTATGTGCGCATCAAACGAAGGACATGCCTTCGCGGCAAAATCCCGGTGCCCGTAGATAATGGCGGCAGGAAATCTCGTCTTCAGATTCTTTAGAAGTCGGGTAAGTGATTCCTTCTGAGCGGGAGTCCGCGTGTCTTTGGGTGTTTTACCATCTGCATCGCATCCTCCGATGTAGCATACTCCGATTGAAGTATGATTCATCCGCTTCTGTGAGCAATGGGCTCCAATCTTCCGGATATCTCTTCCGGCCTCTATGCTCCCGTCAAGACAGACCACATAGTGATAACCGATACCCTCAAATCCGCGGGCACGATGCCAGGCGTCTATGTCCTCTCGATGAAATTCCTTCCCTTCGGCCGTGGCCGAGCAATGGATAATTATTGCATTGATTGTTCGCATAATTTTGTGATGTAATTTGAAATCTTTTCAAAATTATGCCCGGTGTCTGTTTTAAAGCGATTATAAACTGACTGAATCCCATAGAGAGTATATCGGAACGGGAATTATTGATATATACTCCGCACTATGCAAATAATGGTGCTGTCACTCCGCCATATTCTCTATTTTTTGTTTGCAATATCCTCAATCAGCGAGATATAGGAATGTGCGATTGAGGAATATGAGAAGCGGCTTTTCACCGACTCAAACATTCTTTCTCTTGTTTCCAATCCTTGAGTCAGAGCCCACATTATCCCTTCTCCGATAGCTGACCCTCTTTTATCCGTTTCCTCTTCCCATGAGGCAATGAAGCCGGTAGACAGATGTTCTATTATATCCGTTTGTCCACCCCGGTTGAAACTTACGGGAACTGCCCCGTATGCCTGTCCCTCAACCAAAGTTCCCGGTAATGTCTCATATCGTGATGTGCTGACTATAACGTGACCTTTTTCATATATTTCCCGCAATCTTTCAGCCCCTTTTATTCTCCCGAGATGACGATGTGGAATTGCTATCTCATCGAGAAGCCGGGAGTTACGAATTTCTCCGAAAGTCACAAGTTCTATCTTATCCTTAATATCCGGGTAGCTTTCTTTGAGATAGCGGGTAGCGGCTATAAGAGTAGGGAAGTCCTTTATCGGATCATCCAGACGCGCTGCTCCGAACAATATAATTTTCTTATTCCCCTGCTCTCTTGATGTGAAATCCATAGGCTTGGAAGGGATTGGAAACGGGTTAGGAATCACTGACACCGGAATCCCTTTAAATAATGCGGAATTCTGTGAAAGCATCTTCAACCAATTGCTGACAGCCACAAAATGTATTCCTGACTCCGGATAAAGAATAAGTTTCTTCCGGAAAACCCTTGCCGACAAATCATTTTTTCCAGAGCCTTTCCCTAACCATGGACAGTCGGAGCATATGCTCTCATATCTGCAGCAATTTTCAGAGTGATGGCAAATGCCTGTGAAGCACCACATATCGTGCATGGTCCAAATCACAGGTTTTCCTGTTCTTATGAGCTGTTTTATTCCCTTGAATGAGAGCAACCCCTGATTCACCCAGTTGAGCAAAACAGCATCAGCCCTCCTTACCCACGGATGGTTTGCAAGGTCAACGCCATCGGAAGCGATGTCTATCTTAAATAGATTTTTTCTGTCAAATCCGTTGGAGAGGAAAATTCTGAGTCGTTCCGCTATAAATGAAGCTTTTAGTGAAAACCGAGATGCGGCAGGCTCTACGAACGGAGAGTCTGACAGTTTCTCCTCTACTATCATCCGCGCATCCACACCGGCCGCTCTGAGAGCCTCCATAAGCCGGAAACTCACAACTGCCGCACCTCCGGTAGTATCTGACTTATTAATGATCACGACGTTCATATCCCGCAAACTCTATCCGATATCTCTATTGCAGTTGCACTTGCCGGCAACCGACCTTCTTATTCTCTTATCAGAATCATACAGACACCACGCCTTTAATGGGGGGATGCGGGTTATAATCCTCAAGTCGGAAATCTTCAAATTTAAAAGCGAATATATCCTTTACTTCCGGATTGATTCTCATCTTGGGCAGAGGACGTATATCCCGGTCCAGCTGCTCTTTAACCTGCTCCAGATGGTTGAGATAGATATGTAGATCTCCGAATGTGTGGATGAATTCTCCCGGTTGGAGGTCGCAGACCTGCGCCATCATCATTGTGAGCAGAGCATAGCTCGCTATATTGAATGGAACGCCTAAGAAACTGTCGGCACTCCTTTGATAAAGCTGGAGAGACAGTTTGCCGTCGGCAACATAAAACTGAAACAGTGTATGACACGGTGGAAGATTCATATTGTCGAGGTCCGCCACATTCCAAGAGCTTACTATGATGCGTCGGGAGTCAGGATTATTTTTAATGTCATCGACTGCACGGGAAATCTGGTCGATAAATCCTCCGTTATAATCGGGCCATGAACGCCACTGATAGCCATATATATGACCTAATGAACCATCGGGATCAGCCCATTCATTCCATATACGCACACCATGGTCCTGCAGATAGTGAACATTGGTGTTCCCCTGCAGAAACCACAGGAGTTCATATATTATACTCTTAAGGTGAACCTTCTTAGTGGTCAGAAGGGGGAATCCTTCAGAGAGGTCAAAACGCATTTGATAGCCGAATGTTGAGATTGTCCCGGTTCCGGTGCGGTCTTCCTTACGATGGCCGTTGGATAGAACATACTGCAACAATTCCTTATATTGTCTCATAACGATAAGCTCTTATAACGAAAAAAAGAGTGACCTTACTGAAAAAAGCAGTGCGCACCCTCTTCACAAAATCCAAACAAATATACTATAAAATCTCAGAACAACAAAATCCCCACTGAAACACACTATACATAATCCATTATGTCACCGGTGAATTTTTTTGGCGTAATCTTACAAGGATTTCCAATCACTACCGAGTTGTCAGGTATATCCTTCGTAACCACGGCTCCGGCACCTATTATGACATTGTTGCCAATCTTAATATTCCCTATTGCAATTGAACCGCAACCGAATACACAGTTGTTGCCTATGACCGGTGCATGACCGTGTGACCACCCGACAGTCACATTTTGATGAAACGTGCAGTTCTCTCCTACTGAATCGCTGCATACAATGGTCGAGAAACCATGAATCAGGAGAAGCCCTCCTCCGGCCTTGCGCATACACAGATGACATGCCACCTGCCCTTTCAAGAACAATGATGGAAGAAATCTGAACCGGTTACGCACCCTGTAATATATAACGGAACGGAATTCTTCTGATTCCGCAAACATACTGATAAAGAATTTTTTATTATATGCAGCACCTTTGAAGCTTGCCCAACGCCTTGTGTCGCAATAGATCAAAGTGCGCTCTTCTTCGTTAAGGAAAGGAAATGTCACGCAAA
Organism: uncultured Porphyromonadaceae bacterium; assembly: GCA_947178175.1. GTDB lineage: Bacteria > Bacteroidota > Bacteroidia > Bacteroidales > Muribaculaceae > Lepagella. The sequence goes on along the minus strand of CAMWXI010000002.1, from coordinate 34,253 downwards.
CGCATATTACACTCCAGACAAAAGCTAAGTATTTCATAAATTCTCACTTTGAAGTCGTCTAAACAGAATGCAAGAATAATCAATTTTGGAGAATCATACAAATCCACTGCCGTTTTTACACAAAATCAGCTCCCTGCCGGTAAGTTCCGAATTACATAAAGTGTTTTAGTTTTCCGGGTCAGAGAAATCTATATTTTTACTGACAGGTCACTCTTTCACAGAGCGGATTCCAAACCCTTCGACTCTCTGGTCTGACGGGATAGTGTGACGGATGAGGACACCGTCGTATCTCAGTAGCAATGCACTCGCTTCGTGAGTATTGGCATGTGAAGCCCAAAGCGCCGTGATGATGGCGCCATCCTTAGTGAACGTTTCGCTTCCGCTCTTTCCTGAACGATATCCCAATGCCGGGAATATGATATCCGTGCCGTTATTCCTGACTATAAAGCGAGTTGGAATGGAGTAACCTTCAAGCTGTGCAAAACTGAATAAATCATCATTCATATCCCTGAAAGCTATTATCTCATTCCCCGGCACCATATACCCTGCCGGTGAAGGGTCATAGACTGTCTTCACTTTTCTCGCACTCGTTCCCAGATTCCAGTTGTCGGTGAAGGAAAAAGTAGGATTTCCGCTGGAAGGATATATCCACAATGCCTGCGGACTCTTTACCAGTTCTGCTTCAAACTCCACTCCGAGTTTTTCATTTCCCTCTATAACTTTAGTTTCAATTTGAGTAATCTCTGTGTGGTCGGCATTATACCACTCTTTTATTCCGGAAATCATAGGATCTTTTCTACCCCACTGATAGAAACTATGGCAATATGGTGTGATTATATGCTTTCCTGTCTGTTGCACTGTAATGGTCAGGCTCTGACCTTCACCACCGCCAAGGGGTTTCTGTGTGAAACGCAATAACACCTTGTTTGATGCAAAATCAGTTTCATCACCGCCAACGACATTTCCCAGATTATAAGGCATATACTGATAATCCACGCCGTTATAGGCCACGGTCTGTAGATTTTCTCCCAACACATAGTCTGTTATCCAAAGTTGCCAGCTCCACATTATCTCCCCCTTACTGTCATATATTCCGACTACGGCATTCCCCTGACGTATTCCACCGGGGGTTATCTCGAACTCCAGGCGTTTCTTATCGGGAGAGAGTCTTAAATTCCTTATCATGTTCAATCTTCCCTCCCATATCAGTTTGGCTCCGGCTATATCCGAACATCCGGTATTATCATAAATATATGGCTTTTGAATACGATTGCCAAGATGATTCACGAAAGGCTGATTGGATCGATTCGGTGCATACGCCGCTGTATTATCCACACCGTTCTTTATGGCATTTCCATACACAAGAGGCAGACTATACGAACCCGGTGCGTTGATAATGTAGCAGTTAGCCGTATTTTCAATGGTCGCAGCGCCGGAGGAATTTGACAGATTATAAGGCGATTGGGGAGAACCGACAGAGCTTTTGGAGCGCAATAAGCGCGTCGGCTCACTCATACTTACAAAAGTTGGCTCCACCATTTCGGTCTGTGCCTCACAATCCATTGTGCCGTTACCCGACATCGGAAGGTTGGTTATCCAATCGGGAGTAGGTATTACATTACCGTTCCCGTCTACAAATTCCGCTATCCAAGGCACCTCTGCCGTTGTCATCACACCATTCTTCAATGACTCATATTTGCTTGAGACAGTATAGTCTTGTGTTCCTCCGGTATAATTAAACGAAAGTGGAGAAGCAACACTCAATACAAAACGGTCTATTTCAGGATTTGCTGAAAGATAATAGGTATATGTATTTCCTGCAGTCCATACCTGCCCCGCCAATGAGGCTGTAAATTCCGCTACAGCTCCATTGCAGTCGATAGTCATTGTCAGAGAAACATTCTTCCCCAAAGTTTGAGGAAGCAACATGAATGTATGTTCATCATCCGTAATCGGGGTCTTCTCTGCCACGTTTGATTCTCCCTCCGCCGCGCTAAGCTTTACATTGAGGTCGGCAGTATATGTCTCCTCCCCTTCCATGTCTGACCACACACCATTCTCAAGATTCAATTTTCCTGAGCCGGTCAATCCGGAAATAGAAATTTTCTTTACCGTACATTCCGCCATTTCCGGACCCGTTGCAAACCTTACGGCAGCAAGCGCATGGTTAAATTCCATAGAGCAGGGAGAAGAAGACGCCTCTACCGGAGTGGCCCACATAAGATCCTCCTGAGATGTCACATCTGCCGGTACCATATAAGAAATCATGGGAGTCGCAGACGGACTGTCAGAAGGGAGAGAGATAATCCCCTCATCGGCAATTTCCCGCAAATCCGGACAATAAGGAGAATAAGCCACAAAATGGAGTGAACCGTTGCCTGGCCATAGATACTCCTTCTTTGGTGTCCAGTCATTATCCCGGGTCACCTGAATATTCTTCATATAATATCCTGCATCGTCAGTAGACGCCACACCGGTTGATGCATAAACCCCAAAATCCTGAATTGATGTTGCCGTAACCTGGAGTCCTCGGGTGGATTGACCTGACGCTGAAATTCCAATCCCTTTTTCAATCTCAGGAATTAAATATAGTTTATTTCCACTTGAATTCAGGGTGACAGTAGAAAGAGCGCCATCTGCCCTTTCAACCCTTCCTGAACGCGTCATATTATTCTCCCCCGATTCCACTACGTTAAATGAAATCAGACGCGAATTTTTATTATGAACCGAGAAATCCTCGTCGGAGCAGCCGGCAAGGGTTGTCGCCATGTAAATTGCTACTGCCGGCAATACTTTAAACCAATATTTATAACGAGGATTTTTCATATTTTTTAATTTGCAACTTTCAACAGGGTTGCCTGGTGATTGCAGGGAGACATTAAACTCCCTGCAACCTAAATTTTAATAATCTTATAATAGAATTTACTTTGTAGTCATCGGAAGATTAACCGGAGTATCAATCCAGTCAACTACGTCAACAGTGAATTTGATAGGTCCGCCGAGAACAGGATTACCGGGAACCGGGTCATTCGGGTCAACGTATCCCGCACCATGAGAAAGGTCAAGGGTATAGATATATTTCTTCCCCGGCTGCCAGTTGGTATCAATAGGAATAGCTGCCCATTGACAATTGCCATTAGAGGGGAAGGGATAAACCTGAACGCCTGTTTCTCTGGTAGTTACATTAAGCTTCACGGAAAGATACGCACCTTTTGCGGCGTTACTTGCATCTCCGGAAGGATCCCATGCAGTAAGTTGCTGAGGAAGAATCATCGCATTCCCACCCTCACCCATTACAGAAACTGCATCGGCAGTCAGCGTCTTTGGAGTAGTGTAAACATCTGTATAAATAGCTTTATCCGTGCCAAGAGTCCATTCTGATTTATCAAAATTGAAATCTGCCACTGAGACAGGCTGACCGATTCTCACACCGCTGATACTGAATGTGTAGACAGTGTTATCACTCTTAGCGCGAATTTCAATCTGAGCAAGCTGGTGATTGAAAGTCAAGGGCACACCGCTCGCCTCATTGGCGCTCTTGGTGCCGGTAGCGTTAGCTGTTACAAAGTCAACCTGATCCGCCAGACTGGCTGCCGGTGTAAATCCTGTAAGTGTCTTTGCTGTATTGTCTATGGTGACCGTACCACCCGGATTTGCCGGTGCATAAGCATAGAATGAGAGTTGACTGTTGTCTCCGGGCCAGTAATATTCATCACCGGTGGTTGTGAAGAAACCGTCAGAACCTTTGGAATATTGCATAACCGGGAAGAAAAGCTGATCTCCGAGGAATGCCGCCACGTTAATGTCCTCAAGATTTGCATTTGTAGTTTCGGCTGCTCTTGTATTTAACGCTGCGCGAAAATCAATTGCACGACCTTTGTGGGCTTCTGCCGGCTCGTCCTGTGTACAGGAAGCCAATCCCAACGTTGCAACCGCTGTTGCCATCAGAAGAAGTTTAGTGTTTTTCATAATCAATGATTTTTTATAATGAATTGTCAATTTTCAAGTTTGTCAGATACATTCAGGTCCGAATCTACATCTTAATATAAATTTCGATGTCATTCCAGTCATTTACCTCAGGCTTGAATCCTCCACCTCCGTTCGCAATCGGTTTTGGCAATTCCAATCCATCTATTACAATATGCACATTGCGCGGATCCGGAGCATTTCTGACCTGGTCGGTGACGTCAAAGGTCTTAAACCATTTAGTCCCGTCATTAAGTAAAACGTATATGGTCACATTATGGTTGAGTCTTTGATTCGGACATTCGCCGAATGTAAGAAATTCTGAATGTAAGGATTTATTATCAGTTACTGATTTCAATACGAATGGGAAAGTCACACTCTCGTCTGAAGATGTTTCTTTTCTTGGATAATAACCCTCTGCCATTCCTGAAATCGTACCGTCAATCTGCGAACCCCTGAGATTCTCAAGATTTTTTACATTGATTACATCAACAGTATAATGACTGACTATTTCATGAGGACGATAAGTAATAACCTTCTCTCCCGTAAGCTCCACCGGAATATCTATCTCCTCAAGATGATCATGCCACATTATTCCCGGGACAAGTGCCACTCTTTCAGCTTCGGATCCGCGTGCTCTTGGCAATACACTCACCGAAAGCCCATATCCCTCCAGACGCTCAGCATCTTTTGTAATTACCTTAAAACCGAGAGGATTTGCTGTATTCAGAAGTGTGGCCCAATCTGTATTATCTCCACTTATTGTAATGGAATTGTAATTGCCGAATGGAATACTGATATTTCCTCCTTCCCTTCCGGCAAACGTGTATATCATAGGCTCACCGTCATATTCCGGGAAGAAATAAGAAAGCATTGAAGTCGGATTGGCATCCGGTGCTTCTTCCCAATCGAACACCACCCTTACAGATGACCTGTGACTGTGGTCATAACATAGATCCTTATGGCGACATGAAGTCAGCATCATTGCCATGACTGACAGACATAGAAAGAAAATTCTATTTGTTTTCATCGGTCGCCTCCTTTCAAGCTTCGGTTATAATTATCACAGCCTATGAGCCAGACCAGAGAAATTTCTGCTTTCGTAGGTCCCACCCAATGCAGATTTTTTGTTTTCTGCCATACATAATGGCCGTTCTCGGGAGCATACTCCTGCACCTTCCCTCCCATATATCCAACGCCGATTGTAAAGTCAATATTCAATCTGCGCGCAATTGGAAGAGAATAACCATATTCTATTCCCCCGATATAGTTACATCGGTCCCACAAAGTCTTATCCGGAAGACCACCCATATATCCTTTTCCTCCAAATTCAAAATCGTAAGTCACTACTCCACCATAGACACCGATATGATGTCCGGTAAGAGGCTTTTCCAAAGCCTTGGAACCAAACCAACGTCTCACATAAAGATCACCTCCGTATGCTCGCCAATAGCGATGGCGTTTATTGGAATCCCACCAACCATACATCCAGTTTCCACCCACCGACCAGTTTTTTCCTACATAAAATTCAATTCCGATATTGGGAAGAGCCAATGCATCATAGAGCATATTGGTCTTGACGGCCATGTAGAAAGGGCGGCACTGAATTGTCGGTGGTTCGATAAATTCCGGTTCCGGTAGAATCTCCACTACCGGAGGGAGTAAAATTTCTGTCACATCCGGAGCGGGAAGGGTATCAGCCATCTGCGGCAGGGAGGGTTTACGAATATATTCAACGTATAACTTTGACTCTCTGAGACGGGGAAATAAATTATTATAAAGATATAAATATGGGATGCCCGCGCGAAGTTGACGAAGTTGCTTGAGACCTTTATCACTAACCACAGCGTTCTCAGGATTGGCAGTGATGATATCATCAAGAAGAGAAAGCACCTCACGTTGATACGGCACCCGGGTATCAAACTCCACAAGACTACGCAGACCCTTCCAGTCTCTTCCTAAGAATTCAAATGAAGTGACCGAATCGGGAATTGATTCACGCGTTGAGAAATAATCAAATATATTATCTGCGCGAAGACGTGACAGACGCTCATTAATTGCAACGCTGCCCTCCGGCGATGCCCCTCCAATAACCTTGACTCTATGGAGAGTAAAAAGGGAATCGGGATTCTTATAACGATTCATGAAACCGACAAGACGATCCAATTCCTTTTGATTGTTTCCCAACGAAAGATTAAGCTGTGATTTTGACTGTTGAAACTGAATCTGAGCCGAATCGCTGACAGATATTTCCTCTCCCGATAATTCCCGGGCTGTAACTGTGTCGCAAAGAGAGGACAACATTAGAATACACAACAGAACCGGGAATAGAAAGCATATTCTCTTATCAGTGATACTCCCATCCGAAATCTCAGACGCGAGCTTTGTTACACAACAAGACTTTTTTCGGTTACTGTTTTTCATAATACATAATAGATATAGTTTTCCGGGAAACACCGGGCTAATGATATAAATGCCGTGATATTTCAAAAATTAAAACATCCGGTATGGAGTATTGGTTCCCGGATGAAATGTTAAAAATAATTCAGGCCTGATAATTTGTATTCCGATGTTAAGACGATTATTGCAAGAAGCATACAGGAGCAAAGACAATTTTCAACTACTTCACGGAATCAGGTGTTACTATTTTACAGGGTTTTTATGCGCCAAATTATTTTTTAATTAAGCAAAATTTACAGAAATGGAATTTATTACTGAAAAAGACAGAATCTATGCTACTGACGCTGACGGGAATATAATAGCCGAAGTGACATTCCCCACCAAAGACGGCGTCTCTATCATTGACCATACATTTGTCGATCCATCCCTAAGGGGTGAAGGAATTGCCGCCAGACTTGTGAAGCTTGCAGCAGAAAAGATTATTTCGGAAGGGAATAAATTGGCGGCTACATGTACATACGCCGTTGCTTGGTTTAAGCGTCATCCGGAATACCATCTTGTGGCTTGCGGTCCGTCTTCCTGCAGAATTGACCGTAGAAATTAAACAATTGATGAATTATCTTGAAATCTTAGGCACTGTTGTAGGCTTGTTATATCTCTATTGGGAGTATCAGGCCAACGCCTTGCTATGGATTGCCGGGGTGGTCATGCCGGCTATCTATCTTGTTGTCTACTATCAGGCCGGCCTGTATGCCGACTTCGGCATCAGCATCTATTATATCTTAGCCTCCATTTATGGATTATTTTGTTGGCTTCGAGGGAGGAAGGAGAATAAAGCCCTTTCGTCCCATGACGATTCTTCAGGCAAAGAACAGGAAGAGAAAGACGAATACCATATTTTCCACACCCCGCAAAGGGTGATTATCCCCCTAATCATTATCTTTGCATTGATCTTCCTGTTAATCGGATGGATCCTGAGCAGCTTCACAGACAGCAATGTTCCTTGGGCCGATGCGTTCACAACAGCCTTAAGTATCATCGCCATGTGGATGCTGGCAAAGAAATATATCGAGCAATGGATTGTCTGGATTGTTGCTGACCTTGCATGCACCGCCCTTTACGCCTACAAAGGATTATGGTTTACAGCCGGTCTATACCTCCTCTACTCAATAATTGCCATCTCAGGTTACTTCAAATGGAAAAGACTAATGCAATGAACACTATAACAGATTTCTCCCCGGAGGCAGTAATAGTTGATGCGGGAGAATTCCCTACAGCGGATATACCCCTCGGTTTTCTTAAAGACTGCAAAAAAATAGTATGCTGTGACGGAGCGGCAAATCAGTTTATCCCTTCCGGCTATATACCCTGGAGAATAGTAGGAGACGGAGATTCCATCTCCCCTGAATTTTATCAGAAATTTCATGACATAATAAGGCAATTTCCTGACCAGGAGACAAATGACCAGACTAAGAGTGTCAAATATCTTGCCTCCAAGGGAATCCGATGCATAGCAATAGTAGGAGCCACTGGGAAGCGGGAGGATCACACCTTAGGGAATATAAGCCTTCTCGTGCAATATCTCAAAAAGGGCATTGAAGCACGAATCTACACGGATTATGGAGTATTTATCCCCATAATCGGTTCCGCTACATTTTATTGTGAGCCCGGCAGCCAGGTTTCTGTCTTCAACTTCGGAGCCACCGGAATGTGGAGTGAAAATCTTCGCTATCCACTCCGCGATTTTCACAGCTGGTGGGAAGGGACTCTCAATGAAGCCTCCGGTTCCTCATTCACCATACACGCCGAAGGATATTATATTGTCTTTCTGAACTACGCATCCTCAAAGAAATAACCGGATTGCGGTCGCTGTATAAGAAATCAGACTACTTCCACAAGCTCCAGTGAAATACGTCGTCTCCGGAAGTCAATATCTATCACCCTCGCCACTATCTGCTGACCGAGTCGGACAACATCACTTACCGAATTGACTCTGCGGGAAGAAAGGCGGGAGATATGTATCAGGCCATTCTCCTTGATTCCCAAATCTATGAATGCGCCGAAAGCTGTGATATTATTGACTTTTCCGTTGACCCTCTGTCCGACGGCAAGTTGCTCAAACGATTCTATTGAAGGCACAAAATCGGCCGAGGCATCGTCAATACGGGGGTCCCGACCCGGTTTGCGTAATTCTGAAACAATATCATTCATCGTTTCCTTGCCGCCTACACCCTTGCGAGCCAGTTCTTCAACATCTATCCTGTCGAGCAAGGCTTCATTCCCCGGAAGCTCCTTCACATTAGCCCCTATACTCTGTGCCATCTTTTTTACCAGCGGATAACTCTCCGGGTGAATCCCTGTATTATCCAACGGTTCTTTCCCGTCCGGAATCCGCAGAAATCCGGCACTGAGTTCAAATGCCTTATCTCCAAGTCTCGCAACATTCTTAAGTTCGGAACGCAAATGAAAACCTCCGTTCTCACCTCTATATTTCACAATATTAGCAGCCAGAGCCGGACCAATGCCAGACACATACGACAAAAGACGCTCGGAAGCGGTGTTGAGATCAACGCCCACTCCGTTCACACACGCCATAACCGTAAAATCCAATGCCTCCTTCAGCCTGCTCTGCTCCACATCATGCTGATATTGGCCCACACCTATTGACTTCGGATCTATCTTCACCAACTCTGCCAAGGGGTCTATCAATCGTCGGCCTATCGACACCGCCCCCCTTACTGTCACATCCTTATCCGGAAACTCTTTCCTGCCCTCCTCGGAAGCAGAATAGACTGACGCTCCATCCTCGCTCACCACAAATACTTTTGCCGGCTCAACCACACCACTACCTTTGAGGAACCTTTCCGTCTCTCTTGAAGCAGTCCCGTTTCCCAATGCCATAACCTCCAGTCCATGGCTTTGCATCATTCGCTCCAAAGTTCTTCGAGCTCCAACAAGGTCATTGCGTGGAGGAGTCGGGTATATCACACCCTCGTCAAGGAGTGTTCCCTGCTCGTCAAGAGCAACAATCTTGCACCCCGTGCGATACCCGGGGTCTATCGCCAGCACACGCTTCCCTTTAAGCGGAGAGGCGAGAAGCAGCTGTCTCAGATTCTCGGAAAATATCTCTATCGCCACTTTGTCCGCCTCCTCCTTAAGTTCGGCGGAAATCTCATTTTCCACCGACGGACGCAACAGACGCTTATAGGCATCTCTGACAGACTTCTCTACAATCTCAGCAGCCTCCGGATTCCCACCTCGCGGCATAAATGATTCGCATAACGATTCCTCAAGGTTTTCCTTTTCAGATCCCAGATCATATTTCACTCTCACCAATCCTTCACGCTCCGCTCTGCGCAAAGCCAAATACTGATGGGATGCTACACGTCTCACTCCAATCTCAAAATTAGAATACTGTGCTAACGCAGAGGCTGATATCTCCTCCTCCTTCCCTTTTACGACAGTTGATTTCAATGACCCGAAGCGTCGTAGACTCCGTCTCACCATATTGCGCAACCTTACAGATTCCGATGCCCATTCGGCAATTATATCGGAAGCTCCGGCTTTATCATCTTCCGAGGCGTTTGCCGGAACATGACCGGTCATTATCCGCCTGGCAAGCGGTTCAAGTCCCTTCTCTCTCGCTATCTGCGCACGGGTGCGTTTCTTCACTTTAAACGGTGTGTAGATATCCTCAATTTCCGTGAGACTTTTAGCCTCATTGAGCCTGCGCTCCAGTAGGTCATCAAGTTTTCCACTCTCTGCTATTGTATTCCTTACAAACTCACGACGGGCTTCCAGCTCCCGTACTTGCTTGAGTGTCAGCTCTACACTTCGTATCTGCACTTCATCCAGTCCACCTGTCACTTCCTTACGATACCGGCTGATGAAGGGCACGGTCGCTCCCTCCTCAAGCAATTTTATCGTGGCGGAAACGCTTGTTAACGATAAATTCAGACGCTCGGCAACGTCACGGCATATATCATTCAAATCCTTCATTCCTTATTATTTATAGTTTCTCCAATAATCCCTCACTCCTTAATTCCTCTGAGAATCTCTCTCTTCCCACCCTGTGGGCCCGGAAGTCGTTCTATCTTAAATCCTATCTCTTCAAGCATCCTTCTGACACACCCTTTCGCACAATATGTTGTCAGCACTCCTCCGTGACTCAATGACGCAAATATCCGACGAAACACACTTTCTGTCCATATTTCGGGTTGCTTTTCCGGTGCAAAAGCATCAAAATAAACCACATTCAACCCTTCCGGAATCTTCATCGTCAGGATATTATCAAGCCTCTTATCAAGCACAAATCTATCGTGAAGTACTGTCGGGCAATCCCACTCGGCATCGTTCACTTTCCGGTAATATGGAAGGAGGTCCGCTTCCAAAAATCCTTCCAAGTATGAGGTGAGTGGTGAAGAGAGGGGATATAGTTCAACTGAAATATACTCAGTAGCTTTCCCCTCGCAATCTGCCGCCTGCGCTGTCAGAGCGGCGTTAAGACCGGTGCCGAATCCTACTTCAAACACTTTCACTTTTTCCCCAGCAAAATAACGCCAACCCATGTCAAGATAGACATGCAGACTCTCTGTCAAGGCTCCCTTCACGGAGTGATAGTGCTCATCCAGATCCGGTTGATATAGTGTCGGAGAGCCGTCAGCTGTAGGCTCAACAATACATCTCTTTAATATGTCTTCCATTCCGCAATCTATAAATAAATAGGGTTCTGTCCGCAAAATTAATAAATAATTTTTCAGAAGTATCACCACTGCTGTTGACACAGGGTTACTGCTATATATATATCATGAAAATTTTGTAATTTTGTATTTAGAGCAATTATACGATAATTTAACATTTTTAAACAGGATAACTCTATTGGGATAATTAATTCCTAATCTCATATTGTGCTCTGCATTTTATTTTGGAATATGAATAGAACAACTGTTTCTTCCCTCTCTGTGAAAGAGAAGGTTATCTCATTTGTCTGGCAACATATCCTCTTGCTTATCTCCTTATTTCTAATGACCTTCGGGGTTGCACTCTGCATTCGCTCGGCATTGGGCTCGAGTGTAATCTCCTCCATACCTCTGGCAATGACACTTGCAGGAGAAGCCGGAAAAGCTCCGGCTCTTACTATAGGAGACTACACGAACATCATGAATGTCATATTGGTCTTCTGTCAATTTCTGCTTCTGCGACGTAAATTCGAGCTTATCCAGCTTTTTCAGTTAGTAATCGGCACCGTTTTCGGTATTCTTCTGGATGTTTGTATGTTTTTAACGGAATTCATCAGCAATCCCAACCTTCTGACTGCCGCCGGCGCTCAGATCGTCGGTTGCATAATCCTCGGAATAGGAATTGCTTTTGAAGTGAAATGCGGGTCAGTGACAATGCCGGGAGAAGGAATGCCTGCTGCAATCAGCAAACTGACCGGCATCCCATTTGCAAAAGCAAAAATAATGGTGGACATTTCTTTAGTGATAATAGCTGTTGTCATCGGATTTGCATACTTCGGGAAATGGTTATGGGTTGTAATCGGACCCGGAACCCTGTTTGCCATGATCTTTGTTGGAATAGTTGTTCGCTTCATTACCCCCCACATCTCATGGTTTGACCATATTCTATGCTACCGTCCGGGCTTCCGCAGATATATCTACGGACTTGCACGCTACACCAACAAAATAATTCTTAAAAAATAATCTCTCACCCTCTGCCGATGAACATTCTCATTGCACACAACGATTATGGCAAATACTCCGGAGAAGAAGCCGTTGTAGACAAGATGAAACAGATGCTAACATCTCGCGGACACACTGTTTCCCGACTTCAGATGTCAACTGCAGGCATACGCGATTCTCTCACCGGAAAAATCAAAGGTTTTGCCGCCGGTCTTCATTCTCCTCAAGGAATACGCGCTATGCGGGAAGCTATCCGGGAGTTCAAGCCTGATGTTGTCAATATCCACAACCTATACCCGTTTATCACCCCCGCAGCCCTCAGGGAATGTCAGAAAGCCGGCGTACCTGTGGTTATGACTATTCATAATTTCCGCCTGTTATGTCCTACGGGACTGTTTATGCGCAATAATCAGCCTTGCGAGGTATGCCTGAAAAATGGGAATGAATGGGGTTGCATTCGCTATAACTGCGAAAATTCTCTCCTCAAATCCATCGGGTATGCAGCACGCAACGCCGTGGCGAGAAAAGGACGCCATTATCTTGACTGTGTGTCCCATTATGCCTGCATCACTGATTTTCAGCGTCGAAAACTGATTGAAGGGGGATTCCCGGAAGAGCGGATATCCGTAATTCCCAACGCAGTGGACATGACTGTCAATAATGACACCCTTCAGGGTAATTATGTGGCATACAGTGGCAGAATAAGCCGTGAGAAAGGGGTGGATATGATAATTGAGATTGCCCGCAGACATCCGGAGATACCTTTCAGACTTGCCGGTGTTGTCCGTGACAAAGATTTGGTTGATAACCTTCCTCACAATGTCACCCTTATGGGTTATCTGCAAGGGGATGAATTGGATAATTTCTACCGCGATGCACGTTTTTTCGTTATGGCAAGCAGATGGTATGAAGGTTTTCCAATGACAATTCTTGAAGCGGCACGCTTTGCCAAACCCATGATTGCCCCCAATCATGGAGGATTCATGGAAATAATCGGAGAAGAGTCCGCAGACCATGTATCAGATTCAATCGGCCTGCTCTTCACACCTTCCGACATACTCTCGCTGGAAAGCTGTATCCTTCAATTGTGGAACTCCCCGACACTTGTGACTGAATTAGGAGAAAAGGCAAAAGCCAAACTTATCTCCACCTACTCTACAGAGGTTGTGGCGGAACAATGGGAACAACTGCTGCAGAGTCTACGTCAAAAACAGGACCAACAGGCTTGAGAAAACGAGGACAACGTTGGCGACTGCATAAGTTACGGTGTAGCCTAAATTAGGCACATCACTCTGCAGAGTGTCTCTTACAGCACCAATGGCTGCTACACAACAGCGTCCCCCGGCCACACACCCTAAAGCTACGGGCCTGCTGAACCGGAAAATCCTGCGTGCTATTATTACGTTGATGACAACTCCGACAATTGTCAGCAGAGCTCCAATCAGAATAATCCATCCGCCGGCCTCTTTCAGTCCATGCAAAAGCGCACCGCCGGCTGTTATTCCCAAAACAGCGATAAACATATTTATCCCCGGATTATTAAAGAGCAATACAACCGACGTGGGGATATGTCCGAACGATGGCTTCCTCGCACGCAACCATCCTAAGAAGAGACCGGGCAACAATGCTCCCACCAGCAACGTAGCGACAACCGGGCCGAGAGCAAATGATTTAAGCCTTAACTTCCCAAGCCAAAAGCCAAAACCAAGCGTCAGAAACACTGGAATCAAAGGATTATGTCTCAAAAGTCAACTAACCATTCCATAGTTCAGAGATCCGGCACTTCTACGCTCTATTCCCCTTCTTGTCATCACTCATAACCCTATCGGTTATCGCGCACACACAAGAATCCGACCATACATTCTCGGCTGTCTCTATCATGTCAATAATTGTATAGATAGGCAGAATCACTCCCATCATAGCGATATTCGCACCCATCCCTGACATTAGAGAGAGCGTCAGGAAATAGCAACCCATAGGCACACCGGCATTCCCGAAAGCCGCCAACACACTTATGAGAACCCACACAATCATACCTCCGACAGAAAGAGGCATCCCATTATTCTGCATCACAAACATTGACGTCACCAAAATAAACGCCGCACACCCGTTCATGTTGACCGTAGTGCATATCGGGAGCACAAATCTCGCTACTTTGGGATTGACACCCATTCTCTTTTCCGCACTGTCCATAGTCACGGGCAGAGTGGCTGCTGAACTCTTGGTGAACAAAGCCATAAGCACCGCCGGAGTCATTGCTCTCAGCGCTTTTAACGGATTTACTCCTCGTGACAAAAGGAAGAGCGGAAGAACAACAAAAAATTGTACACAGTTACCACCGATAATTACGGCTACATACTTCCCAAGAGAATCAAGCATGACACCTCCACCGACCTCCGCTGTCAACTGAGCGGCAAAGGCGACTATGCCGATAGGCAGAATGGCAATAAGCCATCCTATAAGTTTATATAATATATCCTGCAGTCCGGCAAGCACCCCCGTTACTATACGCTTCGGCTCGGAATCCGGCAACTTGGATATAGCTATTCCGACTGCAAAGCAGATGAGAATCAAGGCGAGGACATTCCCGTCAAGCAATGGCTTGACGATATTGTCCGGAATCACGGATAGCAGATGGTCGGTATAGGAGAAGCCTCCGCTCCCCTCTCCTGTGGCATTTGCCACAGTATCTTCAACGCCTATTGCTTCCGGAGGAAGGTTTCCCGGACGTATAAGCTGATAAAGACCTAACCCCACCAGAGACGCCGCTAAGGTTGTCAGCAATGTATAGGATATGGTTGTGCGAAACATCCGTCCCACTTCCTTCCCTCCGCTTAGAGATGCAAGAGTCGTGGTGACTGCCAGGACAATAGTAGGAACCGCCAGCAGTCGGAACAGACGCGTGAATATTGTTGCGATGAAATTCATGGCTACGTCAATAGCTTCTACATGGAGAAGACCGACAACCACACCTATGACCATCGCACCAAGCCAAATCAGAATCTGAAACTTCTTCATATCAGGTTAAGTTATAATAGCAATATGGATTTTATATTTTTGAACAACCAACCCTGAATAATAGTTTGTTGTCAAAAGCAAACAAAAGAACTACGGACCTCAATCCTCAATAACGAAGCTCTTACCGGCAGAAAAAAGGGTGTGCCAAGATATTTCATTTTGACACACCCTGATATATAAGACTATTAGTTAAGTTCTTACTTCACCATCACTTTGGCACTCCCCGCCGCTGTGCGGACAATATAAAGACCCGGAGCGAGTGATTCTCTCTTTCCTTGCCCACGGAACACGATATGTCCGTCAGGTGCATAAATACTGAATTCCTCTCCCGTTGTAACCTCTATGCTGCCCCCCTGAACGCAGATTCCTTCTATACCGTCAACTGCGAACACATTCTTAACACTTGAAATTGAAGGGTCATAACCCATAAGCTGGTCAAGACGGGTGAAACGGCTGCTAAGATATTGTTTCAGGTAGTCAACTTCTCCTTTGTAAGAACCGGCGGCTCTGGGATTCATGTGAACCTGCTTGTTTAGAATAGGCCATCTTTTAAAGTTGAGGGTCTGAGACTTATCAAGTACGTTCGCCCATTCATCAATAAATGCAAGCATATCAGACGATGTGAGGCCGTTGTCATTTCTTGCCAACGACCATATGCGTCCACGCTCCTCAATTGCCTGGATGTCACTGTTGATGATGCAGGAAGCAAATTCCCTGAATCTGCCTGCTGAAGATGCTCTTCCTGAGAAGCCGAGGAATCCGGAGATATTATTTACGGGGTAGACACGCGAATCATTATCAAACGCAATATCAAAATCCCATACCGGTCCGGTATAGATAATCGGGTCAAGACGATCTTTATACATGTATGTGCTCCAGAATCCATCGGGATTACCGGAAAGCTCCTGCACCATAAAAAATCTCAGGAACGAATCGGCGTCAAACATCGAGCGATAACCTGCAACCGGGTCAAAATTGCGTGAATACACCAATTCCTCCATCTCCTGAAAATAATTCTTGATGTAGTTATACTGTTCGGGAGTTCCGCCATCATCAGGAGACTTGATAGTCACGGGAGTCTGGTGAGGGGTAGCAAACCACTCATTTGCAGGCTCCTGGTCTGCATATCCGTCAATCTCCATGAAGTAACCTCCGGTCAGTGCATCTCCTTCAATGTCAGTAGTCTCCATCTCTGTGATATTCACACGGCCGCTATTGACCTCCATCTGGTCACAAAGCTGATAGCATCCCTTATATTCACCATTGAGAATGACATCAACGGGCTGGCAGTAGGGCACATACTTCATATCAAGGCGACGGGAAATCTCGAACGCCACTATATTTCGCATAAGAGTCTTGTCGCCATAGTTGTTGATGAGTGTCCATTTCTTTGCCTTGGCGGGAGCATCAAGCACATTCTGCTTCTTGTCAAACTTTATGCGCCACGGCTTCTTCGGGAACTGACGACTTGCATTTCCGCGTTCACGGATTGTTCCAGAGGCCTCAGTGTCAATACAATTCTCATTTATGATAATTATATTTCCCTTTATATCATGTTCCTTGTCGTATGGTTCCTGTGCATCTACTGTATTTACGATAACTGTCGGAAGATTGGTAACCTGCATCAGGTGAGAATCATCTCCCTCCCCGGGGTGTCCGTAAAACTCTAATTCAGCAACGTTGCAACGACTGTCGCCGGTACTGACAAAACGCACATAGCGGAATCCGCGGGTGCAGTTGACATCGCCATAGTCAAAAGCACCTATTTTCCCATTCTCCGTGATGATATAGATTGGAAGGGCATCCAGAAAGTCGCTTGAGTTTGCACCCTGAATAATACCACACACCATTCTGCCGGGACCAACACCATCATTTCTGGCTGCCCAACCAACACGGGTGATTATATGCGGTTCACCCAAGTCAAGTCCAACCCAACCGTATGAACGGACATCCGAGGCAAAATAAGTGTTGAAATCTCCATCAAAAGCTCGGCCCTGTACATTCATCACCACTGCTTTCTGTTCGTAGTCATAACCACGTTCTGAGCCAATCGGAGTGCCGTCAAGCTTTCCGTCGGCTGCATTGACCATCATTGGAAAGGCAAGACCCGCTAAGGCAAGGAGCATTTCGCTCCTGAAACATTTCTTTGTTTTCATTAATATGAGTAATAATAATCTGATTCGCGAGTGAAGATTCGCAGAAATGAGAATATATCACTTCCGTTAGATATCTTCCACAATACTTTAGGGCGTAAAATTAGTAATTTATCTTTATTACCCCAACTTTATAAATTTCTATGCCTTGATATTTTATCTGTCATATTTATAAGGAAGTATCCGTGAGTCCGTCTATCTCCGGCGAAAGAACAACCTCTTCAAAACTTTCTTACATCTATATGACGGAGCGCACCGGTGAAGCTGTCCATTATGAAACCCTGCACATTCACACCCTCGGGAGGCATCAAAGGGTGATGGGATATAAGGTCTACTGTCTCTGCTATTGCCTCGTCAGTATCTTCAAAACCATGAAGCCACTCCTTGAGATTGATGCCGCAATGCTCCATTAACGTGATATGTTCTTCGCTCACACCACGCTCCTTCATTATCTCCAACATGTGGGAAGCGTCCATACCCTGCACTCCGCACCCTGTGTGACCTATCACCATGATTTCATTAACCCCAAGCTCATAAACTGCTATCAGCAACGAACGCATTGTTGAATCAAACGGATTGGTTATTGTCCCTCCGGCGTTCTTGATGATTTTTACATCACCGTTACGAAGCCCTAATGCAGCCGGCAGAAGCTCCACCAACCGGGTGTCCATACATGTGACTATCGCTATTTTCTTGTCAGGATACTTATCAGTGGCAAACCGGAGATATCCCTCTGACTCTACAAACTTCTTGTTATATTCCTTAATTTCTTGTATCATAATATCAACGTATGTTGTAATAGATGTTGCTTTACCTATTTCATGAAGACAAAATAGACAGCGAGTATCAGACACACAAAAGCTGCAAAATGATTCCAATGTAATTGCTCCCCTTTGAAAAATACCACTGTAAAGACTGTGAATATTATCAAAGTAATCGCCTCCTGAATCACTTTCAACTGCATCAGGGTAAAAGGTCCCCCGTTGCCGTGAAAGCCCATCCTGTTTGCCGGAACCTGACAACAGTATTCCATCAATGCAATACCCCAGGATATGAGTATAACTACTATCAAAGGGGTTGTATTACTTATCCATTTCAAGTCCTGCATCTTAAGATGTCCATACCATGCCAAAGTCATAAAAATATTGGAAACCACCAACAATAAAATTGTCCAGAATGCTGCCATTTCTCTATCTCTTAACTATTTCACTAATTGCCAGCCCCGCGAGCATAAGACCAAAAATAGCCGTTATATGCATCAGCGAACCGTTGATTGAGGCTTTTCTATCCTGGTCGTGACTATTGTCTACGTTATCAAGCCATTCCTGACCTTCATTGGAAAGCAACTCCTCGCTGTATACACATTTAAACTTACGCCCGGGGAATATACCTGATTTCTTAAACCTGTTGCGGAGTGCCCGGGCGAGAGGACACCCCTTAACCTGCCAGAACTCCGCTACCCTGACCCTGGTGGGGTCACACTTGAGAGCTGCCCCCATCGATGAATAGAATCTTCCGCTGCAACGTGTGGCATTCTCTATTAATGTAGCCTTATCCTTCAGAGAATCTATAGCATCTATTATCACGTCGTAATCTTCAAGATTAAATTCTCCTTCTCTCTCCTTTGTATAGTTTTCATGACGGGTGATAATCTCTGCATCTGGAAGAATATCGAGCAGATGACGTCGCAAGGCTTCCACTTTGCTCTCTCCCACTGTTTTGGTAGTGGCCATCAGCTGACGGTTGATGTTGCTGACCGAGACATCATCACTGTCTACAATGGTAAGGTGTTTCACTCCCGTTCGCACCAGACTCTCCGCGCACCACGAACCTACTCCTCCGACTCCGAAGATGATTATTCTAACCTCTGAAAGCCGTCTCATCCCTTCTGTCCCCAACAGCAGTCCTGCCCGATTCAATATCTCTTTCTCCTCCATATGATTGATTCCTTCTCTTTATCTTAATCCCCGGGATTCTCTCTTATCCTTCCGGCAGCTTCAGAAATCAGGTTCACAAATGCGTCATTACTTAATCCGCTGATTATCTCTTCTACTTTTTTACCCGAGATTGCCGTTCTTATTGAATCTTCGTCAGGCCTAATCCCTCTAAGAATCTCAAACAGCATCTCGTCTGCGTCTTGAAGAAGGAAGAAATCTCCCTGAAGATTGACATCATCTATCCTTCCTTCATCGTCCAGGCAGAGAATAACTGTGAATTCACCGGCACCTTCAATTCTCTTGGCCGCATCAACCGGTTCTCCCTTCCACTTTCCCTCAATCCATCGTTCGGTGAAATAAGGTTTCGACATCTCCTCAATCTCGCGAATATCCTTTTCCGAAAGTACCCATTCATCATCTGCCATGAAATCTGCAGCGTATCTTTTGAAATCCTCTATCTTAAGTGTGGGAAGATGTTCGGATATAGTGGTTATATGCGATGCCACTGACTTAACCTTTTTGGATTCGAGTTTGGAGCGGGAGGGTGTGATAGCATTCAGCATATGATGCATATTGGTGGAGTAAAGCATAGTGCCATGCACAATACTTCTTCCCGGAATATGATAAAATGCATTTCCTGAAACTTTCCTTCCGCCTATCATGACATCGTTGCGCCCTCCGGCCTCTGCTTTCAAGCCCAACCCACACAACATTTCCGCAACTCTGGCAGCATAGGCATGAAACGTAGTCTGCACCTCATCAGCCGGGGTAATATAGGAAAACATAATGTTGTCCATGTCGGCAAACACACATCCTCCTCCGCTCTTGCGACGATAAAACTCTATCCCATGCTCCCTACAATATGTAATGTTAACCTCAGTGTCTATCTGCTGATTCCGTCCGAAAATCACAGTCGGATTCACCTGCCACATAAAAAAATAGTCGCCCTCGGGAGCTTTTCTCGCTATCCATTCCTCCATGGTCAGATAGAATGGCAACGGACGTATCTTCTCCTCGTCCGGAAGTTTCACCAAAGTTATCCCCATATTTTTATATCCTTTATATTATTTATTCAATGATTTAAGCGCATCCAGAAGTCTGCCCACCAATCCAATGGAATATCCTTCCGAAAGGAACACCACCCTGTTGAAACTGTCTGCAAGCACTACTATATTTTCATCTTTATTCTCCAGATGCAATGTTTCCATCAGCTCATTTCTAACCGATCCGCTCTTATCAACTCCGAATTTTGCCACATCTGGCAGTTCCGGATACAGACTACGATCGAATCTTGAGGCAGCCTCCTCATTTTCAAAAAGGAACAATATATCCTTACCGGTTTCTGCCGACTTTGCACTAAGTGCTGACAATTCATTCAGAAGATGGGCGGAGGGCTCGTCATTGGGCTTTATAAGCGCGAGAATATAAAAACCGCGTCCCACCGTGGAAAGAATGCTCTTGTCTGTCTCTTCCGCCAAATCATAATACAGAGACTCTGCATCAAGGCTTCCCATAACCTCCATACGACTCTCATCGTGGCGCACTTCCAAATCAACGGCAGTAGTCTGTGAAGGATAGATAGTAAAGAATTTGCCTTTCATCAGGACTTCGCCCCCAGCAAGTCTTCGACCCGACACAAGAAGATAGTCTCCGGCATCAAGCAGCGGTTTTTCCGCTGAAATAGAAGACGCAGTGACACCATCGTCAAATTCCAATTGAGAGGGAATGCCGTTCTCAATCCGGAGGATTGAAAAGTGGGTATAATACTCCGGGTCTTCCTTTCCGTTTCCCTGTGATAAACGGAGATCTAAAATCCCCTTTTCAATTACCGGTGTGTCTTCCCCCGTTTTGAAATCTGCATATTTCCACACTTCTTCTCCCTCAGCCACATCTCTTCCTGCATACTGCGGACGACCGCTAAGCGGGTCAAGTCGCGAAGGGATTCCCATGCTCCTGCATGCCGCCACAAAAAAGATATCTCTATTGTCTGAATCACACTTTCGAAAATCCCACACTCTCCTTACGTCCATAGTCAGATGATTGGGATTTCCATCTTCTTCTATCGCGATATTATCTTTCACCCAGTTCACAAACACCTCCGGATTTCTGCGCGATTCCTCGCGCAAAGAAGCCGGTATTCTCTCTGCCAGATAACATTTATAAGGTGTAAGTGCCTCGGTGTCTACACGCGGGTTCAGCGTAGTTACGTCTATCTCCTGCTGACTCAGCCTTACAGGATAAATTGTGGCTGCACTCATCTCCTTCATTGCATGAGCGTATGCATCATCCAGAACTTCCTCGGGAATATCCCTAAGGTCTTTTTCGCAGAGGGAGCGGACTATTCTTTCTCCTATCGGACCGCTATGATGTAGAAATTCCCTGATAATGCGGTGATTACCACGAGAAAGAGCGAGTAACGAGTCTCCGGCGGCAAACGTGGAGAGATATTCCCGACGTATACTGTCGGCACGAGAGATGACGCGGTCATTCTCTTCACGCGTCTCACGGCTGACAACAGGCTTTTTACCACCTCCCTGCGGAGGAACTATCTCCATTTCAAACTCTCCCTTTTCACCTTGTCCATGGTCAAGCTTGACTGTTACTGTTTTTTCCCCGGGACGTCCTTTTGCAATTCCGAAGTTTGTTCCGTATGTGGCCCATACAAGTATGTCTCCCAATCCGGCACGCAGACTTGCCTCTCCCTTTGAGTCGGTGGGACGGTTCACTACAGGATAAAGATCTGCGTAATTATAGATGCAGAATCTTACGTCAGCACCCTTGATCGGTTTCCCATCTTTGTCTACCACCTTAACCTTTAATTCCTCAGTCGGTGCATAGTTGGAGGTGACATTAATCTGTGTCAGCATTGAATCCTGTTTCAGACACTCCTCCGGTCCGTCATATTGACCGAACACATTCGTATGCATCAGAATCCCACGGGATGCCGGCTCGTTAAACCATGCAAGATTCAACACCGGCTCCGGTTCGCAGGCACCTAAAAAGAACCATTCGCCGTCTGCCCAGGCTTCTACCCAGGCATGATTGGAATCCGTATGGGCCCAGCGGGGGGTATAGACCTGACGCACCGGTATTCCAACCGTTCGCAGGGCAGCTACCAACAATGTTGATTCCTCACCACATCTTCCTATCGCCTGGCTGATTGTGCTCAGCGGATTGCTGGTGCGGCCGTCGGAGGGAGCGTACGTGGCCTTTTCCCTACACCATCTGTTCACCTCCAATATGGCATCCTTCATGTCAAGCCCGTCTACTCTTCTCTTAAGCTCATCATAATAGGCCGAACGAAACCCGTCAAGCATCTCGTTGTTGGTTCTGACGGGAAGCACAAAATGGCGGAATTCCCGCTCCGGCACCTTCATCCCCCACGGAAGCTCCTTGCGTGCCTTAAGCGACATCTCTACATTCTCAAGAAAGAACTCCGGAGAATAGGCCGTATAGTCAGGATATGGAAGATATTTGTAAATCCAATCCATGTATTCCCGGGCTTCTTCACATTGGACTCCCTGCAGCTTTAACCGCATATCCTGCGGCATTTCATAACCAAAGCCTATTATCGAACTGAAGCACACTATGCTCAGCCCTGCTAAAAATCTTTTCATATTCTCTCCAATCTTTCCTTTATCAACCGCACCTCGGAAGAGTCCGTGCAAGGGAACTGATATTCATCCGCATCTTTCTTCCCCATACTGACTCCACCCCGACGGAATCTCATATCACTCGGCAACATTCTCTTTGCCGAGGCATGGACCTCATCCACACCCGTTCTGCCAATTAATTCTACTACATTCTCCGAGCTGCCACCACCACCGGCAAGAATGATTATTCTTCCTTCACTTTTCACAACCATCCTCCTAAGTGAATCAGAGCCTTCCATTGCCGATGCCTTCTGTCCGGAGGTGAGGACGCGGGAACATCCCGATTCTATGATATCCCTCATCGCCTGTTCTGAATCGGCACACATATCAAATGCCCGGTGAAAAGTCACAGGCAACCCGCCGGCCACAGAAATCAGTCGTTTCACTGTCGCTTTATCCACGCTTCCGTCGGTAGTCAGAGCGCCTATTACGATTCCTGACGCTCCCAAAGCCACAGCCATCTTCACATCCTCTATCATCACGTCTACCTCCTCCGGAGTGTACAGAAAATCGCCACTCCTCGGACGTATCAACACATTCACCGGACCGGGGAAAATCCTTACAGCCTCTCTAATCAATCCTGCTGAAGGGGTCACTCCACCGGTTTCCAGACTGCTGCACAACTCTATTCGGTCGGCGCCTCCAACGGCAGCATTTTTCACACTCCTGATGTCGCCGCAACATACTTCCAATAGTGCCATCCTTCAATTCTCCTTATCGTTGATTATATGTACAAGTGCTGCCGCGCCTAAGATTGCTACATCCGCATCCGGCATTGCTGAGAAGAGGATTTCAACTCTATGTCCATACAGATGCAACACATGTTTCTCAAAACTCTCACGCATCGCCGGCAACAAATATTTTCCTGCCTTGGCAACACCCCCGAACAGCACAATGGCATCAGGATCGCAGAAAGCAGCATAATGGGCACACGATTGCCCAAGCACCTCTCCCGTAATCCTGAATATCTCCCGCGCCAGTTTATCCCCCTGCTCCGCAGCCTCATAAATCTTCTTAGGAGTCAGTTCATCTTCCATATTGCGGAGAGGCGTGTCCTGAAACTCCGGACGATCCTCCTTAAGCAACTGCAGGGCTGTTGAAATCACGCCCTTTGAAGAGCAATACGTCTGCAGACACCCTTTTCGACCACAGCCACACATCCTTTCCGAAGGGAAAAATACGGGTATGTGGCCCAACTCTGTTGCAAGTCCCCGACTTCCGGAAAGGAGATGGCCGTCACATACCACGGCTCCGCCAACACCGGTGCCTAACGTTATCATCATAAAATTCTTATATCCGCGCGCTGCACCATAGGCCATTTCTCCGGCCGCCGCAGCATTGGCGTCATTGGCTATCTCCACTCTCACTCCCAACTTCTCCTCAAGCAGATAGCGCAACGGAACAGGTGAGGGCCACGGCAGATCTGTCGCTCCCTCTATGTTTCCGCTTGAAGAATTGGCACATGGAGCTCCCACTCCGGCTCCTGCAATCTCCCGAGTCTCGGAAAGCTCCCTATGAAGAGCCCTTATCCCCTCTGCAAGACGTGATATATATTCTCCGACTGTTTCTTCTCCTCCGGAAAGGGGTCTTGTCGGCACACTCCCCTTTGCCAATATATGTCCCGACTCATCCACAAAGCCAAATGCTGTATTGGTTCCCCCTATATCTATACCCAGTGAAATCATAATTTTCAATTTTTAATACAAAGATAGCGCATCCCGTTCGTTTGCCAAAAATAAGAACCACAAATTTACCCTGAATTTCTCTTCATATGGATAATAATTGTTACCTTTGCAATCAATTGTAGGGGTTGTTTTAAGTCCCTGAGCGAATCAGATTTTATGAATATGAAGAGAATGATGCTGGCAGCAGGATCTGCCATATTGTTATGGAGTGCCGTTTCCTTCGCCTCCCCGATATATCTTGATGTCAATGCTCCGCTGGAGCAACGTGTTGAAGATGCTCTCTCACGCATGACACGCGATGAAAAAATTGCCATTATACATGCCCAGTCCAAATTCTGCTCTCCGGGCGTAAAACGCCTTGGGATACCCGATGTATGGGCCACTGACGGACCTCACGGAATTCGTCCGGAAGTGATGTGGGACGAGTGGGAACAGGCTGGCTGGACTAATGACTCATGTGTAGCTTTCCCGGCCCTGACCTGTCTTGCCGCTACCTGGAATCCGTCACTCTCGGCTGAATATGGAAATGCCATAGGCGAAGAAGCCCGCTTCAGAAAAAAGAATATTCTTCTCGGGCCGGGAGTCAATATCTATCGCACCCCTCTCAACGGCCGCAACTTCGAATATATGGGAGAAGACCCATACCTTGCCTCCAGAATGGTGGTGCCTTACATTAAAGGGGTGCAAAAGAATGGTGTTGCAACCTGTGTGAAACATTTCGCACTCAACAACCATGAAATCAACCGCCACACCACAAATGTAATTATTGACGACCGCACTCTTCATGAGCTTTATCTCCCGGCGTTTAAAGCCGCCGTGCAGGAGGGTGGAACCTGGACTATCATGGCAGCCTACAACCTCTATAAAGACCAGCATCTCTGCCACAATCAATATATGCTGAATGATATTCTTAAAAAAGACTGGGGATTTGACGGTGTGGTGGTAAGCGACTGGGGGGGCACACACAACACCGGTGAGGCTGTGCGCAATGGTCTTGACCTGGAATTCGGAAGTTGGACCGATGGTCTCTCAAACGGTGCAAGCAACGCATACGACAACTATTATCTCGCTAATCCCTACAAGGAGTTGATAGACTCCGGAGAAGTGGGCACTGAGGAGCTAAATGACAAAGCACGCAGAGTTCTTAGAATGATTTTCCGCACCTCTATGGGTGGACACTCAGGATTCGGAAGTCTATGCAGTGAGGAGCATTACGATGTGGCACGCAGAATAGGCGATGAAGGGATAGTCCTTCTTAAGAACAATGAGGGGGTTCTGCCGGTGGAATTGGAATTTAACCCCCGCATCCTGGTTGTCGGGGAGAATGCCATTAAGATGATGACCGTGGGGGGTGGCAGCTCTTCGCTCAAAGTGCAGCGTGAACTTTCCCCGCTCGACGGTATCCGCAAAGCGGTTGGCTCTAATGGTGAAGTCATTTACTGCCGCGGGTATGTCGGTGATGTCACCGGAGAATATAATGGTGTGGTCACAGGTCAGGACCTTAGCGATTCCCGCTCTGAAGATGAGCTGATAGCTGAGGCCATTGAAGAAGCCGGCAAAGCTGACGCTGTCATTTTTGTAGGAGGTCTCAACAAAAGTGCCGGGCAGGATTGCGAGGATTCCGACCGGGAGGGATTGGAACTTCCCTACGCTCAGAATCGCCTGATTGAAGCTCTATCCAAAGCCAATAAGAACCTTGTTGTTGTAAACATCAGCGGTAATGCAGTCGCCATGCCATGGTGCGAAAAAGTACCGGCAATCCTTCAGGGTTGGTATTTAGGCTCCGAAGCCGGCAATTCACTGGCCGACGTGATTTTTGGAAAGGTGAATCCCTCCGGAAAGCTCCCATTTACTTTTCCGGTGAAACTCACTGATGTAGCCGCACACTCCGGAGGCAAAAACTATCTCGGTAAGAAACGTGATAACCTGGATATCTGGGACGCGGAATATTCCGATGGCATCTTCGTGGGATATCGCCATCACGACACTCATGGTGTGCGTCCCCTGTTCCCCTTCGGTCATGGGCTAAGCTACACCACTTTCAAATACGGCCGTCCCTCACTGTCTTCCGGCATAATGACTGCTGAAGATAAGATTGAAGTTAAAGTTCCCGTCACCAACACAGGAAAACGTGCAGGAGCGGAAACAGTCCAGCTTTATATTTCCGATGTGAAAAGCAGCTTGAAACGACCCAAAAAGGAACTTAAAGGGTTTGAAAAGATTTATATCCAGCCAGGCGAGACCGTTGTTGCAACATTCAGCATTGACAAAAGTGCGCTGAGTTTTTACGACCCTCAGAAAAAAGAATGGGTGGCAGAGCCCGGAAAATTTGAAGTTCTGATAGGTTCTTCATCTGCCGATATACGCTCAAAAGCTCAGTTTGAACTCATCAAAGAAATGTAATATTTCCCTATGAAGCGTCTTATTCTTATCTCAGGCCTTATTATTTCCTTGTTTTTGATATCCTCCGTAAAAGTAGCTGCAGTAAAGTCTTCTTCTCTCTCCCAACTTCATCAAGCTCCCGGCTTTATGGGAATCAAAGGGATTGACCTTATCACTCCCTCAGGAGAGAAATTCTTCATCACCGGGACCAACCTGGGAAACTGGCTTAATCCCGAAGGGTATATGTTCGGTTTTAAACGCACCGGCTCTCCAAGGAAGATTGATGAACTTTTCCGTGAATTGGCCGGACCCGAAGCCACTGATAATTTCTGGGATTCATTCCGCCAGAACTACATCACACGCCAAGACATAGAATTTATCGCAAACACAGGAGCCAACACTGTCCGAATGCCTTTCCACTACAAACTCTTCACCTCAGAGCCTTATATGGGATCAACTGATTCCGACATGGGATTTGAAATGATGGACAGCGTGGTGAACTGGTGTAAGGATAACAATCTTTATCTTATTCTTGACATGCACGATGTGCCGGGAGGACAAACGGGAGATAACATTGACGACTCGTATGGCTATCCATGGTTTTTCAGAAGCAAGAAATCACAACAACAATATTTCGACATCTGGAAACGCATTGCCACCCGCTATGCCCTTGAGCCTGTCATCCTCGGTTATGAGCTTATGAACGAGCCGATAGCCCATTATTTCGATGATAAAAGTGAACTCAACGCAATGCTTGAGCCGGTCTATAAACAGGCAGTCGCCACAATTCGCTCGGTTGACACCAATCATATAATTCTGCTTGGCGGGGCTCAATGGAACAGCATATTCGATCCATTCTCCGATTTTGATTTTGACCCCTTGATAATGTATACCTGTCATCGTTACGGCGGTGACGCCTCACGTGAGGCCATCGGCAGTTTCATTGACTTCCGTGACCGCAGCGGACGTCCTATGTATATGGGAGAAATCGGACATAACACTATGGAATGGCAAAAGGATTTTGTCAGAGTGATGAAGGAAGCAAATATCGGATACACATTCTGGCCTTATAAGAAGTGTAAAGACTCCTGCATGATGGGAATCAATATGCCGGCCGACTGGGATTTGATTGTCAACTATTCGGAAGGACCGCACGAATCGTTTGAAGAGATTCGCAATAATATGCCTGACCGCGCTAAAGTGCGGGCAGCAATGAATGAATACCTTGAAAATATCAAGTTCAAGAATTGCACTCCTATCGGCGACTATATCCGATCAATGAGCCTGACACCCCCTCAAGCCTACTAAAAATCAGAAAAAAAGAACCGGTTTCTCCTTATCTTACGGAAACCGGTTCTTTTTCAATTCTTCCTTATTCTCAAAATCTATTTCTTAACTTTTCCCCTTACATCTCCGCAATAATAAACCTGTGCGAAGAAAGGATTCTTTTCTGCAATTCCCGCGTAGTCCGGCTCCTTTCCGAAACATTCGTCACACCAGTGCCCCCCCTTCAATACCAGCATCGGTGACGCCTTAAACCGGTGTCCCTCGCTACATTCCCATTCCAGAGGAGTGATCATATCCCCTTTCTCCATCTTTTCAGAAAGACACTTTCCCCCCCTGAACCGGGCAGCATTTCTCATGTCTTCAATATCTAACTCTCCCTCTTCCTTAGTTTCATCATAACCATGGGAGAAACGGATTCGTTCCGCTGAAGGTTTACCCAATTTCCAGCCTGACCAGCCGGGAATGGATTCCCATTTCTCACGACTGCCGAAGGCGGCCTTTATCATCTTATCCTCACCCTGTTTCAGCCAATACATAGGTCCTGTCGGACCTTTCCCGGCGATTAATCCCATGGCTGTACGGATGACTCCTGACGGAACTATCTTCGTCAATTTGAAGAACCACGGTAACCCCTTTGCAAACTCCTCAAAATATTCCCCGGCCGTCATCGGACTTCTGAAATGCAGATATTCATCCAATACATCAGAGTCCTCATACCATATACCATGAAAATTATCCAACGCAAACCATTCCGGTTTAAAAACTTTCTCCACCGGCGGACAACTCATGGCCTTCAAAATCATTTGCTCGAATTCATAATTTCCAAGGCGGAAATGCTCTCCGTTTCCAAGATTATAAAATCGGTTCCAGAATTTCTCCGGGAGGTCTGCAAGGCAGATGTTGGCGAGAAGTCGACCACTGTCAATATCCGTGGCCCATTCCAAAGCCCCCCGCAGCGGCACATGGAATGTTATCGGGTCACTCCCCTTTTTTACAAGCAACGGACTTAAGATGCCTGTCTGACGCAAAGACACCCAATAGGGGAGACCCGCTTCCGCGATTATCCTCTCTCCCTGAATCTTAGAATAGGCATACATATCTCCCACCGCGTGCCATAACGGATCGCCGGTCCGGCCCCAATGATGAGGCTCGACTCGTGGCCCGTACTGAGAGATTGAACCTATATACACCACCTTCACACTGTCTCGTTTTGATGACTCTTTTACCGCCTTCACTATATGATGACACGCTGTGGTATTGACTTTTAATGTCTTCTCAGGGAAATAATCCGCAGCCGGCGATACCATCCCTCCTACATGAAGCACATAGTCAGCACCTTCAACTCCCCTTTTAACATCATTATAATCGGTAAGGTCTCCCCACACCACTTCAAGCTCGCCCCGCTTCACATAGGGTTCAAGCATCTTCTTATTCTTCTTCGAGGGACGCGCTAAGACCCTTACTTCCAATTCTTCCGGATGGTTCAATAATGCTTTGACTCCCTCCTTACCCATTGTGCCGGTGGCGCCAGTTAAAAATACTGTCTTTTTCGCGTGCTTCATGATGCAGTCCTTATATTGTAATTTCTATTTAATTCCTATCCTATAAGTTTACAGGCTTACTATTGTTCTCTCTTTTTCAGCCGTTGAAGTCTGAGGGTTGAACTCTGATATGGGAATAGCAACTCTATAATATCTGATTCCGATCTCCTGGCTTTTAAGTCTTTTTCCAACAATTTACGGTCGGAAGCATACCATCGCAGATTCCAAACCCCCGGTATGCCCGTCGACAGCAACTCCCCTTTCTTATCCCCTCTGCTCCATTCATCATTATTCTTCCAGGCACCGGAATAGTAATAAATATCATAATCTTCGGGAGAATCCGCTCGAGGTCGTATTAACAACTCATAGTCTCCACCCATTCGCAGTTGATCCTCATCCAAAGTCCGATCAAGAACTTTCCATATCTCCCCACCGCTTCCGGTTTCTTCCAAAGGATTGCCGGTCAAATCTTCTCCAATATCCTCCATTATATCTCTCCGGAAGTCAGCTTCCGGCATATATGCGACTGAATTATATTCCGTCAGGTTTTGAACATCCAGAATCAAAAGCTCCCCTTTCCCCAACTTCTGTAATTTTGTTTCGGATACCCCTTTCTTCCCGTATGTTTCAGAATCCACGAAACTTAATATCGGCTCTAATGAATAATAGCCGGCAGAAAACTGCCAGCCCTTATCATCGTGTAATATTTCATAATAATTGACCTTGGGATGAAGATTCCTTCCTATCGGAACCTTAGTTGTGAATTTCCTGAGACATTCATTATTGTCATCTGAAATCTCCGCTACGACCTCTATACCCGGCACTGTTGAAACCCCATCATCTATCTCCACCGGCTTAATCACAAAATTCGGCGATAACAGATCTTTTCCATTCGACGGAGTCCAGCTCCATCCGCCGACTCCGGATTCTTCCATCTTTATCCTCTGGGCAAAGTCTGTAACTCTTTTCCCATCTTCCCTCAAAGGGATAAGGTGACATCTCTCCCTGCTGAATTTTCCGGATTCTGATTCCGATTGCTTCCGGCCGATAACAACTCTTCCGGGATAATACGATTCAGCTTTGCTTTCGGAGCCACCGGTAAGATCCATTATGGCGCTTACTATTCCTACGATTGCAAATATCAGAATCACACCGCCAATTATCTTATTGATAAGCCACATTGAGCGGAGATTGAAATGGGCCCGCACTTTGTCTATGAAGTAGGTCACTATCCACCACCACCCTAAGGCTCCGGCAATAATAAACAGATAACCTACAAAATAATGCCCAATCGTCATCTCCTGCAGAAGGAAATTAAAACGCGCAAAGAGTCCTATTATCAGAAAGAGTATCAGGGGATTGGAAAAAGTGAACAGAAATCCTCCCAGCACACTCTTTTTTGCCGACACATCTGCCTCCACAGGACGTTTCAGCTGCTTTGTCGGATTCTTCCGGAAAAGATATACGCTGAATGCTATCAGCACCATGCTTCCCACAAGCTGGATGATTGAGGAATTCTTTTCAAGTGTGTCCTCGATAAAGGAGAGTCCGAATCCGGTCAGCAGGCAATAGAACAAGTCGGAAAGGGCAGCCCCGATTCCGGTATAGAAGCCGGCTTTGCGACCTTTGTCAAGTGTGCGTTGAATACATAATATCCCCACGGGACCCATCGGCGCGGATATCAGCACTCCGATCGCAAGGCCTCGCCACATCATGTAGAATATACTTTCAAGCAAACTCATTGATTGATGATTAAATATCCTCCATCAGGTATGGGCACACACTGATAAAAACGTAGCTTATATTTTTCAGCCACCGCCGGCCCGGAAGTGGCCGCTCCACCCATTTCCGTCACATTATATGTGCTGTGACATTTGGGACACTCCGCTTCCAGATTAGTGGGATTCACAGCAACCCTTATCACCGGCGAACACTCAACCGGACAAGACAAATCGTAGGCCAGTGGAACATTGGTGTCTGAAGTGAATGGGTTCATTCCTCCTATCAGAAGAACTCCCCCATAACCTGTAGCCGAACCTTGAATATAATTGAAACCTGCCGGTTCTCTGACACTTTCTCCTCCGTGGCTATAAAGAATGAAGTATCTATATATCCCATAGCCGGAAACTCCGAATGTATTCCATACTCCCCAGTCTCCAAATTTAATGCTGACAGGCATCGATGGTATACGATATTCGTAGGAAGTAGTACATCCTGCACTTCCTGATATCGCTATTGCTACTGTAGCAACAATCTTCAACAAGGAGTTTCTTCTACTCAAATGGGATCTGCTTGATAAGTTGGGCAAACTGGTCGGTCACTTTCTTAAACGGCCCGCTCGCCATCATTGCAAGCATCTTCGGCACATTGTCTATCTCAAGCATAATCTCACAGGCTGAATCGCTGAGTGGCTTGATATGGATAACCAATGCCACCTCTATCGGTGAGTTCTCTGCATCAAAACGGAGAAGTGTAGGCTCCTCCTTCTTTGTCAGACGCAGGGTCATTGCTCCTACCGGCCCGGCCGGAATAGTGATGCTGTCTTCTGTCACTTTAATCTGCTCAAGTGTCTGCCTTTGTTCCTCCGGAATCCCTTCTGCCGGCACTTTCTCCAACAATCCTCTGAGATTCTCAGGATGAGAAAGTTTCTCGTAAACTTTCTCCGCAGAATAGCCTATAGTGTAGTTATCGCTTTTAATTGATGACATTTTCTTCTATGTTATAAATCCGCCCCTTCCCTCATTATAAGAAAGAAGCGTTCACATTTTTATTAAAATCTTTTCGACGGGGTCCAGCTACCCGGATCCTTGCGCCATTCTCTAAGCGTCTCTATGTCAGAAGGCTCGATATAATGGATTTCACTTGCTACTTCTACCATGGCGGAATATGTGAGAAGCGACACCATCTTCACATTTACCTCTCTGAATCGCTTAATTGCTGAGGGGAACTCAAAATTAAACAGGCCTGCAATCCCTTCCACTTCACATCCGGAATTGCGGATAGCTTCTATTGCATTGCATGACGAGCCTCCGGTGGAAATTATATCTTCTATCACCACAACCTTACTGCCCGGACGAAGATTCCCCTCTATCAGGTTTTCAAGGCCATGATCTTTCGGAGTCTTTCTTATATAGACATACGGGAGTCCGAGGCAATCCGCCACTATCGCCCCTATAGCTATTGCACCTGTGGCCACTCCGGCTATTGCGTCTACATCCGGATAAGCATTGAGAATGGTACGGCTCAATTCTACCTTTATGAAGTTACGCACATCCGGATAAGACAATATCTTCCGTATATCGGTATATATCGGAGAATTCCATCCCGAAGCCCATATAAAGGGACTTTCAGGCTGAAGCATTATAGCACTGATATGCAACAATTTTTCAGCAAGCATCTTATCCGTCTTTTCCATTTTCCTATTCTTTTTTTAAATTTCGCCGTTAAAGGATATTCTTCGCGATTATTCTTTCCGGCTACTATTTTATGTCATGCGAGCTTCGCAAAGATAATAATTTCAATAATCTCCTACAAATATTCTACTCCCTTATCCTCTTTATCTGACAATCTTCCCTGTCATTTAGTTCATTTCTCTTGTGAAACATTTCCATATTACCAATGTTTTATCAATATGGAATATTATATCAGAAACGCACGTCCCGACGACGCACCTTTTATAGCCGCCACCGTTATGGGGGCACTCGGTCCGGAACTTTGTGAGGAACTGGGTGGTGGTCCCGACCGAATCCCTGTGGTCAGAGAACTCTTCACTACTCTCGCTGCCGACAAAGACAGTCAATATAGTTATACCAACTCATTTATTGCCGTTAATGAATCTGACGAGCCTTTAGGTTGCGTTGTTGCCTATGATGGAGCACTCCTGCATCCTTTGCGACTTGCATTCGCCCGGGAGGCCAACAGACTTCTGGGGTGGAACGTAACCCCTCAGGAAGTAGAAAACTGGGCTGACGAAGCTTCTCCGGATGAAATATATATTGATTCGCTCTATGTGCGTCCCGAATTCAGAAAACAAGGAATTGCCATAGCACTTCTAAATCATCTTAACTCAATTTTCATTACCAATCCCAAGCCGAAAGGTCTATTGTGCGAGCCGGAAAACCTGCGCGCTCTTCGACTATATAGATCAATAGGGTTTGAAGAAGCAGGCGTTTCCCACTTCTTCAACACTCCTATGATTCATCTTCAACTTAAGACCCCGTTCCCCAATATTTGTTAAAGCTGGGGTCGCATATCTCTGAGAGATTTTTGTCTTGTGATGAAGGAGCGTAGCCGTAGCTACGTGACTGAAAAACAAGGCAAAAAGCGCCGGAGAGATGCGGTACAGAGGTAATTTTTTCCATTGTGACACAATATCTCATGCCCAAATTCTGATATATTGTGTTTAACATTTATAACTTATTGTAATAAATGGGGATATAATACGGATTTGACCACCAGGCAGCGGAACTATATATTTGAAAATTTTCCAGAAATATTCAAGACAAAGTCAAAGGCTAACATATTTGAGATTCTTAACGCCTTGTTTTTCT
>CAMWXI010000001.1 GCA_947178175.1 uncultured Porphyromonadaceae bacterium | reverse complement strand
TCACATATGTGACTACAAAATCCAGGCCGGAATGAATTCAGTGGTGATGATATGTGTGGATGGAAAGTGGGTCAAGTAAAGAAAAGTTACCTCCGTCCCGCAGATTTCAGCCATCTTCGAACTTTTGGCTCAGTCACTTAGCTCGCTAAGCTCCTTCGCCTGCAAGTCCAAATCTGACCAAAATCTGCGTCCCCTGCATTAACATTTTTTGTGGAAAGGAGTCTTAATAGTGCCTATCAATAAGTGCAACAGAGATGAATAATTTTTTTAGGAGCTACAAAAATTGTAACTTTGCATAAATTATACCGTGAGAGCAGATGATAAGAAGATAAAACACAATTTCACAGGTAAGAAAGCGTTAATTAAAAGACAAACCTGACTAAACCCGAAGAGGAACCTCCCGTCTGTCTCAAAATATAATTGCGTATGGCAAAAGAAAAGAAAGAAACCGAGAGCGTCGTAACTACGAAATTGTCGCTCAAGGACCTGATACGATTATCTCTCAAGAATTGGAAATGGGTAGCATTGTCCCTGATATTATGTATGGGACTTGCCATTTATTATCTTCAAGCAACAAATCCGGTCTATAAGCGAGAGGCATCAGTGATTATCAAGGATGAGAGTGACGGCTTGTCTTTGGGAGGTATGGTTGACATAGGAATGCCGGATATCGGTCTTTTTTCAGGCAACTCCAACTTTGAGAATGAGTTGAGCACTTTCCGCTCTCCCGACTATATGGAGGAGGTGGTGCGTCGTCTTGGACTTCAGACCACTTATCGTATGAAAGAGGGGCTGCGTAAGGTGCCTTTATATGGAGCGGATCTTCCGATAAATGTAGAATTCAAGGATCTTGATGATTCCGAATCAGCGGCGTTGCAGTTTGTGGTTTTGGAAAATGAAGATATTGTGGTTCGTCCCCGCATGGCAGTCAACGGCAAGAAGGCAAAGCTCCCGGACGAGATTCATACGCGATTCAATACGTGGTTCAACACCCCCGCCGGTCCGGTGAGAATCAACAAACTCGCCAATTGGGGTATTAAAAAGAAAAACAAGCACAATGTGGCACAGGCTGAGGAGGAAGACGAGAAGAGATTCTATGTCAGCCGAATGTCGCTGAAGGATGCTGTTGAATATTATCAGGGGCAGACAGATATCAGCAAAGAGAATGAGAAGGGAGCCACAGTATTGAACTTTACTGTAAAAGATGCATGTGCGGCACGTGGCGAAGACATTCTTAACGCTCTCATAGACGTCTATAATGTTCGCTGGGGCGATGAAAAGAATCAGTTGGCGGCCAATACATCAAAATTTATTGATGAGCGTCTTGTGGTATTGGCCCATGAGTTAGGCTCGGTAGACGAAAGTATAACCGACTATAAGAAACGTAATCGCATAATTGACATTGAAGCTTCCAGCAGGGCAAGTATGGAGAAGGTTGCCGAGATTGACAAGCGATATGTTGAAGAGGCTAATAGCCTTGAGATTGCCAAATATCTGAAAGATTTCCTGTCTAATGAGGGAAATAAGCACCAGACACTTCCGGTGAACCTCAGTGTGGGAAGTGTGACACTTGAGTCGCAGATTAATGCCTACAATGAGCTGATTTTGCAGCGCAATGGTCTGGCGGCAAACAGTTCGGCCAGTAATCCCTTGGTCAAAAACTATGATGAGGGATTGAACTCCATGCGCCGCAGTATCATCTCCGCACTTAATAATCAAGTGGCTACGCTGACCCAATCCTTAAATTTTATCCGTAAGGAACAGGGAATTAATGATTCTGAAATCGCTGCGAATCCGGATCAGGCAGAAGTGTTGCGTTCACTCGGAAGGGAGCAGACTGTAAAAGAGCAGTTATATCTTTTCCTCCTCCAGAAGAAAGAGGAGAATGAGATTTCAAGAGCTTTTGCCGGCCAGAATATCAAGGTTATCCGCCGCCCCGGTGGTAGCGATAAGCCCTATTCACCGCGTAAACCTTTGGTTCTTGGCTTTGCTTTCATATTTGGATTGGCGTTTCCTGTCGGTTTTATATATTTCAAGGAGACTTCCAATACAAAATTCCGTTCTCGCAAGGATGTTGAAAAATTCGATATTCCTATCCTGGGTGAGATTCCGAGGCTCAATAAGAAGATGCCGAAGGAATCAAAAGTTCAAGGTGATAATATTGTTGTTGGAGAAGGCCAGAGAGATGTTGTCAACGAAGCTTTCAGAGTTACACGCACCAATCTCGGATTGCTCACGAGCGGAGACAGGGATGGTTCAGTCATCATGGTGACATCATTTATTCCCGACTCCGGTAAGACTTTTGTAAGTATCAACCTGGCAGTGGCGTGTGCCATGAAGAAGAGGGTAGTGTTGGTAGATTGCGATTTGCGCAAGCGCTCCACATCATTCGTGGTCGGAAAAGACCGTAAAGGTGTATCCGACTATCTGAATGGAAGCACTGATGATGTAGATTCATTGATGGTCTGCGATAAGATTCGTCCCAACCTCTGCATACTCCCGGCGGGTACTCTTTCTCCCAATCCAACAGAATTGTTGGAATCCGGCAGATTCTCTCAACTCATCGGGCATTTGAGAGAAGAGTTTGATTATGTCATACTTGATTGTCCTCCGTCAGAAATGATGGCTGACTCACAGATTATCAATGTTGTCTCTGACCGCACAATCTATGTATTGCGTGCCGGCAACCTTGAACTTGAAGTCCTGCCGTTGCTTAAGCAATATTACGACGAGAAGAAATATAAGAATATCAGCCTTATCCTCAATGGCCTTACAGAGGTGCAGACCGGAGGTTACGGATATGGTGCCGGATATGGAGTCGTAGAAGCCAATTCAAGAGGATTGAGGAAATTATTCAGACGTAAATAATCTTGAAACTCCAATAAATCCGGGAAAGTAGAATCTCCCTTCAGCGTTTCTGAAAAGTGATATATATAGTTATATTCATAATTTTGATGTTCTGCCTGTGGTATTATGACATGCAGGATGGGAAGCGCTATAAGGATATATCCTTCTGGGGGATTTTTGCTGTCTTTTTCTTGTTGTCAGGTCTGAGATACCGCATAGGAATGGACACCCACATGTATATGAACTCATGGGGTGATTATGGTGATATGTGGGACTTCCATTGGATTGATGACATCACACGGTTCCAGCAGAAGTCGGAATACGTGTCACGATTTCAGCCCGGATGGGTCTTGTATTGCATTATCATCAGAGGTTTCAGTAAGGATTTCACATTATTGCAGTTGGTGACTTCCTTCATCTTCAACTTTGCGATGTTCCGTATGGTGAAGGAGTATTCCAAACGTCCGTTTCTAACCCTTCTGATGTTCTTTATAAGCTTTAAATTCATAGAATTTGAGTTTGAAATCATGCGCGAGGGAGTAGCGGTAGGAATCTTCCTGCTGTTCGCTTTTGACGCGTACATGAAGAAGAAATGGGTGAAATATTATATCTGGACTTCTGTAGCCTTTATGTTGCATACCTCAGCCGTGTTGATGTTTGCTCTGCCATTGTTGAGAAATGTTGATTGGAAGGTATGGAAGTATTCACTCTTTTTTGTGCTTCCCGGCTTTATTATCGGAATTGCCGGACGTTTGATTTTCGGAGACCTTGTAAATGTCTTTTTGGGAGGTGGTGACGATTTTATTTCACAATACACTTCAAGTGCCTTTGAGAAAGAAAACAATGTCAACTACGCCATCATGTACGGTCTGCAGCCTACCTTGCTTTATCTGTTGACAGCTTTTAATATAAAGAGAATAGAAAACAGGGAATTCATCCCCCTGATGTTTTTCGCTATCTCTTTCATGTATATGGGGATGTTCTATTTTACCGCAGCCCGATTGGTAAACTATATAATAGTCATAGTCTTTATCGGAGCCACACCCATCATGCAATATTTAATCAGACGGTTCAGGACCATGTGGGTCGTTCCCGTGCTGATGATAATATATTTTCTCCCGACTCTCTATAGTTTCAGAGAGCCAAGGAATCTGGCCCGTTATTATCCGTATCAATGGGTGATAGACCCCAAACAAACTCCCCTGCAGAAAACGATATGATTTATGCTCCTGTGATTGTTTTCGGATTTAACCGTCCGGATCTGCTGTCATCTGCCTTGGAGTCCCTTGGAGATTGCCGGGAGGCGAGGGATAGTGATTTGTTCGTTTTCATAGACGGACCGCGTAAGAACGACATAACAAATGAGGAGTGTGATTCCATGAAAACGGCACAATCTGCCAAGATTGCAGAATCAGTTACAGAGGGTCGCTTTAAGAGTGTCACGATTCACACCTCATCTGCAAATAAGGGCCTCGCCAAGTCTGTTATCAGCGGTGTCAGCGAGATAATCAGGAAATATGGCAGAGTGATAGTGGTGGAAGATGACTTGAAGGTTCTTCCCAATTTTCTGACTTTCATGAATCTTGGATTGGAGAAATATGCCGCTGATAAGGAAGTATATTCTATTTGCGGCTATACCAATAAGGTGAAGATACCACAGGGTTATCCCTACGATGCATATTTTGCTCCCCGTAGCAGTAGCTGGGGCTGGGGCACATGGAAAGACCGATGGGAGGGAGTTGACTGGAGTTTCGACAGATGGGATTCCTGGAAGAAGGAAAGAAGGGGATTTTGCCGATGGGGTGGTTCAGACTGTTTCAGTATGCTGGAGGCATGTAAGGAAGGCAGAAACAGTTCATGGGCAATAAGGTTCTGTTTTAATCAGTATTTAAACAAAGGGTTGTCATTATTTCCTGCGCATACGCTTGTAACGAATGAGGGATTTGATGGGTCGGGCACAAATTGCCGACGTTGGAGCCGCTTCAGATATGAAGAAGAGGATAGAGAAAAGGCGGAATTCAGATTACCGGATAAAGTTGAGGAAAACAGAAGAATAATTAAGAGTGCATTGTCCTATCATGGTATTATGATAAGGATAAAAAGCAAAATAATGTATCAGATATATAATTAATTCCAAAAAATACGTTAAAGAGATATACCCTGAAAAAATAATTATACCCAAAGAGAACCCCAACATCCTCGCGAATCGCAATAATGGAAGAATTTTTCAGAGTCAGATATGAATTTGATAAGAAGAAGGTAGATGAAGCTATTGATAATCAAGTCAAGAGTGCCTCTTCGTCGTATATATGTGTCTCTGATGGTGTAGTCCTTGATAAGGTTAACAAAGACGATGAGTACAGGAGGATGATTAATGGGGGTCTTTTCTCAGTGTGCGACAGCAGTTATGTTCCCCTATATCTGAAATGGCTTTACGGCATACGTCGTGAGCAATATACCGGTCATCAACTCTTTCTTCACATAATGGAGAAGAAGAAATACAGGATGATATTCTTAGGCTCATCCCATAGGGTCCTGAAGCTTTTAAAGGAGCGTCTGCTGAGTATTGATCCGCGGGTTGCGGATATGCAGTTTGTGGAGTTGCCTTATGCAGAGGCAGAGGATTTTGACTATTCCTCCATAGGGGATATGATAAATAGGGATTGTCCGGATATAATATGGGTGTCATTGGGTGCTCCCAAGCAGGAGAAGTTCATGCATTATCTTGTGCCCCATGTTAAGCATGGTGTATTG
Source organism: uncultured Porphyromonadaceae bacterium (assembly GCA_947178175.1). Classification (GTDB taxonomy): domain Bacteria; phylum Bacteroidota; class Bacteroidia; order Bacteroidales; family Muribaculaceae; genus Lepagella. Next base: position 89,424 of record CAMWXI010000001.1, on the reverse strand, counting down.
ATTTCCGTGGGGGCGGTCTTTAAATTTGTCAGTGGGGTTGAAGCGAGAAGGGCTCCCCAGTGGATGGTCAGGAATCATTTGGAATTTATCCATAGAATATTTGTGGAGCCCCGCAAGCAGCTTCGTCGTTCCGCTTCAATCATCGGGAGTCTTCCGCGGATTCTCCTCAGGGAATATAAACGCAAGAACAAAAGTTGAGAAAATTATCTTCCGGTCTCAAATCATTTCAGGCTAAGCTGAGGAATAGATAATATGGGAGAGGAAAATCTAAAGAAAAAGACCTTCACCGGCACACTCTGGAGCGCAATCGAGCGATTTGGAGTTCAAGTAGTCTCCTTTCTTGTCACGCTTGTTATGGCACGTCTCCTGACTCCGGACGACTATGGAATGGTAGGGATGTTGACAATCTTCATTGCTGTTTCCCAAAGCCTGATAGATGCCGGATTTTCCCAGGGTCTTATCAGGAAGCAGGACGTTTCTCCGCGAGACACCTCCACAGTATTCTATTTTAACATAGCGGCCTCACTTTTCCTTTATATCGTTCTATGGATAGCAGCTCCCTTCATTGCAGATTTCTATGATATGCCTCAGCTTATAGTGCTGACCCGTGTCCTTTCAATCGGAATTGTCATAAACAGTCTGGGGATGGTGCAGAGAGCTTTATTCACAATCAGACTTGATTTCAAAACACAGGCTAAAGCATCTTTTATCGCCTCAGCTTTAGCGGGAGCAACCGGTATATGGATGGCTTATTCCGGTTTTGGAGTATGGGCTCTTGTGGGATTTCAGTTGCTCAATTTCTTTACAGTGACACTTTTCCTATGGATAGTTTCTCCGTGGCGTCCTGCATGGTTATTCTCCCTGAAGTCATTCAGGGAGTTATTCTCCTTCGGTGTGGGGATTGCGGCTTCTTCGGTCATAGATAACATATATCGGAATCTATATCTGCTGGTTATAGGTAAATGGTTCAGAGCCGACACACTTGGTTATTACACCCGGGCCCAGCAATTCGGAGAGATACCGATGATATTCAGCGGAGTTATACAGAGGGTTTCGTTTCCGGTGTTATGCACACGCAAGGAGGAAGACCAGCATCTGGCTTCAATGATGAGCAGGTTTATACGTATCTCAGCATTCCTGACTTTCCCGGTTATGTTCGTGATGGCCGGAGTGGCCCGGCCTATGATTATCACTGTTTTAGGGGAGAAGTGGGAATTTTCCGCACTGCTGCTTCAGATTTTATGTCTGGGATTGATGTGGTATCCTATCAGCGTATTGAATCAAAACATCCTTCAGGTGAAGGGAAAGTCAGGATTATTTTTTCGCCTTGAAGTAATTAAAAAGGTGATAGGGGTTGCCATTATCTGTGTAACACTTCCCTTCGGACTGATTCCATTGTGTCTCGGACAGATGGTAAATTGGTGGATAACGATAATTATCAGCGGCATTTACACGCGGAGAGTGATTCCGTTGGGATTATGGCAGCAGATTGGAGATGTCCTTCCGGTCTTAATATGTAGCGGAATTTCCGGTGTGCTGTCATGGTTTATAACACACCTTTTTGATGTATATGTGATAGGATTGGTTGCCGGTGTGGCCGTGGGAGTCCTGACCTATCTGATGTTTTCTATCACTGTTCTCCGTAAGGATTTCAGAGCATTGGTTTCAATGGTCCGACCCATTAAATAATGGAGCCGGAGAATTACGGTGCCGTCCGGGGCTATGTTTCTGTTAAGGTTCTGTCTGCGGTGTAGTCCTGATGTGTCGTATTTGCCATGCGAGCATGAAGCCGGCAACAACAGCGGAAATGACGTCACAGATAGGGAAGCATGCCCACACACCTTTCAGACCGAAAATCGGGGGGAGAATCAGGAGCATAGGAAGCATGAAGATAACTTGACGTGTCAGAGAGAGAAACACAGCTTTCCCGGCCTTTCCGAGAGACTGGAAGAAGTTGGTCGACACAATTTGGAATCCCACCACCCAGAATGTGAGAGTGGTTATGCGCAGGCAAATCACGGCTGATTCAATCTGTTGGGCATCTGTCATAAACATCGAGGCAATCTTATCGGGAATGGTAGCACCGATAATACTTCCTAACGTTGTGAAGGATAGTGCAAAGGCCACAGCGAGTTTGAGTGTCTTGAACAGTCGGTCAAATTTCCTTGCTCCGAAGTTATATCCTAAAATAGGTTGCATACCCTGGCATATACCCATCACGATAAAGACGAAAATCGTCACATAGCGGTTGAAAACCACTACGGCAGCAATGGCATTGTCCCCGCCATATTTAAGCAGGGAATTATTAATTATTGCGTTAATTCCGGCGCTGGTGACGTTAATAAGGAATGGTGCCATACCGATATATAGCACAGAGCGGATAATCGGCCAATTAAATTTGAAAGTCCCTTTTTCAAAGTGTAGTACGCTCCTCTTGTCAAAGAAGTGAGCCATCACGAAGAAGGCTGTAATAATCATGGATATGTCGGTAGCTAATGCCGCTCCTTTTACTCCCCATCCGAATCCAAACAGGAAAAGAGGTGCAAGAATCACATTAAGAACCGCACCTATAATACTTGTAAACATTGCCTTACCGGGATACCCTGAAGCTCGCATCACATTATTATATGAGAATGTGAGGTTGATGAGTACCATACCGGGCAGGAGCCAAAGGAGAAACTCGCGCGCGTAAGGACGGGTAGCATCGGAAGCCCCGAAGAGGTCGAGTATGGGATTAATGAATATAGCTAAAGCTGTAGTATAGAAAAGTCCTACAAGGATTGTAAGTTGCACTGAATTTCCGAGAATCCATGCCGCACGGTTATGATCATTCTGTCCCATAACAATACTGACACGTGTGGCAGCACCGGCACCGATAAGCATGCCGAAGGCAGTCGCTATATTCATTACCGGAAAGGAGACTGCAATACCGGCTACTACATTAGGATCCGGAACGGCATGTCCTATCACCATGGAGTCAATGATATGGTAGAGGGCCATTACAACCGTGCCCACTACTGCCGGCAAACTGTACTTCCATAGAAGCTTCCCGACGGGAGCCGATGCCAGCTCCTTTACTCTTTCGGCTGAATTTGAATTCATAATTTCTTACTGTATCCTTTCTCCTGAGTTATCACTTATGTCACATCCTGTCTGATTCCCTAATCCGTCAAGCCCGGTTTATTCCTTTTTCTTCTCCGCTTCTTTGAAAAGATATTCTGCAAGCATCCAGTCGGCTTCCGTGTCAAGATCCACACCCCTCTCACGCGGCATTTCTACCGGTATAATCCGCGGAAAAGCAGACATCTGCATTTTTCTGAGTGAATCGGCATTGATCACATAGACAGCACCTGTGTACTGCCATACTTTCGGAGCATCCTGACGTCTGGTGTAGCTTCCGGCTCCTTTGCTGACATGCAACATCCCGTTTTCATCCGGTTCAAATGCGTTATAGTATGGGTTGGCTTCCGCTTCGGTCACACAGACAGCCATATCCGGATTCAATCCTTCGGCCCACCCTTTGTCGTATGCCGCTATACAATTCCGGATATCCTCTATATTTCTCAGTGGTGATGTAGGCTGAAGCAGCACAATCCGGTCATAGTCGGCGTTGTGTGCAGAATAGAAATCCAGAGCATGCAGAAGTACGTTGCGTGACGGCGTTGTGTCGCCGGCAAGCTCGGCAGGTCGCATAAAAGGGATTGACACTCCGGCTCCGGCAGCGGCTTCTGCTATCTCCGGGTCATCTGTAGTGACGCAAATATCTTCGGCATCCGAAAGAGCCAACGCCTGCTCGACAGAGCGGGTTATCAGAGGCTTACCACAGAAATTCCTGACGTTTTTGCGTGGAATACCTTTGCTGCCTCCTCGGGCCGGTATGATGAATAGGGTCTTAATATCTTTCATAATAGTGACAAACAGAAATCAGCCTGCCTGGCAGGTGTGTTCTCTTTGAAATATGGGTTTGAAGCCTTGCCGGCTATCTCCCGGAATCTTTCGGATGTGACTTCGTGGAGAGCCTTGGATATTGACTCTGCATCACCTTCACAATGCATCACTCCTTCACCACGCTCTCTCCCGGACTGTCGGTTTCCAATGTCAAGTGTGGGTATGCCCAACGATGGCGTTTCTTCAATTCCACTTGAGGAATTCCCTATGACAGCACGACACAGAGCGGCCGCTGAAAGGTACCTTACTCTTCCCAATGAAGGGATAGTAAGTATACGTTCAGGAAATTCAGTTTTAAAATCCTCAATCGCTTTTATGAGGAGAGTTGTGTCAGAGTCAGAATTGGGGTAAGTCAGAATCAGACGTCTGTTCGGAAATTCGTTGAGATGAATCCGCAGTCCATCTAAAAAATTCGTCATCTGTTGAAGAGGAGGAACGGTGTCAAGTGTGGCGGCATGCATAGTTGCCAACAGGAAATCATCGCCAAGTTGAAAATGCAGACTCTCTTCCAGTTCGCTGAGTGACAGAAGATTTATGTTTAAAGCGTTGTAGACGCCCGGAGAGCCGGCCACAACAATTCTTTCGGGAGCAATCCCCATTGATGCAAGACGCTCTCCGCATTTATCGGTTTCAGGCAGATGGAGTGTGGCCATCTGAGAGATAGCGTTGCGGATGGAATTGTCGAAAGCACCTAAAGTCACATTTCCACCGGCTATATGCACTATCGGCACATTGGACAACACCGCGGCAGAAGCTGCTCCTAACATTTCAAAACGGTCTCCTAAGATGACAAGTGCGCCCGGTTGGAGTTCTGAAAGGTGTCCGGCAAATCCGACAGTCGTGTCAGCCATCGCTTCAGCCGGCACACGTGAGGTCAGTATCCTGCATGCCGGAGTGAACCCATCTGCTATTATCTCATTGACAGTCATCCCTAATTCATCAAAGAAGTGAGCGTGAGTCGCCATTATGAGCGGTTCATGTCCCCTCGTCCTCAACTCTTGTGCAAGAGGAAGAAGGAGCCCCCAGTCAGCGCGTGTGCCTGTGGCAATAGCTATTTGTCTGTCAGAGTTCGATAGGTTCATCTTTCTTAAAATCTCTTTTTGCAACTCTCCCGACAACATTATCCCATTCCATAGGAGAGATCCCTCTTCCGGAACGTTTACAGGTCATGTTTTCCTCGGTGAGGATTTCGCCGGACTTAATATTTCCTGCCGCAACGATGCTTTTCCTCGCAATGTTTATATTCGGTCGCTCGGAGTCTGTGACTATTTTGCGGGGAACACCCAATGCCTTTTCGATATTACGGATGCTCTTTATTAAGTCTGTCAGTTCCTCCGGTGTCAGAGAGGCCTTATGGTCCGGTCCCGGCAGATTCCGGTCAAGGGTAAAATGTTTCTCGATAACGGAAGCCCCGAGAGCCACGGCGGCTATTCCCACTTCAATTCCGGGGGTGTGATCGCTGTAGCCATATCGGGAGTTGAAAAGCTCTTTTAAATGAAGCATCCCCAAAAGATTGACATCCTCGTAGGGTGTGGGATACTGAGTATTGCAATGGAGCAGATATAAATCTTTTTCTGTCAGTTTGCTTTCCGAGGGGATTGAGGGATGTTTGCCGAGAAGAATGTCAACGGCATCCTTTATCTCCACTATCTCTGCCATTCCCGTAGAAAGAATCACCGGAATACCCCATTTCGCAATTTCACGAAGATAGGGGAGATTTGTTATTTCCCCGGACGGGACTTTGGCAAAATCCATCCCTAACTCCTTAAGAAACTTTATAGCTGTAAGGTCAAAAGGTGAACTTAAAAATCCGATACCTTCTTTCTCACACTCATCTTTAAGGATTCGGAAGTCTTCAAAAGGGAGCATCAGGCGAGTGAGCATTTCCAGTTGTGACTCTTCGGCACCGGTGCTTTTTTTTTGATATTCCGCCTTTTCCGCATCAATACTCACGAGGAGCGAGGGATTGGCTGTTTGAAATTTGATATAGTCAGCACCGGCCTTTTTGGCAGCTTTAATCATTTTGCGTGCCATTTCCAGATCACCGTTATGGTTGACGCCGGCTTCTGCGATTATTATGGTATGCATTAATGAAAGAATATGGCTTCGCAGGTGTAGGCGGCCATTATAGTTCCGGAAGCCCAGTCACCGCAGGGTTCAACGTCCGAGTCAAGATATTCGCGTATAAGATAGTCAGTGATTGGAGCGCCTGCATATATGGCGCAGGTCACGGTTTCTCCCATCCTGGGATTTATATGGGAAACCACAAATCGGTTTTTGCGCTTGTCATGGAGGATCTCAATGGAGAAAGGTCCGACAATCGGGAAAGCTTTAATGACCTTCTGCACTATATCTTCAATTTCAGGGATATTGCATGTCTCGGCACGCATGATTTCACTCCCCATCACTTCAATTTTCTTCACCGGCACCGCAGTCAGGAGTTTCCCCGTTTTGGAGACATATCCTTCCACACAATATTCTGTGAACTCCTCGATATATTCCTGCAGAAAATATTCCGAAAGGTTTTCCAGGCTCATCAGGCGGTTGATGTCATAGAAAATCTTTATTGTTCTTGCTGTAGAGCCGCGTCGCGGTTTGGCAATAGCCGGCACCTGAGCATTAACTACATTATAGGTGCGCGGGATGGGTATATCTGCGTCTTGATAAGCTTTGGCAGAAAGTGTGCGGTCATAGAGTAACTCCGAAGTGGCGGCGTCGGTCATCGGCACAAATATATGTCCGAGTTTCTTCTTGCAATGTGCAGCCACCGATATGGCACCGTCGGCCAATGGGAGGATAATATTGACTTCATGTTGAATAGCCACACGCACCACATCGTCTACAATATCCGGAGAATCCCATTCCAGCCCTTTTATCACTTCTCCTTCCACGGCTATCGGAGCCTCTTTCAGGAGCTCGTAAGCCACAATTTTTACTTCCAATCCAAAGAGTGAGCCGCTGCGTTTGAGAAGTCGTGCCAGCGACACACGCCGCCCTCCGCCAAGAAGTAATATTATGAGCTGATTTTTTTTCATCGGTTATAAATGTCTGATTTGTATTTTTTGAGGTTGTCCGGGTTGGTGAACCATTCAATAGTACGTTTCAATCCCTCTTCAAGGGATACTTCCGGACGCCATGAGGTCAGAGAGGTGATAAGCGAATTGTCGCCTAAAAGACGGAAGACTTCACTTCCGGACGGGCGAAGGCGTTCAGGGTCGGTTTCCCATGTCACTTCGGCACCCATCAGTCCTGCTATGGTGTCAAGTGTTGCCTGCATGGAGATTTCCTTCCCGGTAGCTATGTTTATTTCCTTGCCGATGGTGGCCGGAGAAAGAGCGATTTCTATGAAGCCGCGACATGTATCTTCAACAAAATTGAAGTCACGGGTCGGGGTGAGGTCACCTACTTTTATATTCCTTGCTCCATTGGCAATCTGAGAAATGATGGTAGGAATAATCGCCCGGGCCGACTGGCGGGGTCCGTATGTGTTGAAAGGACGCACTATTGTCACCGGAAGATTGAAAGCGTTATAGAAGCTGAGCGCGATAGCATCCGCTCCGATCTTGGTGGCGGAATAGGGAGACTGCGGCTGTTTGGGATGTCTCTCGTCTATCGGGACATATTTGGCGGTGCCGTATACTTCGGAAGTTGAGGTGACAAGCAAACGCTCTGTGCCGGCATCACGACATGCCTGACATATATTGAGAGTTCCCTTGATGTTGGTGTCTACATAAGAGTCCGGAGCAATATATGAGTAGGGGATAGCTATCAGTGCTGCAAGGTGGAAGACTGTGTCGCAGTCTTTCACAATCTGACGACATAGATTGGGGTCGCGTACGTCGCCGGTCACGATTTCCAGATCGGGATGTTCCACGCCTTCCAGCCATCCCCAGTTGTTAAAGGAATTATAGAGGGCCAATGCCCTGACTTTGCAACCTTTTCCAAGCAGGGCTTCCGTAAGATGTGAGCCGATAAATCCGTCGGCACCGGTGACTAATACATTTCTCATTGCTCCGAATGTTGTAATTTATTTTCTTCTGTTTCTTCCCCGGAGATTTGTTCTTCTGATTTATGAGCCGGATGGTAGGTGCCGATATGGCGCTTCTTTTTCTCCTCGAATATTTCAGATATTTTGAAGAAAATGCCACTCTCCTCAACATTCCCGAAAAGGTCATTTATCGCAGTTCCGAAAAGTTTCATTGTCGGACTGAGACTCATATAAGCATTGACCAGAGGAGGGATGTTAAGATTATGCTTGCGGATCATCTGGTTGAGAATCTTATAATCCTCCCGGAAGGAATTGCCGGTGAAAATGCTCTGCACCTTCGAAGATTCAGCCCCTGTAGGGAGTGGATTACGTGGAGTGACCAGTCTTTCCTCATCTTTGAAATATTTGGTAAGAAATCCGAGAATGAGGTCGCGGCATTCTACATTGAAATTCGGATACATCGTCACTTTCCCGAAGAGATATTCAATCTCGGGATATTCCACCGTTAGAGCGCCCAGGCCGTCCCATAGATTATCAAGGGCATAAAGGGCTTTTGTTCCTGCTTTTGAGGATTGATAGGCGGGTACCACAAAAGAGCGGCCCAGTTCAAGAGTGTGCGGGAGATATTTTGTGATGAATTCCTCGGAAAAGTCAAACATGTGGGCTGTGGCAATGCGAGGTATTCCGTTATTCAGTCGGATATTTCGACCGAGGATAAACCTGTATCCCCCGAGAATCTCCTTTTTAGCCGGATTCCATACGATAAGTTGTTGGCAAGGAGGATTCATTGTGTCAAATTCATCTATATCACATTCAGTGCCGGTGCCCCCTCCGGCATCGCGGAAGGAGATTTCGCGAAGGCGTCCAATCTCGCGCATCGTATGTGGGGAATTGAAGGCATCGACAACGTAGATTTCGTTGTCGGCCTTGTTTGTGTGACGAAGGAATCGCTCCTGCGTCAGCTCCTGTAAGATTAAATCCCTGTCAACGGGTTCTATAATGGATTCCATTACTGATTGGCTCAAATGAAAATTATCCAATGAAATGCAAATATAATCAAAATCCGCTATCTCTGCAAACAGACGGGTGTCCTGTCAATCCCGAACAAAAAACGGGATACAAGGCTTTAAGCGTTGCATCCCGTTTTGTTAATTAACAGAAATGATTCCTATGTCAACATGGGTTATTGAGCTGTAAGAGTAGAAGTAGTTGTGCCATACTTCAGTGTGTAGCTGCTTCCCTTCTTAAGTTCAGGAGCCGTGATGAGCAAACCACCTCCGCGGGAACCACCCGGACGCCAACCTCCGCCGCTGGTGGAAGAAGAGTTGTATTCCTCCGGAATTGTGAAGCTGACAATAGTACCTTCAGCGTTGGAGAGAATCACTTCATTTCCTGCTTTCACACTGTTGGTGCCAGAAATATAAGGCTGAGTGGAGGCAGTGCTTCTGGGGGTGGAATTGTTTCCTCCGCATGCCAGGAGATATCCACCTGTGAAGAATACGGAATAGCCTTCCTCTTCGTTGGCATCGATGCCACATTCGGGCGAACCGGCGCCAAACGCCATGACGCGGCCACCACGTAGATAGAGGTTGCCGTTGGAGTCCAGGCCATCGTTTGCTGTTGCTATAACTGTGATGTCGCCACCGTCGATATACATATGGGATGAAGAATTGATGGCATCATCATAGCAATGTGCAAATATCTCGCCTCCGGAGATTGTGAGGATATTCTTACTTTCGATACCTTCTCCTCCGTTCCCTTTTGTGGTCACGCGGATTTTACCGCCGGAAATGTTGACGTCGCCATCGGCCTTCACACCCTTCGGAGAGGAGCGGAGTGAAGAGTCAATGCGGTCGTAGTTACCGGTGAAGTTGTGATTCTCCTTGTTGTTTTGGTAGGCAAACATCCCCCCGGTTGTGGCTATTGTAAGTTCGCCGTCGGTCATTGTGAATGCCCCGTCGCAGTTGATGCCTTTTCCTCCGGAGCCACTTGCCGTAAGCTCAAAAGTTCCTCCGTTGATTTCAGTCTTTCCGTCAGAACTCAAGCAGGATGCAGCCTTGGTTTTAGATGCGGCCTCATCCCATTTTCCGTTACCGCTGACAGTGATGTTAAACTTACCGCCATTCACTATCAGGTCGCCATCAGCCTTAATTCCCTTGGCTGCGACTGCATTGACATTGATCGAGATTTCGCCGCCGTTAATGGTGGCTGTGCCGGTGTCTTCCGCTTCACGGTCAACATCATCCTTGAAACTCACCTGAACTCCGTCGTCGCCTACATTATTTATATTGAGCTTCCCGCTCTCCATAAGAAAATATTGGTTGCAGTTCAAACCATCTTTCTGGCTCTCGAGGATGTTGAGGGTCAGGTTTTTCATTTCAATATATTCTTTGGCGTTTACGGCATGGCTTTTCTTTCCGTAGACGTTAAGCTCACCTTTCCCCTTGAGCTCAAGGTGTCCTTTGCAATATATACACCCTTTCTGAGAACCGCCGGCACCATCTGTCAGAGTGTTGACGGTACCGTTTTTCGCACTCAGTTCAATGCGCTTTCCGTTCTGAATGTCAAGGGCGGCTCCTGAGGGATTGGTAAGAGTGAGTCCACGAAGTTCGAGAGTGGCTTTGTAAGAGCCGGTCATTGTGAAACTTCCGTCGGGGCTTTCTCCGGAGAGGGTATAGGTGATTTCTCCAACCTCATCATTGACGTCAGCACTTTGAGTGACTGCTACATGCGCACCGTCAACGGTCGCATCCACATAGTCTGCAATGTTTCCAGAAATATTGACTGTCGCCGTTTCTCCCTCATAGGTGACAGTAACCGTGTTGTCTGCCGGAACAGATTCATCGGTAGTCATTTTCAGGGATTCGGAAATAGCAAATTCCTTGTTACCGATAGAAAATGATTTTCCATCCTTAAATGTAATCTCATCGGTAGAACTAATAGGGAAAGAGTATGTAACGTTTCCGGAGATAACGTTGAGAGTTCTGGCGAGGATTGGAGCCGAAGCGGCAAGAAGTAACCCTCCGATTAAAAGATAAGAATTTTTCATAATGTCAAAGGGTTAGAATGCTACACGTCCGGCAGTGCCGTCGGTAAAGATTACGATATAGATGTCTGAATCAAGTGCTATGCGCGCTGCTTCCGGAGAGGGGAATTCTCCCTGAAAGACACCATTGAGACTCCACACAGTGCAATTCAGGGAAGCATTGTTGGTAAGAGGTGTTGCAGAGGAGATATCGGAAAAGTTCATAGAGGCCAATGAGGATAGTTCAAAGCTCCTGACACCTTCCGATGAGAGGATATTCATTTTTCCGTCGGAAAAAGAAATTGATAGGTTTTCGGAGGGGATGATGGTCTCGCTCCCGTCAGTCTGTCGTATACGCAGGTAGTCATACTCTGCGGACGCGTTAAAAGAGCAGGCAAGAGTTGCGAGCCCGATTACGCCGGAAAATAAAAGTTTGTTCATGATTTATAATTGAAAAAATTATACTCGGAATATGTCTCCTACTAAGAATCATGCTAACCGAAATTCCGGCGAAATATTTTTATTACCTCTTGAATATCACATTCTTAATGGCTTCAATAGAGGACTCTGAGTCAAGTAGGTGATATAGCAAAGGTAAGCAAAAAATTTTTTAATGCAAATAAAAAAGGGAATATTTGCAGATTCCTATTGTTGATAAAAAAGATGTGTATATAAAAAAGATGTGTATATAAATAGGTGGCACAACAAAGGCACAACAAAGGCACGCGAATAAAATTAAAAGCAAAAGAATAATTTTTTGCATATTAAAAATATTATATATACTTTTATGGCGTGAATCAAAAATTTAGGAAAAGCAACTAAATTTTTAAAAAATTAACTTATAAATTAACATTATGAAGAAGAAATTACTATTTCTTTTTGCCTTAGCCGCAACAACGCTTGCAGGCTCAGCAAAAGATGCGATCATTGACTTCACCCCGGAAGGAGATGTCTACGGATTGACTCGCCAGTCAAGCTTTCGTGTCGCGACTAACGACATTACCTGGTCTCAGAGTTTGGAATTTACTGCAGAAGGTGTAGAAGTCGTTTGCAAGAATACAGGTACGGAGAGTGCTACTACAGGGTTTGCATTGGTGAAAGCTACAGATACCGGCGCGAATTACGAAGCTTACAATGGTCTTGCATATACCGGCGGATACGGAGCAACAAGCCAGACTGTTCCCGAAATCACGTTGAGTGTCCCCAACGGAACTATTTCAAAAGTTGTGTTTAAAGTTGCAGGTGGCCAACTTATTACCACAAGTGGAGCTTATCTGTTAGCATTTAACGGTGTGGATGTCACTCCTGTAAAAGTCAAGGAAACAGGTTCTAACTTAGTAGTGTCTTATACTTATGAGCCGGCTGAGCCGCAGGAGAAAGTCGTGGTTACTCCGGGTACGGGCGCATCTAAGTTTTATGCTCGTTTCATTAACTCTATAGACGTGACGTATGCTTCCTCCGGAAGTTCTTTGGAAGAACCTAAGCTTTCTTTCAATACGTCTGATGTAACAGGTTTCGCAGGTCAGGAATTTGTAAGTCCGACTCTTGTTAACCCCGCTAACCTTCCTGTAACCTGGAGCAGCACCAACGAAGCTGTAGCCACTGTTGACGAGGAAGGCAAGGTTACATTAGTAGGTAAAGGCACAACCAACATTGTTGCTTCTTTCGGCGGCAATGATAAATATGAAGACGGCACAGCACGATATGCTCTCACTGTATGGGGCACAGCCGATAACGCAACACAGATTGACGCGCTCATTCCGAAGATGAATGATAAGGTGTTTATCAACTTCCCGATTACAGTTGCTTTCTCCCAAGGTGTAAGTGTATATGGAACAGATCCCGAAGGTAACGCTGTTTATTTCATGTATACTGCCCCTGAAGGCGAATCTATCGAAGACGGTGATATCATTTATGAAATCGGAAATGTAATCCCTGCCGGATGGATCGGTAAAAATGGCAATAACAGAGATATTATATTGGAAGGTTCTCCTTCTAAGGATGATCTCGAAACTGTAGAGGTTGTTTATCCTGTAGTTGAAACTATTGATTATCTGGCAGACAAGAACAGAGTTGTCACTCTTAAGAATGTGGAGTTCAGACAAACTTTCCAGACCGGCGACTATATTATGAACGGTTATGTGGATGGCAAGACTTATAGCTTCCAGAACAAGTATAATATTGAAGTCGGCGCAGGTCTCTACGACATGGTTGTTATCGTTAACTACACAACAGTTACATCAGCAGGTCGCAATATCGCTCCGATTAAGATTACTCCCGTTCCGGCTTCATACGAAGTTTCACTCAGCGTAGAAGGTCTGACTGTAGAAGAGTCAAACGACGAAGCAACCGGCCGCACCATCACTATCTCAGGTATGACTACTGAGGACACAGTGACTGTGACATTGGCAGTTCCCGAAGGATTTGACGGTTTCCTCTGCATGAATATGAACGATTTCCAGGGCGGAGAACACCAGGAATTCAAGGCTCGCAAAGCCGCAGAAGAAGAAATCTGGGCTAATAAGGCAGAAATGCTTGCATATCCCGGCATCAAGGAAAGCAACTCAACTACATTCAATGTAGGCGAAGACGATCAGGAAGCTCAGTTCTACCTTGTAAAGGGTGACAAGGTATTGAATATTCCCGTAGCAGTTACAAGCAACGTAGAAAAAGACACTAATACAGCTGTAGAAGGTATCGAAGCAGCAGAGTTTGCTGAATATTTCAACCTCCAGGGTGTGAAAGTTGCAACTCCGGAAAACGGTGTATATGTTAAGGTTGTTAACGGTAAGGCTTCAAAGGTTATCGTGAAATAATCAAAACCATATCTAATGTATAAGGGAGGAGTCTGATGGCTCCTCCCTTTTTTCATATTCTTATTTTCTCTTTAAGTCTCCGAAAAAAGGAAAATTGAGAATCGGCCCTGAAGCTGATTCTCAATTTTAATTTTCAGTCGGGGTGACAAGACTCGAACTTGCGACCCCCTGCTCCCAAAGCAGGTGCGCTACCAACTGCGCCACGCCCCGTGTCTTTTATGACATTGCAAATTTAATAAAAAATTCCGATATCAGACAAATAAATTTTTCTCTATAAGTCAATATCAGCGATAGGTTGGCGATAAAACAGCAGCAGGAAAGCAATGCTGAGCCATGGAAAAAGAGAGTAAAGCTGTCGGGAATATGGATTTTCAATCCTATTGGCTTTGTTCTTCAAATTTATTACTTAAATTTGCATTTACAGATATAATCTGCAAAGCCTTAAACCTAACCTTAAGCCATGAGTACTATTCTTAATTCTAAGGAATCATCCTCCATTCCTTCGGAATCGGAGCGAAGGATGTTTGAACTCCTTAGTCAAAATTTCGGCACAATTTCTTCTGCTGCAACTGAAATCATAAATCTTGAAGCGATTCTCAATCTCCCCAAAGGCACCGAACATTTCGTTGCCGACATTCATGGTGAATTTGAGGCCTTTTCCCATATCTTACGCAATGCGTCAGGCAATATTCGCCGTAAGGTGACGGAAATTTTTGCTCAGTCGCTTAGTGAGGAAGATATCAAGCAGTTATGTACTTTGATATATTACCCCGGTCGTAAGCTGGCTCTTATCCGAAAGACACGTCGCGACCTTGATAATTTTTATCACATCACGCTCCATCGTCTGGTGAAGGTGCTCCAGGACATCTCCTCAAAATATACGCGATCAAAGGTGAGAAAAGCTCTTCCGGCGGAATTTGCCTATATAATAGAGGAACTTCTTCACGAAAAACCCTCAGATGCCAATAAGCTGCATTATTATAACCGTATTGTCGAGACCATCATCTCAACAGGTCAGGCCGACCATTTCATAAAGGCGATATGCAGAGTGATTCAGCGGCTCAGTATTGACCGTTTGCATATCCTGGGGGATATCTATGACCGTGGTCCCGGAGCTCATCTTATTCTTGACGCCCTTGATCATTATAAAGATTTTGATATCCAATGGGGTAATCATGATGCTTTATGGATGGGAGCGGCTGCAGGCAACGAAGCCTGTATAGCCAGCGTTATCCGTATTTGTCTGCGTTATGACAATATGGCGACTCTTGAAGACGGGTATGGAATAAACCTTGTTCCCCTCGTCACATTCGCTATGGAGGCATACGCTGACGACCCGTGTGAGCTCTTTGATCCAAAGGTTGGCTCTGCCGAGTCTTCACTCTCCATAAAGAGTCGTCGCCTTACGGCAAAAATGCAGAAAGCTATGGCTGTCATTCAGTTCAAACTTGAAGCTGCAATTATCCGCCGCCATCCGGAATGGAAGATGGACGACAGAATCCTCCTTGAACATATTGATTATGAAAAAGGAACAGTGAAGGTTGATGGTATTGAATATGAGATGCTGGATAAATATTTCCCGACCATAGACCCCGGGAATCCCACTGCGTTGACTGAGGAGGAAGCGGAACTGATGGAAAAACTGGTCCATTCCTTCAGTGTCAGCGATAAACTGAAGAAGCACATAGGATTGTTCCTGTCACGAGGAAGTATGTATACTATGTGTAATTCCAATCTACTGTTTCATGCCTCGGTTCCCCTCAATGAGGACGGGACTTTGAAGAAGGTGACAATAGGAGGAGCTACTCTTAAAGGACGGGAACTCCTTAATCACGTTGATTTCCTGATGCGTTCAGCTTTCAATCCCGAAACTCCGGAAGAGGAACGTCAGCAGGCTGTTGACTTATATTACTATTTATGGTGCGGACCTGACTCACCGTTGTTTGACAAGAGCAAGATGGCTACTTTCGAGAGATACTTCCTTAAAGAGAAAGAGCCGCGTCATGAAGAGAAGGGATATTATTACCATTTGCGTGTGAATGAAGAGGTGTGCGACAGGATTCTTGATGAATTTAATGTTGGAGGAGATCACCGCCACATCATCAATGGTCATGTGCCTGTAAAGGCCGGCAAAGGGGAGAGCCCCATAAAGGCAAACGGGAAATTGATGGTCATTGATGGTGGTTTCTCCAGGGCCTACCATGACACCACCGGTATTGCCGGATACACTCTTGTCTATCATTCGAGAGGATTTCAGCTTGTGCAGCACGAGCCTTTCACCTCTGCAGAAGAGGCGGTACTCAACGGAACGGATATCGCATCCACCACCTACATTGTTGAGGTGAACAACGATAGTCTCAGAGTGCGCGACACAGATATAGGAGTGCAGCTTCAGGAGCAGATCGAGGAATTAAAGGCACTGCTGCATGCCTTCCGTCGTGGAATCGTAAAAGAACGGAAATGAAAAAGATTGTAATAGTGGGAGCCTCGTCAGGTATCGGACTGAGAGTGGCAGAGGAATTTGCTAAAAGAGGTGTTAAGGTTGGCCTTGCGGCCCGCCATACTGATTCCCTTAAAGAGCTTAGCGGTAAATATCCGGGGATGGTGGAATACGTCTCTATGGATGTTAACACACCTGAGTCGGCGGAAAAACTTCTGCATCTGATAGATAAACTCGGCGGTATGGATGTCTATTTTCATGTTGCCGGCATAGGGTATGATAATCCTCCGCTTGAGATTGAGCGTGAGGTGAGGATTGTGGAGACGAATGCTGTAGGGT
This sequence comes from uncultured Porphyromonadaceae bacterium, assembly GCA_947178175.1. GTDB lineage: Bacteria > Bacteroidota > Bacteroidia > Bacteroidales > Muribaculaceae > Lepagella. The sequence continues at coordinate 72,868 of CAMWXI010000001.1, read as the reverse complement.
TTGTGAGAATGGTCAGTGCCGCCTACCGATATTTCCGTTCAGAGAAGAAGCCGGGAAGAATAGCTGCAGTCACAAGTGTCGCAGGCACAAAAGGTATAGGGGATATGGCAGCATATTCAGCCTCAAAACGTTGTGCCTCCACCTATCTGACTGCCCTCGAACAGCTGGCTATAATGGAGGAAACAGATGTAAGCTTCACAGATATTCGTCCGGGATGGATCCGCACTCCGTTGCTTCATGATGACCAGCAATACCCTTTGGAGATGTCATTGGACTATGTTGTGCCACGAATTATCCGCGCTATTGTGAAACGTGAGAGAGTGTCGGTGATAGACTGGCGTTGGAATCTTGTCGTAGGATTGTGGCGTTGCATCCCCAATGTCCTATGGGTCAACATAGGAGGTTTTCTAATAAGAAAGATGAGTTAGAATCATAGTCGGGGGGGACCTACAGAAAATCAGTTGCTGAGGGGTGGTTTGCGGTTCGGACATTTGAGGTCATCGCAGCGGGATGACAGATAGCGGATTTCAAGCTTGCTGATGCGGCGTGTCAGGTCAAGTTCCTGCTGCATGGACTTGCGGAGAGCATCGGTCTGCTCGGCAAATCGGACCTCCTTTTCCTTGAGTTGTGCCTGCAGAAACAGTATCGTCTCTTCATATAGATGCTCGCGGGCTGCCGAGGCTTCAATCTGACCCGACTCGGCCTGCGCTGCCGAGAGACGTTTGAGATTCTTGCGGTTTACCCACCATTTAAGAGCTTCAACTCCTCCTAAAGCTCCCGTTAAAGCTATAATAATATCCCAGTTCATAATCTTTGTTTTTGAGCAAAGTTACGAACCGGGATATTTAGTGAACGAATATTTTCTTAAATCCCTTGAGAAGACCCTTGAGAAGACCTTTGAGAAATCTCAATGGTGTATCAGACTTCTAAAACATCACTTTAGCAGAGCCTGACGGAGCGAGTCGGATATAGATATTTCCATGCTGAGGATTCTCTACGGGAAGTCCCTGAAGATTAAATAAGCGTACTTCGGTTGTTGTGTCGAATTCGATATTGGTTACGGAAGAGCCGATGAAATCCGGGAGCGGAGCTGCAGGAGTATTGTCTCGTGCCGGCTCATCGAATATCATTTCTTCAGGGTCGCCAAACTGAGATTTAAGCCATTCGAGCTTATTGTTGAAATGGCGCATAGTGTCTGTCTTCCGGGAGTTAAGAGCAGTGTTGTTGGCTACTCCGAGTCCATTGTTCGGACGCGGAGCATCTTTCCAGCGTGAATAGTCCGACTGCACTGCCTGACTGATATGGGAGATATAGGAGTCAACGTCATCCTGCAGACCATTCAGACGAGAGGAAACGAACCATAACCATGTCTTTCTGAGGTGATCGTTGAATGTTTCGTTTTCACGGATAGATTCTATCCAGGTACTGCCGTAAGGGGCATGGCGATAGAAGAAATCACTTTCCGGACCATTGAAGGCATTCCCGCAATCCCAGAGAGGTGAGAAGTGCCACTTTTCGTTTTCACCACGGTCGCGGAAAAGATAGGTTGAACCGTGATAAGCTTCAACGTGTGAAATCATCTCTTCTACGATATAATATCTTACGGCATCATCAAGGTCAAGAAAACTCCATAGCCTGTCAGAGTTTTCTCCTACACATCGGTTCATGTTGTCAAACTGATAAGTTACGAAACGACGCTGGATATCTGAATATTCTTCCGGAGTGTCAAAGGTGATACGCAGAATATCGGAATATCCGGGGAGACATCTTTTCTCTTCCATCTGAATCTGATTGTCTTCATCATAGTTGTCAAGTTCAACAAGATAACCACCTGAAGCGAGGTTTGAGTCGGTCTCATTATCCTTAAGTTCTGTGATGTCAACACGATCTGAATCAACGCGGATTGATTCAGTCAGAAAGTAAAGACCGCGATAGTCACCATTGATAACCACTTCCACCGGTTGTTGAGCCGGAGTCCAGGGTAAACCGATACGTTTGCCGAGATTGAAACCTATGAAATTGCGAAGGAAGCCCTTGTTGTCGTCGGCATGAGCCAGAAGAGCAAAGTGTTTGCTTTTGGAGAGTCCGAGGAGTTTCTGTTTTGAGCCAAGTTTAAGTTTGAAAGGCTTTTTAGCGTAAGCAGTACGGGTATAGTTCCCGCGGGCCTTGATTTCGAGGGGAAGAGGTTCCTCTTCGCTTCCGATAGATTTTGCCCCTTCGCTTTCCAGCCATTCACAACCGTTGAGGTCCAGCCAATAGTTGCCGGAGAAATAATTTTTATGAGGAAGGTCCTTGTCAAGAATCTCATTATTTATTTCCCCTGCGTCATTTGTTACATTGATGTAAAGGATGGGAAGAGTGCCGCTTGTGAGGGGAAAGTTGATATCGTCAACCTTGAAGCTGATCACAGAAACTGATGGGGAATCCGGATTGTAGGAAAAGGAGATAGAGACATTTCTCAGTGTACCCTCCGCCTTAAAGTTCCGGCCGTCGAAGCGTCCGTTAATCTGCACGGAAGTGCGGATTTCCTGAGAATCTGAATTGGGAGCACCATAGTTCAGTGTCCAGTCTTCATTAGAGATTTTGAACTCACCTGAAAGTGAGGGCACGTCAAGAGAATAAACCGACCCCTCGCGGGAGAATTGAAATTCAGGATATACACCCCAGTTTCCATTGCCTATGTTGCTTCCTCTAAGGTAGAAGACAGGCATATCCTCATTGTCTGTAAGCGCTGCGGAGATATTTCCCGAAAAAGCACATACAAGTAATAAAAATAGTAAGAATTTTAGTTTCATTATTTTGATAGTTAAGCCTAATTGAATCGTAAAGTTACAAAAAATAATTTATATAACCTCTGTCTTTGGGATTATCATACTCCCGCAATTTCAATAATTTTCAGAAATTAACATAAATTATCTGTCAAATGAAAAAAGAGATTCATTTATAGGATTCTCTTTTGGTCTTGTGTTTTTGAAAGGTCTTTTGCGAGGTAATATATTTTTCGCTAATTTTGCACTCTGAAGTGTGGTCTGCCCGCTTGTTTTTCTGAAACGATAATCTTTTCAGCTGATGAACACTAAATATATCTTTGTCACCGGAGGAGTGGTTTCCTCTCTTGGGAAGGGAATCATAGCTTCCTCACTCGCCCGTTTGCTTCTTTCTCGTGGTTATCGGGTGACCATCCAGAAATTTGATCCATATATCAATATTGACCCGGGCACCCTTAACCCTTACGAACATGGCGAATGTTATGTGACAGTTGACGGCCACGAAGCAGATCTGGACCTCGGACATTACGAGCGCTTCACAAATATTGAGACAACTCGCGCCAATAATGTCACGACAGGACGCATATACCAGAGTGTCATTGACAAAGAGAGACGTGGAGACTATCTTGGTAAAACAGTACAGATTATCCCTCATATCACAGATGAAATCAAGCGCAACGTAAAGATTTTGGGCAACACCGGCAAATTTGATTTTGTTATCACAGAAATCGGAGGGACTGTAGGAGACATAGAGTCGACACCCTTCCTCGAGGCTGTGCGTCAGCTTCGTTGGGAGCTTGGGAAAGATTCTTTAGTGGTTCATCTCACCTATGTTCCCTATCTTAAAGCGGCAAAAGAACTTAAGACAAAGCCTACACAGCACTCCGTCAAGCAACTTCAGCAGATAGGTATTCAGCCTGACATTCTTGTGCTTCGCACAGAAAAAGATATTCCGGCGGCCATGCGCCGTAAAGTGGCAAACTTCTGCAACGTCTCTCCCGAAGCCGTCATTCAGAGTCTGGATGCACCCACAATCTATGAGGTGCCGCTGATGATGCATGAGCAGAATCTTGATGGTATTGTGCTTAAGAAAATGGGCATACCCCATGAAGAGGACTCAGCTCCCGACCTGACACAGTGGAACACTTTCCTCCACAAGATGAAGAATGCCGATAGGACCGTGCGCATAGGCCTTGTGGGTAAATATGCCGAACTTCAGGACGCCTACAAGTCAATCAACGAATCGCTCATACAGGCTGCCACATATTGTGAGCATCGTCTGGAATATGTCACTATCCATTCCGAGAAGGTCACGGAAAAGAATGTAGAGGAGCTTCTTAAAGATATGGATGGGGTAGTGATAGCTCCCGGCTTCGGACAGCGTGGCATTGAAGGTAAATTTGTGGCACTAAAATGGTGTAGGGAAAACGATATCCCGACATTCGGCATCTGTCTCGGCATGCAGTGTATGGTTATCGAATTTGCGCGTAATGTGCTTGGATATGCTGATGCCAATTCAACCGAGATGGACCATAAGACCACACATAATGTCATAGACCTTATGGAAGAGCAGAAGAGCGTTTCAAATATGGGAGGCACAATGCGTCTCGGAGCCTATGACTGTGAGCTCCTCCCCGATTCAAAAGCGGCGGAAGCATATAATGCAACCCGAATTCGTGAACGCCATCGCCACCGCTTCGAGTTTAACAGCGACTATCGGGAAGAGTTTGAAGCCAACGGCATGAAGTGTGTGGGCGAGAATCCTGATACTCATCTCGTAGAAGTGGTGGAAATTCCGGAAAAACGTTGGTTTATCGGTACTCAGTATCATCCGGAATATCGTTCTACAGTATTAACTCCCAACCCGATTTTCATCTCCTTCATCCAGGCTGCCATAGCTTATGGTGAGGAAAAGAACAAAGAAAAGAAATAAGAAATGGATAAGAACACCATTTACGGCCTTTTGTTAATGGCTCTCGTGTTTTTCGGATTCATGTGGCTACAGCCTAAGAATGACAATTCCGACAACACCTCCGGCAGTAAAGACACTGAAGAGACGGAGGCAGTGGTACCGGTAGGGGTTGATTCCCTCTCCACTCAGGAAATGGAGTGGTTACGCTCAAACATAGCGGAAAACGGTCAGCCGGCGGCTATGGCCGACGGTCGCCGTGTCATGGCTATCCGTGATTCAATAGTCAATCTCAGTCTGATAGGCGACTCTTTGTCCGGAACAGTAAAAGTCTACGATCGTCAGCTCGATTGGAATGATGTTGTCAACGCGGACCTCCAGAAGATGACTCCTGCGGAACAGCGCGCCGCGATAGATGCAGTACGTTCATTCTCCACCAACATGGGGAAATTTGGTAAATTTGCATCATTCCTCAACGGCACAGACAAATCTCTCAAGCTGGAGAATGATGTTCTTGCCCTCACCCTCAGTTCAAAGTCAGGGTCTGTCACTCGTGCGGAATTGAAGAAATATGACACTGAATATAATCCCGATGAGAGTAAGAAAACACGTAAAAAGGTTGTGATTTTCGAGGGGAAATCAAACGTCTTCAATTTTGAAATGCCCCTGCCTCAGGCAATTGAGACAGCCGACCTCTATTTTAAACCAGTGGCAGTCAACGACACAACTGTCAGAATGATTCTCGAGCTTGCTCCTGATTCTTATTGGGGATTTGAATACACCCTTCCCAAAGGAGATTCCTATCTCATAGGTGTCAAGGTGGTGCAGAAGAATATGGCGAAGGTTGTCAGAAGTAACAACCGTATTCTCGGATTTAACTGGACTCAGGATTTGCAACGTCAGGAGAAAGGACGCATGTTTGAAGAGCGCCAGTCAGGTCTCTTCTATAAGTTTGCCGGAGGTTCTGTGGAAAATCTTTCGGAAAGCAAGAATGATTCCGAGGAGCGCCAGGCTAAGATACGCTGGATAGCTTTCAAAAATCAATTTTTCTCCACGGTTATGATTGCAGAGCGTCCGTTTACTAATGCGGATCTGGAATCAGAAGTGATGAAGGGCTCCAATTATCTTAAGAAATTCTCTACCCATGCCACGCTCAACGACTATGACTGGAACAGTGAGAATCCTGTGAATTTCACACTCTTCATAGGGCCTAACTCTTATCCGTTGTTGTCGTCAATTGACAAGCATATACCCGGAGTTGACGAGGATATGAAGCTAACACGTCTTATTCCTCTCGGCTGGAGTCTTTTCCGTTGGATAAACACACTTATTATCATTCCGGTGTTTGACTTCCTCGGCTCCTTCATATCCAACTATGGTATCATAATCTTATTGCTGACCATATTTATTAAGCTTATTCTCTTCCCATTGACCTATAAGAGCTATAAGAGTCAGGCGAAGATGAGAATTCTTGCGCCGGATATCAAAGAAATCAATGAGAAATATCCCGGCAATGACAATGCCATGATACGCCAGCAAAAGACTATGGCATTATACTCTAAAGCCGGTGCCAGTCCGATGTCGGGATGTCTCCCCATGCTGTTGCAGATGCCTATTCTTTTTGCAATGTTCAGCTTCTTCCCGTCATGCATAGAATTGCGCGGACAGAGCTTCCTGTGGGCACATGACCTTTCAGCCCCGGATGCAATCATTTCATGGAGTGGGAACATACCGTTTGTCACCGAATACTTCGGTAATCATATTTCATTGTTCTGTCTGCTGATGACGGCCACAAACATCATCTATACCTATATCAATACTCAGAATACGCCGGGACAGATGCCGGGAATGAAATGGATGATGTATCTGATGCCGCTATTCTTCCTGGTGTTCTTCAACAACTATGCGGCAGGCTTGAGCTACTACTACTTCCTCTCATTGCTTATCACAATTATCCAGACCTACGCGGTGCGTAGATTTATCAAGGAGGAAGATGTGCGCAAGGCGATGGCGGAGAATGCCAAGAAGCCGAAAAAGAAAAGCGGGTTTATGGCACGCCTTGAAGAGATGCAGCGCCAACAGCAGCAGATGCTGAAAGAGCAGCAAAAGAAACAGAAAAGATAAAAACATTTCAACGCAAATATTCCGGCTTCATTCTGAGGCCGGATTTTTTTATCACTAGACTTCTTTCCACAAAATATATACCCGGAAAAATCGGAAGAGGGAGAGAGGAGAAGGAGTCCGGAGACACTTAAAATCGTTTCGTTGGTAACTGAAAAATTGTTAATTTTGGGGTAATGAAAAATTTACGCACCATAAGGATCTTTCTGGCAACAATTTTTTTTGTGGCCACCCTGGCATTGCTTATATTCGGCGCCACGGTGCATCCCATGGCGCCGGTTGCTAAATATGTGCAGGTGATTCCCTCTGCTTTGTCAGCAACGGCAGGAGCTGCGTTATTCTGGTTTGTAGCCACTTTTCTTTTCGGAAGAATTTATTGCTCTACAGTCTGTCCGATAGGGAGTATGCAGGATTGTGCGATATGGTTGCGCAGAAAGATAGGGAAGCGTGGAGAATTCAGATATAAGAATCCCGGCAAGACACGTTATCATATTCTTATTGTCTATGTCGCTTTATTAGTATTGTTGCCGGGAGCGGCAGTTGCAGGTCTTCTCTTGGATCCCTGGCATATAATGGAAAATATCATCTCTTTAGTCAACAGGGATGCAGTCAGCGGCACATGGGGCGAATTAGCTTTCGGCACAATAGGAGGAATGATAGCCGGAGGTGTATCACTGATATTATTGTCAGGTTTTGCTTACCACAGAGGTCGTGACTTTTGCACTCGGATTTGTCCGTTAGGATCCGCAATGGGTGCGTCGGATGGGAAAACATTGTTGCACATAGAGATAAATCCTGACAAATGCACAGTTTGTGGAAAATGCGAAGATGTATGTCCGGCAAAGTGCATAAAGGTTGTAAGCAGATACGTTGACAACTCGCGATGCGTGAGATGCTTTGATTGCCTTTACGAATGTCCCGAAGATGCAATAAACTATCAGGTCAATAAAAACCTCCGCTTCAATACTCCGCTCTTCCGACGTCGTCGCAAGGCTTGATACAGTCTGCTTTTTAGAGAGAGGAATGATATTGTTAAATAACTCAAAAATCTCTTAAATAATAGGTTAAATCTCGGAGGAATAGGTTAAATGGAGGGTATCGTGTTTTGAAAAGGGATAAAAAAGAATTAAATTTGCAAAATTACAAGAGAACTAATCATTATGAAACGATATATACTTTCCGGTGCATTGGCAATGGCTTGTGCCCTCACGGTTTCGGCGCAATCCATACGTCCGGGTTATGTTGACTGGGGTGTCAAAGGTTCTGATTTCCCGGCAGCCCTTCAGAAATGGACAAAAGGTCAGAAATGGACAGAAGATGATAATTTCTTTATATCCCGCGTAAAACCAAAACAGCGTTTTCGTAATATCGCCACCCAGGTAAACACGTCGTTAGACGACTCAAACGATAAAAAATTGATTTTCTGGGTTCCGATTAATAATCAGGAGTTTAATGCCTTGCCAGACGGAGTGTTCGACAGTGAGGTTTTTCCTATGTGGTCATATGTCACTCATTATGGCAACTGGTCAACACCGCTCGTGCGTATCCCCGGAGGGTTTAGCGATGTGGCACATAAGAATGGGGTGCCGGTCAGTTCAGTGGCTTCGATACCCTACGGTTATATCACACCTGAATGGGAAGCAGCTCTTGCCGAATTGGGGAAAGTATCTCCCGAGAAACTCAGCGACTATCTGATTTATTACGGAGTTGACGGAATAGGTTACAACTCGGAATTTGAAGGAGATGCCCAGTTGATTAAAGACCTTATGCCGCTTCATCATAATACTGTAAAGCTGATGAAGGAGAAGGGGAACCCCCTCACGGAGTTTATATGGTATGACGGCACAGACACAAATGGAGAGATTCATTTCGATGCCGGACTCAATACTCATAATGTAGGAAACTGGGGAACACAGAATTATATACGCACCTCTTTGTTTTTCAACTATAATTGGAATCGGGAGAATGTGATGAACCTTTCAGTGAATAACGCCAAGAAATATGGTCGCACACCCCTTGACCTCTATTGCGGTATCAACATGCAGGGGCGCGAACCGGCATATTTCCCTGAAATATGGCCACTTCTCGCCAAGTATCCACTCTCAATAGGTTTATGGGGCGCACACTCCCAGAATATGTTTTTTGAGGGGAGAGAAGCTAATGGTTCAAACCCTGATAAGAATCAGAAAACTTATCTTGACCGTGTGTTGAGATGGTTCACGGGGAGCACCCGCAATCCGGTGAATACACCCGGGTTAACCAATTCTCTGATTCATGGTTCCGAGACAGCGGATTTCTTCGGGATGTCAAAGATGATGTCAGCCCGTTCGGCCTTGAAATGGAATCTAAGTGACGAACCGTTTATTTCATATTTTAATCTTGGAAACGGAAAATTCTTCAATTATAAGGGGGAACGTCAGCATAATTCAGAATGGTATAACATCGGTATTCAGGACTATCTTCCTACATGGATGTGGTGGTTCTCACGGAAATTTATGGGACGCGAGGCTAACGATGTTGCACAGAACGGATTGAAAGGGGACTTCGTATGGGATGATGCCTATATGGGAGGCTCATCAATGAAAATCTACGGAACTTCTGCTGATGAATATCTCCATCTTTTCAAGACAGAATTTGAAGTGAAGGATGGAGATGTCATCACACTTCGCTATAAAGTTGTCAACGGAAAGAGCGATGCGGCTCTTATTCTCTCGCTCAAGGGGGAGGAGAACAAGCCTCTCGGAGAGAAGGAATTCAGGGTGATGCACGCTGTGTCTCCCATGACCGGACGATGGGTGGAAAAGAGTTTTACAGTAGGTGCCGATATAAATATTCCGGCCGGTAAAGAAGTGGCTATGATTGCCCTTCATTTCCAGAATGCGTCGGATCTGGACTTGAGATTAGGAGAATTTTCAATTGTCCGTAAATCCGATATGAAGCAGGAGGTGGCAACTCCTCAGATAGAAAAAAGTGAATTGCTGGCTGCCAGAAACGGTGCTGTTGATGGAAAGATAATTTTCAATATGCCCAACGATAAGGGGAATGATGTATGCTATAATATAGATGTCAACACCTCACTGTTCCGTTTGTGGGCCCAGCAGGAGAATGAAAAACCCGTGATGATGGGTATGACACCATCATGGGCCGGTTTGCTTTTCTCAATTCCTGTGAATAATGATGGCTCCGGAAAAGTCAGATTAGGGGTAAGTGCGCTTAATCTTGATGGAAGTTCGGAGAGTGAGATAGCGTGGAGTGACTATTACGATTTCACTGATAAATATGAGGTCAGTGACGAAATAGAAGCGAGTGTAAAAGTGTTGCATCCCGGAGAGACATTCAGCGTAGGCTATACAGACCCGCGTCATGCCGTGTCCGATTGGGCAATATTTGACAAGTCGGGAAAGCGGATTGCAGAAAGTAAAGGCACTCTTTCATTGAATATGGCCGAAGGAATTGATGCTCCGGGAATGTACGACCTGACAGTTGACAATCGAAGATTTCAGGGTTACATACAAATAATCGGAGAAGAGCAGGGAGCGATACCCTCAATCCTTGAGGCAGGCGTGGACAATGCCAATCCTGAGACAGAAGGAGAGCTTCTTGACGAAGGAGAATTGAAGTTTAAAGGCACGAAGGCCTATCTTGCTTATAGAGCGGATAAAGGAGAAGGCACCACATCCCGCGGCTTGCGTGTCGGAGAAAAAGGTCTCGGATTCAGATGGGCGGATTCCGGCATGAATCCTGAGAAATCATTCAGTGTCAGTTTCTGGTTTAAGCCGGAGTCTTTCTCTGCAAATAGAGTTCACATGCTCAATATTCGCGACAATACGGACAGTTGGCCCGTAAATAACTGGGGATATTTCTGGCATACCCTTAAGGAAGACGGCACTTCCAACGAGTTTGCCCTTCGTCTTGAGGATGGAGAAAATCTTACATATAAATTTACTGACTTGCAGTTAAGTGCCGGAAGATGGTATCATCTTGCCTACGTTTTTGAGACAAATGAAGCCGGAGAGGTCCTTCCCTCGATTTTCGTCAATGGAGAGAAAAAAGAAGTGTCCTCTTGGAGTGTGGGAGATGAGGAGCAGTCCGGTGCTCCTACCTTTGCAGGACGCCCTAAAGAATGGAGAGAAAACAATATCCTTGCCTTAGGCGGATATATTCACAAGAATGGCTCGGTTGCCGGTAATGTAGACAACTTCATGGTCTGGGAAAAGGCTCTTACCGCTGAGGAAGTGGTGAGAGCGATGGGAAACGTCTCTGCGAATGATATGGAGGGTCTGACCGGTTACTTTGATTTCGAGACAGACCCGGACGACAAAGGACTGTTTGAAAATCAGGGGAGCGGAAGTTTTAAGGCCGGTGTGCCCGGATTTGAATCAACCGAAGTCGAGGGACAGTCTTCGATGACCTGGTATTCTCCGCAGTTCTGCAGTGGCTCTCCTTACGTTGAAGGAAAAGGTTCGGGTCTTAAGACGGAAGTAATATGGGATGCTCCCGGAGCCGAGATATTGGCAAGGGAAGATGAGGATGATGGCGGAAGTATAGTGTTGAAATATACTGATTATGATTTGAATCAGGTATATTCAGAAATGAACCGAGGCCTTCCTGTGCGTCTGACATTGCGCAATGAATATGGCGAGGACTCCCGCGAGATGGAACTGCGACTCGGATTCTCAGGTGTTGAGGGCATTGTCGGAAATGAGAAAGAGTTGAAAGTGACTCCTGTTCTTTTTGATAGTTTCATTGATGTGACTGCCCCTTGTGATGGAAGATATCGTCTTACTCTTCATTCCCTTGATGGAAGAAACTTCCTGATAAACGAATTTGCCGCACAGGCCGGTGAGGGAATGAGAATATATCCGGATGTCGAAGCCGGCATATATATACTGAGTGTTGAGCTCGACGGGAAAGCCTTTGCTGCTAAACGCGTTGTAAGAAAATAAAATAAGGGGGATTTACGTTCTTAATTAAGGCCCATCCCGACAGGTAATTATTTTGGGCTCTCAGTTTCTCATTAATTTACACGAAAATACAAGCCGCATCATGCGATCGGAATATATTAAGACATCTATAATTGCTTCTGTATTTGTAATGGGTATGGCTATGTCAAACCCACAACCGGCATTGTCATTCACGAATATGTCCGGATCATGGACAGCCTATCCCGCTGCTGATATATATAACCAGTTTCCGGCAGAACAGCTGTCCAAGGCTGTCTCAACCCCGCGTTATAATTATTTCGTGGTGAGAGGTCGTGCCTATAAGAAGAATAAATATTCTATCAATACCATTGACCTTGACCTGGGACGAGAGTTTAACGCATTATACCGTTATGATATGAAACACCCTGAAAAAGGGGTATATAGCGCGAACACCGAACTCTCCATGAGTCGCAATCTCTTGCAGACAATTCAGTATTCTCCGGCAGCCGGTGCTTTGGTGATAGCATACGATGATGCAACTCTCGACGTGGTATATGATGATGAAAAGATAATCACCATCGATAACCTCGCTGTCCTCCCGCTTCCTACCAACAACAGGATAAATTCCATTACATTTACGGTCGATGGGAAAGAATTTTACGTTTGCCATAACATGGGGATGATGGTGTTTGAGACTGCTACCGGCAAGATATTAAAAAATATCATACTTAACGTCGGACCACGCTATGCAGCCCCTATAGGGGACAAAATGATATGGATAGCGGACGATGCCAATGGGACACCGCGACTTTTTCTCTTGCCGGGTAATGAAACTCCGGAGAGTGAAAATGCCGTGCCTATGGATGAGGAATATAGCGTATCCTTCGCAGATGGATGCACTTCCGAAGGACGTGTCTCCGCTCCTCAGGTATTGATGCCGATCACCGAAAAGTCTGTGATTATCAATGGTCAGGTCGGCACAGCATCATATTGCCCGATCCTCCTGACATTGGATGATGAGGGAATGCCTGAGCTGTTGCATCTGAAAAATCTGAAATATACAGATTCAAAGGCCGGAACAAATGTGTATGCGACTCATCTTTATCCCATCGAGACGCTTACCGGGAATTATCGCGATGGTTATCTTTTGAATTCTCAGAATGGGATTTTGCTTGTGAAGTCCGGAGTTGAACCGGATTTGACGGCCGCAGACCCGGCACTCGATTTTTGTCAGCGGGCATGTGTCTATATTCCGAAGTCTACTATCAACAGTTCGGTCGGAAAATTGACGGATGAAGAGCATAGAATGGTTGCTACATGGGATGGAGAAACCTTCATGTCTCTTAACACCAAGGTCGGATTCTTCACCCGTACCATAACCCGTGATGCTTCCTCAGATTGGGATGCGAATGTGGTGTGGAGTAAGCGTAGCGACGATATTCCGGTAGTGGGGAATTCAATAGCAATCCCTTCAACAATTGACTATAATCCGTTGAAAGGGATGATGTTCTCCGGAAATCAATATGATGTGAGAGCGGTTAATGACACTCCCGACCAGCCGGGTAATATTTCAGCGTTCAGAAATGATAAGTGGGAGTATCTGGATGTATTCCCGCAGAACTATACGGTAGGACGACTCACATCCCGCACACGAGGTTTGGCAACAGATCCTACGGATAATGATAAATATTATTCCTCACATTATTATTATGGTTTGATTCGCAGAAGTCTGTCAAAACCTGAAGAAGTGGTGGTGATGGGAATGCCGGGTCTTCCGCTGACATCGTTGAAGGGATATATCAGCGATGCGTTTCAGGATATACCAACCGGTAAATATATAAACTTCACAAATCCCGCCTTTGATGCCGACAACCGGATGTGGATGACGGGACATTATCCCTCCGGTGGATATGACGGAAATCTGTATCTGACATATTGGGATGCGGATAAACGTCAAGCATGCGAAGATATATATACCAATCATGACCTCCTTAAAGCTAATGGTTTCAGTCATATAAAACTTCCCGGGAAGAAGGGTGTTAATGCACAGCAATTGTTGCCGCTGAAAAGTGAAGGATATCAGACCTGTCTTGTTTATGCTCCTCTGTCATATTATGTTACGGCTACCCAGCCATTCATTATAGACCATCGGGGGACACTTGATGACACTTCAGACGACCGTATTGTCACTTTCAGTGACTTCAGATTGGCCGGAACTAATGGACGTACCACCGATACCTACTGTTTCACATATTATGTAGATGAAGATCCCCGGCGTGGTGAGGTGTGGCTGATGACTGAAAGAGGACCATATTATTTCAAACTTTCAGAAGTGTTTTCTGACGACCCGGTGCTTTATTCCGTAGAACTGGATGAGGATGGTGAGGTTGAGCCTTCATTTATCAGTAACTTCCAGACCATGTTTGTGAAAGTAGACCCTGTTGGCCGCAAGTGGTTTGGTTCTCCATCAGGCTTATTTGCCATTTCTCCGGACAATAGAAAGTTATTAGGGTTCTGGAATAAATCGAATTCCGAGCTTACTGATGATAATGTGAAGGCTCTTGGAGTGGATCCGGTGACAAACGATGTATGGGTGGCAACCTACGGCACACTCTATCGTTTCCGCCCATCCGGTTCGGAAGAGTCGCAGCAGAATGGTGTGGGAATTTCTGCCATTCCGGAGTATGTGACTCCTGATTTTAGAGGGGAGATGACTTTTCATGGTTTAAAAGAAGGAGAGACTTTCAGAATCATGAATGAATCGGGAGAGGAAATAGCTACCCTGAATTCTACATCCGGAATGTCAGCCTCATGGCATCCGGCAGCTGTAAAAGATTTAAAAACCGGACAGTATAGGCTGACGGATAAATCCGGAAATGTGGTTTATTCGTTCAGTGTAATGCGGTGAGATATAATAAGCCCCTCTTTCTCATGAATCGGGGTTTCAGATACCGGACGAGGTTGTTTCAAAATAGAATATTGAGACAGCCTTGTTTTGTTATTATGCAGAGTATAAGTGAGATGAATGGTTTGTGGTGAACAAATTACGGAAGAGGGGTGTTTTAATGGAGATGAAAACATTAACGCTATTCTTATCACTGAGCATGGCCGGCATCTTATTGCTGACTGCAGGGAGAAAGGATTCGATTAAAAGTATTACTTCTCTCCCACCTATTGTAGAAGCTCAGACCAGGACTTCTCAGGAGACATCCCCAAAGAATGAGGTGTCAAACTATGAGAAAGCTGTGGAAATTATAAAGAAATATGAATCATTACACTCCCCTCGCCATTGGCCACTGGTAGGTTATGGACACAAGGTTCTTCCGGGAGAGAAATTCTCAAGGACAAAAGCACTTTCAGAGAAGGAAGCGGATCAATTACTAAGGAAGGATTTAGACAAGCTATGCAAGATTTTCCGTTCATATGGCAAGGACTCCCTTCTTCTCGCCACCTTAGCCTATAATATCGGTAATGGTGCTGTCTCACGTTCGTCAGTAGTAAAGAAACTTGCATCAGGCAACCGTGACATCAAGGCTAATTATATTGCACATTGCAAATACAGGGGGAAGGAACATCCTCAGATAAAGCGTCGGCGAATTGAGGAATTCGAAGCCTTGTTTGAACCCGATACAATAGAAGTATAGACAACTTCATTATTTAAATTTTTAAACGTCATTCATTTAGATAGCAATTGGAAATTAACTGAATGAAAAATATTATATCGTCATATATTCAGACTCAGACAATGTTGTTAAGTGTTGCTGCTGCTTTGGGTTTAGGATTTGTGTCATGTGGCGGAGAAAAAAGAGCTGCTGCAGAACTCACCCTCTCATCCGATTCTGTTCCAAAGTCGGTAAAAGAGTTTGTCACTGCTGTTCTTGAAGAAGACAGTGTCAGGTTCTCTGCAATCGTAAGTTATCCGCTTCAGCGCCCTTATCCTCTTGAGAATATCGAGACACCGGAAAAGATGAAGAGCTACTATCCGTTGATAGTGGATGATTCTTTGAGAAATATAGTTAAGAATGCCGGTCCGGAAAAATGGAAAAAGGAGGGATGGAAAGGCTGGAGTCTTGACACCGGCAAATATGTCTGGATTGATGAAACAGTCTATGATATTCCCTATCTTTCTGCTAATGAGAAGAAAGAACGTAATCGGCTGATTAAGGAGGAGATGGAGTCAATATATCCCTCAATGAGAGAAGGATGGACTCCTGAAGCATGCATGATACAGCCGGAGGACAGCACAGTATATCGAATCGACCGCTCTCTCAAGTCTGATAGAAATGGAGAAAAGGAGTATAGACTTGCTATCTATCCGCACACCGTGCCGTTGGATTCTATCCCTGAGGCAACCCTAACAGGGAATAGAATTGAGGAGGGGACTGAGATGAATATAGTGTATACATTCATTTCTCCGGGAATGACAGTGTATTATTTTCCGGAAAATGATGAGATGAGTGCCGATGAAGGTATTGTTTCGATTACTGAAAAGGGGAATCCGGAGGTGACAAGGCCGGTTAAAAAGACTTATTGGAGGAAGCTGGATCGTCGTAAGATGGGTAATCACAAGAGAAACATGCGTTAAACGGCAGGAAGTTAGACCGTGAAGAGATAGAAACCTGAAAATTTGTTGACACAGAATTGATTTATTAATTTTGTGCCATGAGACAGGGCAATATACCGGGTAAGACACAAGGTAAAACATCCGGAAGACTCTTAAAATATATCAGACATATAGGCACATATTTCGGGGCATCATTAATTCCGATGCTTCTTAATCTTGTTGCAAATCCCTGGATAGCCAAGAATATGTCGCCGGAAGATTATGCCATAACAGGATACTACACCTCCTTTACATCCCTTATCGGTCCGGTCATAATGTTCTATCTTGCCCACTATTATATTAAGGAATATTTCCGTCTCTCACCTGAGGAGCGGGATTATCTCTTTGGTGTTATAGGAAGAGCTTTGATATGGTTTTCTGCCATAGTGTCTTTGGTGTGTCTGTTGGGAATATATATATATATACGATTCATCGCGGATGATTTTTCTCTCCCAATCTCTCCCTACCTCTATCTGTCAGTCTTAGCAATACCTTTAACCGGATTGCTTAATCTGAAGCTTGCGGATTTACGAATTAAAAAGGATTCAAAATCTTTTTTTATTCTTTCGGTTTCAAATGGAGTGCTCCTGATATTGTTGAGTCTGCTGATGGTGGTCTGGATAAAATGGGGGGCCTTCGGAAAACTTCTGTCTGTCCTGATAGGGAACGGGGCCATATTCTTATATTTACTCATCACTATGGGTAAGAGGCTGAATGTAAAAGTTAGAAAAGGAACATATTCCATTATCTTTAAATTTTGTCTGCCGCTCACTTTAGGAGCAATGCTCGGTTATTTCACCACAGGCTTCTCTACAACCTATCTTGAAAGTATCGGAGATAATACGGAATATGGTATCTATGTGGTAGGAGTCTCGATAGGGACGTATCTCTCTACATTTTCCTCAGCTATCGGAACGACTTTTCAGCCGGATATTTATGAGACAACCATAAAAAAAGACTGGCGCAGATTCATGGGATTCTGCACTCTTCAGCTTGGACTGATAGGTGTGGTGGTAATAATTTTTATCATCTGTGCCCCGTTTATCATCTCCATCCTTACTGCAGGACGTTATGTTGATTCAACAGTCTATGCTCAGATAATAGCAATATCTACATTTACGAGAAGCATCTACTTCCTGATCAATGACTATTCAATAGCTACAGGTCGTCCTAAGGTCTATCTTTACACTACAATTATAGGAAGCGTTGGAATAGTGCTCGCCATGCCATGGGCAACAGAACATTTCCAATATGTAGGAGGTTGCTGGGTATCCGTAGGTTCTTTCATATTCTTTGGAATAATCAATCTGTTGCTATTGCGGCTCCCGGTTTTCAATACACCATCCGCCACAAAGTGATAGGTGTCGGCAGGAACAGGCTCCTTTAAGGTTAAGGAAGATTCAGGTTTCGATATTCTTTTTTATGTAAATTTCCCGTAATCGCAAATCTGCACATCAGAGCTTTAGCTCTTGCTTAAGTTTTTCAACCCGGTTAACCTGGTTGGTATAAAACTCCCCGTCTCTGATATACCAGGGGTCAGATGATTTTATGAATCTGGCGGGTTGTCCGCCAATCAGCATATTTGATTCAAAGGATTTGTTGACAACAGAGTTTGCTCCTACAGAGACGTTATCGCCGAATTCAAGAGTGCCTGTCATTTTTGCTCCGGTTGCAAGGTATAATGCATTTCCGATTTTTTTCCCATTCCCTGAAATGCAGACACTGGTGTGCAGAACGGCAAAATTGCCAATTGTATTGGAGGATCCGACAACGATTGTCCCGTAATGAGGGATAACCACACCATAGCCCAGACACTGACATCCTATGGAGAACCCTAATTTTATTCCTAATTTCCTGAATCTGAATTTATGAAACAGAATTATCGGAATAAATACGAGTATTGACTTCAGAGGATTGTCAGCGGCGAACTGACACCATCTCATTGATTTCAGATACAGCATTATATAGTCGGGAGCTATCAGATGTTTCAATCTATCTTTTACAGACCATTTGAATTTGTCCCGATTCATCATCATGTCTGCCAATATGTAGAATCTTAACTCCTTGTAATTACGAATCATTTTTTTAAGATTAAATTTTTATCAGTTTCGGACAGACTAACCTTTACTGCATACACCGGAGGGATATTGAGGTATTGGTTCTCCATTGAGAAGAGCTTTACATAGGTTTACAAAACGGGGAGCAGCAACTTCAGCATTCCATAGCGTAGTCATGGTGTAATAAGCTTCCTTCCCTAAACTTGCGGAATGAGAGGGGTCTGAGATTAGGTCGCGTAATAAGTTGCAGAATCCTTTGAAATCCCCGGAACGGAAGATTAAGCCGTTGACGTTTTGCTCAACGAGATAAGGAGTGCTTCCGCAAGCGTCTGATGCGATTACTGCACAACCGCTGTTCATTCCCTCTCCCAGGACTGCGCCCCATCCTTCCCTACGGTCGGATGTGAACAGATGAATTGTGGATTTCTCCATATTTCTCCTCACATCTTCCGAATTCATAGCTCCTAGAAATTTAATGTCACAATCAGGGAGATTGGTCCGGACGTATTCTTCACATTCTTCTTTGACAGGACCTATCCCTATAAGTTTCATGGAGAATCTGAGACCCTCGTCCCATAAAACTTTAGCTGCCTTAAGTGCGAAATCCGGATGTTTCCAGTCTAAGAACCGACCAACCCATATTATGCTTGCAGGCTCTTTTTGATTCATCAATGAATCAATATCGTCATATCTGATAACCTCCGGCAGGTAGCCGAATTTGAAACCTTTATTGGGATTGAAACCGCATAATCTCAGATCCGGCATTGAGAAAGCGCTTGCTGCAAGAATGTATAAATTCTTTTTACGATATTTAGTGAAGGTCTGATACAAGCTCTTCTGTGCCGCCGGATGAAGCAATACCCATTTCCCTCTTTTGAAAAGTCTTTCGCAATATTTAAAGGTAAGCTTGTTCTGACTCATTCGGATGCGAATAAATTCGTCGTCGGCATGTCCGATAATTGCCACATCTGCCTCCGCGGTGAGCGTCAGTGCTTTCTGCATTGAATCGGGCCCGTCGTAAGTGCGGACTACGAATGGAAGATTGCTATAATCTTCATAGCCCAGGTTTTTACGTTCTTCCGAAAGGGGATTGCAACACACAAAGGTGAAATTAATTTCTGTGCATTTCAACATCTCCCGGCAGAAAGGATATTGATGATGAATAAGAAAGTTGGAAACGAATACAACGGAAATCATAGCTGTCCGGTAAATCAAATCATGACAATTTCTTATAAGCCTTATAAAGGTGGTGTGTCACCTGTTTGTCAGCCGGAGGAAGTTGTCTCCAGTCGCCATACATGTATGTCAGGTATTCATCCACCTTCTTCACACAAATGAAAGGAATTCCTTCAAATTCTATTTCGGAAAATTCCTGTAATATTGAAGATGGGAATCCGCAATCGAGAGATGTCCGGGGCGTGGACAAAACTCCGACGATACCACTTGGCACGGAGTTAAAGAATTGAGCGGTTTTTTCAATTTTATCTCTAAGTCTCCGTAATGTCAGGAAAGGATATTTAAGATAGTAATAACTCTTTTGCAATTTAAAGTCTATCGGAGAATTGCGAAAAGGGATTATTTTAATGTCAAATATTTTGTCTAATATTGATTTTTTCTCAAACCATTTCTGCAATTCAGGTGAGGGGTGTGCAAAATTATCAACCGGGAAAATATCAATATTAATTCCGGCTTTAAATCTTTGAGAAGATAGTTCGTCAAAAAGTGTACGTGAATCACCAACCTTTGCATAGGGAAGCAAGTAGCTTTTTTGATGACGTGAAGAATATACTTCCATGTAAGGATGCGAAAACGTAGCTATGAATTTGTCGTAGTCTTCCCGGGGCATCATGATGTCAATGTCATCATCCCAGGGTATATACCCTCCATGGCGTGCCGCTCCTAAGAGTGTGCCGTAGGCCAATGAGTATTTTAATTTATTTTCGCGACAGAATTTATCAACTTCTATTAAAATCTGAAGCTGGATATCTCGCAATTCCTCGGTGGTAAGTTGCTTCATAATCATTGTTTGTTTAGGGTTCCGGACCGGGAATCATGGATTTTAGATAATCCCCACTCAAGGACCTTTTCAATAACTTCACATTTGATATTACGGGTCAGCGCAATGTCTCTTATAAACCGTAGCCCGAAAGGAAAGTCTTCCGTAAAATATCTGCTGTTGAAATCAGGAATCCATCCGTTCCCGCTCTTTTTCATGGGAGAACCGATCCCTTTAAAAGCAGGAATAGAGCGAAGCTTGGCGGTCAGCGATTTTGCGTCATTCGATTCGTAGTAATCCAGTAGGTTGGGGATTGCATTTCTACGGATTCCGAGGACCGTCAGTAAGTTTTGGAATTCTCTATCCATTGCAATAATAAGTTCGGAAGCGTAATCATCCCATTCTTCATAAAAAAGAGATTGTTTAGATAGGAGTTCTCCCCGGTAATCATTCCATAGTGAATATAGACGACCGGTGTGGAGTATCGGATTGCTGTTGGTCAGGCTTACCTCATAGAAGTTTTCCAGAAGTTCTATGGGCGTATTGAAAAGGGATTCAAGGATATTAGCCAATTCTCTCGGATTGCTGCAATTCTCAATGGAGGCCTTAAGAAGAGGCTTATAACCAAGTAACTTTCCTGAATGTCCATATTCCTGAGTCCTTGCGATGTATGGTACACGCTGGAAGGCGAATAGTGTGTGTGACTCGCCCAATATCTTATGTGCGAAGAAAAAGAAACCGGTACTCCCCACAACTGAGCCGACAACAGCATCTTTTTTGAGGAAGGGTTTGATATCATGCAAGGTTTTCTCAATCAGAAAGCCGGGTATTGTCATCAATATTAAATCGGCATCCTTTATAACGATATTCGGATCGGAAGAAACATCATTCAGTTTTCCGGAGAAAAGGTGGTTGTTAAGGTCAGTGACTAAAATCTCTCTGCTCCAGTCGGTAGGGTGACCTGTGAGAATATTCACCGTAAGTCCTTTGGAAAGAAATACTCCGGCACAGACAGTGCCGAGTCCTCCTCCTCCACATATACAAATGGTAGATATCTTATTCATTCCGAAGATTTGGATTACAGAGATTTCAGGACTTTGAAAAGATGATGATTGTCGTTGCGGTCGCGGATAGAGAGGCGTATGTATTCTCTGCCCGGGGGAATTCCGGCTTTGTTTGTCGCATCCTTTATGAGAATGTTATGCTCATTTAGTAGCTTTATGGCAAGTTCATGGGATGTGAAGCGGTCTGTAACTTCACAGAGGAAGAAGTTAGCCGAAGAAGGGATTACTCTCAGGAATTCAATCCGGGATAATTCCTCAAAGAAAATATCTCGTTCATGAGCATATTGGATGCAAGCGGAGGAATAATCGTTTTCATATTTTCCGAAAATCTGCATATAAAATTCGGCAAAAGAATTGATATTCCAGATGCTGACGGTTTTGCGGATTGTCTCTATAAGCTTTTTATCAGAGGAGGCGATAATTCCCAATCTCAACCCCGGAACACCGTATGATTTGGAGATAGATTTGAGAAGTATAAGATTGGGATTGTTTTCAATGATGTCATTCTTGAGTAGGGAAATTGATGAAGCGTCATCTGCAAAGTCAAGAAAAGATTCATCAACAATCAGACGCATATCACGTTCTTTGGCAAATTGAAGCAACAGATTCATTCCGGACTTGGAGATGAGGTTTCCAGAAGGATTGTCGGGATTGATGATGAGCAGATTCTTTACCGGGTTCCGGCTAAAGAAGCTGGTAAGGTCTCCGGCATTGTATGAGAAGTCCGGATTGTCCGGAAGGAACTTGACTATCCGGTTGGAAGATAGTCTGTTTGGATATTCTTCAAATGTAGGATATATGATTCCGAAGTTGCCGTCAAGTGTCGAGAGTAAGGCGCTGATTAGTTCGGCGGCTCCATTCCCTACAGCCACATAATCATGTCGCAGTGAGAAATATTTGGCGGCTATCAGGGAGTTTATTCCCATGCCCGAGGGATAATCGCGGAGTAAAGGCTCGAAATTGGCTTTCATCTCATCAATCATTCGCTGAGGCGGAAAATAGGGATTGACAAGATAGCAGAAGTCGGTCATTCCTGAATATCTCCAGTAGCCACCGAAGGATTTGGAAATCTTCTGCAGTCGCTCCTCAGGGTCGGCAAATATGGCTTCGGCTATTCTTAAATCCTGAATATCATCAATCTCATACCAGTGTTTCCCTGAAATGGGAAGGGCTTTGATTCCGGTGGAGTCTATCATGGTGAGCACGCGGAGCACTTGCTCGTAATATTCATTTTCTCCCAGTACCTTTATATACGCCTCTAAAAATGGAAGATATTGACCGATAAGAAATTCCTTCGAGAACTTATAGATATTGACCGTCTTATAATAATGGTCGGTTTCGTCGTAATCAAAAGCTTTCTTAGGGATGAAGTTGACAATGTTGTGGTAATCATCAATTTTTACCATTGTGCCGTCCATCCATGATTCGTATTTGCTGACTAAAGCACAGTCCTTATATGGAGCCTCAACAGCTGCCTTCAACACACTGTCTTCAAATATGAGGTCTGATTCAAGCAATAAGGTTTCTTCCGTTGATATGTAGTCGCGGGCGAGCCATAGGGAGTATATGTTATTCGTCTTGTCAAAGACATCGTTCCTGACAAAAACTAAATTAAGATGTGAATATCTTGAGGCAACATATTCTCTCAATGCATCCCCTTTATATCCTATAACAATGATTATGCGTGTGAGATTCAGTGAGGAAAGTTGTTGGAGCAGACGGTCGATAAGCATGACTCCATTTACCTTAACCATGCATTTTGTATTGTCAGCGGTTAACTCGCCGAGACGCCGTCCCATTCCGGCAGCTAAAATTATTGCCTGCATAAAATTCCGTTTATTATCTACAAATTTAAGGAAATAATCCTTAGTTTGCAAAAACAATACTTTGAGACTGCGTTGACAGCTACAAATATGCGTCTATTTGTGATTGCTGAAGGGCCTTGAAGTCCAATGTTGAAATGTTTTTCCTAAGAATGTTGTATTTATGAATATCTCTGATTTTAGATAATTTGTCCTCAAAGTCTTTTTCGGAGAGCGAGAAGATAATACCATACTTATTACCTATCATGTCGTCAGCAGCGCCAACCCTGTCGCTTACCATGCATGGAGTGCCATTGTTGAGCGCCTCCTCGACCACCAGTCCCCATGGTTCAGACATGGACGGGAGCACCATCACGTCAGCTTCCCGATAATACTTCCCTAATTCATCGTTTGGTATTGCTCCGACAAACCGAATGTTTTGGCTTGCAATCTTTCTTAGTTCATCTTCCAGTTCTCCGAATCCTGCAATAGTAAGTTCCAGTTCAGGATGGTCATTAAATCTCCGGATTAGAAACTCAAGATTTTTTACTTTCACCAATCGGCCGACAAAAAGGAATCTCTTTACTTCGGTACGCGGTTCGTAGGGGGGCTGAGTAAAAAGTTTCTTAAGCCCGACACCCTTGGTGATTACCATCTCCCCTTTGAATCCTAATTGTTCCGCCAATTGTCTCTGAGGTTTCCCGGAAGCGTAGCATTTGGAAATGCGGCGGATGAAACCCTTCTTTACGAATCCTTTAAGACCCGTTGTCCGGGATTCATAGATAGAGGATTCTATAACAACCGCGTTCTTTCGTTTCGGTGACAGCATCAGAGAAGCCCAGAAAACGGGTTCATCCCATCCGGAAATGATAAATTCACTATAAGGATGGGAATGAAGGATATTGCGTATGGCAATCACTTTCCGGCTGAAAGAACCGGACAGGAAAATGTGATCAAACTCCATGCTGCCGTTGAAAAAATCCTTGTTGCGGTCTGAAGCATCTCTGTTGGAAAAAATGACAAAGATTTTCTTGTGCCGGTTGATTTCGTTATAGAGATTTATTTTATAGAATGAAGGAAGATTTGTTATGATAATCATTGCAACAGGATTTTAAATAGTCACATTAGTTGTCTACGCTATATTAATTCCTTGAAATAATGGTATTATTCAGGCGGAATCATTTGTCAGATAAGTTTATTGTAAAGTTCTAAATATTTTTGAAAGGCTTGGTTTTTGTCAAAATGAGCTTCGGCATGCGCGCGACATCTCCCCGAAGAATAAGGATGCGTCTCACATACTTTCCTTATTCTTTCTGCCAACTTCTTTACATCGCCATAATCGATAACTTCACCGGTGGCTTCTCCTATTGATTCCGGAGATCCTCCGGTGGCATAGGTTAGAACCGGAGTTCCACATGCCATAGCTTCCAGATTGGTCGTAGGGTAAGTGTCTTCCAGTGTAGGGTTGACAAAGATATCTGCCTCGCGATAGAGATTTCGGAGCTCTTCTACACTCTGAGTCCGGGTTATCCCCTTTATTCCGGGGGGAAGAGACTTAATCTGTTTGGGAGAGAGCCCGACAAGAGTAATATGGAAATTGTCAGGGAGCAGATACCGGAGTTTTATAAAATCGTCCAACCCTTTCCGGGCTTCCCAAACGCTGCTGACCCCCAATATTGAATAATAATCCCTTTGCTTTGAAATTTGATTATCTGAGGGAGTGAAGATAGAAAGGTCAATACCGTTGTGAATGACAAATGAGTGGTAATCGGCAAGGAAGGAGGAACTCAATTCCTGCTGAAGCCAGTAAGAAACAGGTACCAGGGTGAGATTCGGCAGGGATGAGAAACTCTCTTTTTTTTGAAAGAAATTTCTCTTGCTTCGGTCTTTCCATATTGAGGCAGGATAGGAGCTCAGCCGCACACAATTATTACATTCCGTTTTCCATTTGTCGCAGAAAGGGGAGAGATGATGTGCGCAATGTCCGGAAAAGGTCCAGCAGTCATGCAGAGTCCACACAACCGGAATCCCGGTATTTTTCAGATACTCGAAAAGAATGGGATAATTAAGGTAATAGCCGTGAATGTTATGGAGATGAATGATATCCGGCGATATAAGTTTTATTTTTTTGATTAGTGAGAGTGTGGCGTGTCGAGAAGCAAGACCATGGCTGTCAAACAAGCGGGTCCTGAGAATGTGGGAATACATGTCATAATCATTTCCGACACGAATGAGCCGGGACTTGCTAACCGGTCTGCCACGACCGTATGCAATATAACTTTCCCATCCGGCATTTATTGCCAGCTTACCGATTTCTTCGGCAATTTTACCGGTGGAGCCCCAGTTGGCAGTAACATTTATTTGAAGAAGCTTAGGCATCGGATACTGTTTAAACCCGACAAACTTAATCCCGGGACGGGAAAATATTAATCGTTTGAGGTCAGTTATGTCCCCAAAGATAATATTATTTGTAATCCTGAGCAAAGAGATAAGGATATTTATAAAAAAGATAGTAAGGGATTATAGTTTTGTAAATTTGTAAAAAAAGATTAATTTTGCGTTTGCTATATACTTTAAAAATGGTGCGGAATGAATCTGAATCAGGATTTCTTTCGTGGCAGGAAGAGGGTATATAGATGTTTTGGTTTGTGTAAATATCTGCCTATCAATGTGTAATAAGGTAGGCGGGGAGCCGGGAGAATGTTTCGACGTGAATGGAGATAGCAATAGTGAAGAAACGCGGCGTTGGCATGCCATGAGTGCGCCATATCGCCGGGAATTACAAGCCCGCGACTTGTTTGAGGCAGCCGGTCTGGAATATTTTCTTCCTATGCGATATATCCTTGTAACTCTTCCGGGAGGAAAAAAGAAGCGGGAATTGCGTCCTGCCGTTCCGAGTCTTATTTTTGTGAAGGGCACGCGCAAGGAGCTTCAGACACTGAAGGATCAGAAAGGAATTGTGCAGTATCTCTGCCGACCCGAGGGGGAGAGGAATGTGCCGATAATAGTTCCGGATGTTCAGATGAACGCTTTTCGCAAGGCGATAGAAAATTCACTGAATAATTTCATCTATTTCCGTCCCGGAGAGTTGAATCTTAGTCTCGGAAAGCGGGTAAGAATCATAGGAGGGGCACTAAACGGGTGTGAAGGAACGTTTATGAAAGTGAAGGGGGCGCGCAGCCGTCGCCTGGTAATAATGTTGGAGGGGCTTGGTGCCGTTGCCGCAGAGGTTTCTCCGGACTTTATAGAACTAATTTAACTCTTTGATATCTAATGATATTTTGGATTGAAACAATATTTGTGGCTTTCTTCATCTCGGCATTGTTGACGGGTGTGTTGATACCTCAGATATTGAGCATAGCATTCCGCAGGAAATTGTTTGACAATCCGGATGCGCGCAAAATCCATCGTGGAGTTGTGCCACGTCTCGGAGGAATTTCTTTTCTTCCTTCTGTGATGTGTGCCATGACACTTGTTCTCGGCTGGTGCCTGAAATTTGACAATGTGCATATATGCACTATTCTGAGTCATGAACATATCGTGTCTTCCCTGTTTTTGATGTGTTCGTTGCTGTTGCTCTATCTTGTCGGCATTGCTGACGACCTTATAGGAGTCAGGTATCGTGCAAAGTTTGTGGTGCAGATTATATGCTCTGTTCTTATCTTAATCTCCGGGATACACTTAACCAATCTTCACGACATCCTTTTTATTAACGATGTCCCTTATTGGTTGGGATGGATTCTTACAGGCTTTATAGTGGTATATCTTCTGAATGCCATCAACCTGATAGATGGAATAGACGGACTTGCTTCCGGACTCAGCACCATTACTTTAGCTTGGTACGGATATATATTCATCATGGCGGAGCAATATCTTTATGCCATGATAGCTTGGGCTACAACAGGCTCTCTTCTCACTTTCTTCTATTATAATGTATTCGGGAAGGTATCAAAACGAAGCAAGATTTTTATGGGCGACACCGGTTCCCTGACTGTGGGAATGGTTATCGCCTTTCTTTCTTTGGCATTGATAACCGAGCCTTTGGCTCCTTCGATTGAACACTATGACCCCTGGATTATTGCTTATTCTCCATTGATTGTACCTCTGTTTGACGTTGTGAGGGTCTATCTTCATCGAAAAAAAGAGGGTAGAAATCCTTTCCTCCCGGACAGAAGCCATATCCATCATAAACTTTTGGATTTAGGGCTCAGCTCCCGTAAGGCACTCGGGATTATCCTTATCATTTCCCTCTTCTTTATGGTGGTCAACCTTCTTCTCTCTCCTGTCATGAATATAAATCTTATTCTGGTCATTGATATTGTGGTCTGGACTATTGGAAATGTTTGGCTTACAGCGATGATAAGGAAGAAAGAAAAGAGAGAAGGAACGACTCTATATTGAAAGATTTCGGTCCACGGTTAAGAAAAAAATTCAACAACGATAATAACAACAAGACTATAAGATGAAAAAAATCAATTTTCTATCAATGTTTGCGTCATTGATACTTCTGGTGTCTATGATGCTCGGTGGTTGCACCACACCCAAGAATATTGCTTATATGCAAGATCTTGACAAGACTACAATTGAGCTTGTTACCAGTCAGCAGAACGCTATCCGTCTTGAACCCGGTGACAAAATTTCAATAGTGGTTCATTCCAAAGACCCTTCTTTGGCTGCTTTGTTCAATCTCCCGGTTATCAGTAACCACGCAACAACCTCTGACCCGTTTGTTAACGGCTCGGGTACTGCTTCCAGATCATACAATAGTTCTGACGGTACCTCAAGCTATACAATATCTCCCGAGGGTACCATAGACTTCCCGGTTCTCGGTATTCTAAAAGTTGCCGGAATGACACGTTCCGAACTCACCGGCTTTATCAAGGGAGAACTTCTTGCAAAGAATCTCATTAAAGACCCGACAGTAGTGGTGGAATTCCTAAGCACCGGTGTCAGCATTTTGGGAGAGGTTAAGTCTCCGGGCCGTTATGACATGAACCGTGACCATATCAATATTTTGGAAGCTATCACTCTTGCCGGTGACCTTACAATTCAGGGTCAGCGTCAGAATGTAAAGGTGATTCGCACAGAGCCGGACGGTAAGGTTAATTCATATATCGTAGATCTCACGAACGCTCAGCAACTCATGAGTTCTCCGGCATTCTATCTCAAGCAGAATGATATTATATATGTAGAACCTAACGGAGTACAGAAGCGTACAACCACAGTTAATGGTAACACTGCACTTTCTGCCGGCTTCTGGGTGTCTGTGGCTTCTCTACTCACATCAATAGCGGTGTTGATTTTCAAATAATAAGCAATTCAGAGACGGGATAATAGAACCGCTGAAAATATAAATATATCAATTTTATTATACCGGGTCAAATGGATAACCGAAATGATAGGGATAGATACGTCAGTATTGCGTCTTTATCATTTTGCTGATGTTTTCTGAATTTTAAATTCCTCACGATAAAAGGATAATCCAATGGATTACTACTCATCAAAAAAGAAGGGCCATGACCATGAGGAGGATGAAGAACAGACCTTTTCATTAAGAGCTTTCTTTGCTTCATGTCTGAGATACTGGAAATGGTTTCTCTTATCGCTGATTGTCTTTGTGGCTTTCGGCTTCTTCTATACAGCAAAGCAGGAACCGGTCTATCAAAGACAGATTGAGGTTCTTATTCAGAATCACGATGTGGGAGGAGGCACTGATATCTCTTCCGAATTCAAACACATGGGATTCCTTTCAAGCAAAGCTAATGTCAATAATGAATTGTTGACCATGTCGTCACCATACGTGGTGAGTAAGGTGGTGGAACATCTCAGACTTGATATTAATTATAATAAGACCGGAAAATTTCACCCGGTGACCCTTTACGGTTCTACCAATCCCTTAAGTGTGGAATTTATTGATCTTGGAAATGAGGATAATGCCGGATTCAAGGTTAAGCTCCGTCCGGACAATACAATTGTTCTCTATGATTTCTGGAAGATTGTCAACGGAAAAAAGGAGGAGTATGATAATACTCTGACAACTCGTCTGTCATTCTCCGCAATCAAATCTCCGATAGGTCAGCTGCTGGTTCAGCCTAACGGCACTTTTACCGGAAAGGTTGATAAGGAGATAGAGATGAATGTATGGAAAAAGCCATTCGCATCGACCGTGGAGGCTTACAAGGCTCTCCTGAAGGGTGATCTTGCCGACAAAGATGCCGATGTTGTCGAACTGACGATCACCAGTGTGTCTCCTCAGATTGCTTCCGATTTTCTTAACACGGTTGTTTCTGTATATAATCAGAATTGGATTACCGATCGCAATCGCGTGACAGTGGCTACTAATGAGTTCATTAACGAACGTCTTGCAGTTATTGAGTCTGAGCTGGGTAATGTCGATGCCGACATCTCCCGATATAAGACAGACAATATGCTTCCGGACATGGCAATGGTCACAGGAATGCAGTTAAGCCGTGACCAGATGGTAGACCAGTCTCTTCTTGATGACTATACTCAGCTGTCCATGGCTAAATATATGCGAGATTTCCTGTTTAATCCCAAGAATGCCGGGAAGGTTATTCCGGCAAATCTCGGTCTCCCCAACATGCAGATTAATACGGAAATTGCCGAGTATAACAAGCTCCTCATCCAATATCAGCAGATGATGGAGAATTCCGGTCCCAACAATCCTTGGGTCAAGGAATATAAGGCTTCCCTGAACGGGATGTATGAAGGTCTTTGCAGTGCCATGAACGGATTGGTAGGTTCTCTTGAAACAAAAGTTAAAGAGATGACTAATGCCAAAGGTAAAAATGAGGAGGCATTGATTTCTCAGCCGGAAAAGGCTAAATATCTTCTCTCTGTTGAGCGTCAGCAGAAAGTGAAGGAAGACCTGTATATCTATCTGTTGGAGAAGAGAGAGGAGAATGAACTGTCCAAGGCATTCACTGCATACAACACACGTGTGATTCAGCCTCCCTACGGCTCACAGTCACCTATCTCCCCTAAAAAAAGTGTGATTATGGCAGTGTGTATTTTCCTTGGTCTCGTATTCCCGGGGGTAGTTATCTATTTTATCGAGGCAACCAACACTAAGGTTCGTTCACGTCGCGACCTTGACGGACTTCAGATTCCCTTTGCCGGAGAGATTCCTTACGTCGGGAAGAAAGGATTTTTGTCAGGTCTTAGACAGATATCACACATCAATAAGAAGAATAAGCAGAAAGAGGTTGATACTCTTAAGCATGTGGTTAAAAAGGGTGAACGAGACCTGGTTAATGAAGCGTTCAGAATTGTCCGGGGTAACATTGACTTCATGATGGGAAAAGAAGAGACTTGTATATTAGGTCTGACGTCTTTCAATCCCGGGTCCGGAAAATCATTCATCGCCTTCAACCTTGCTGAAGCTTTCTCCCATAAGGATCACCGGGTTTTAGTTATTGATGGTGACCTTCGACATGGCTCTCTATCTACTTACGTGGGAAGTCCAAGTAATGGACTCAGTAATTATCTTGCAGGAAGGGATAACAATTGGACCGGCATGCTGGTAAAGAATCCGGATGGTGCGAATATTGATTTGCTTCCTATCGGTAATCGTCCTCCAAATGTGGCAGAATTGTTGGATAACGGAAAAATGGAGGTTTTGCTTGAGGAAGCAAGACAGAGATACGACATTATACTGATAGACTGTCCACCGGTAAATATAGTGGTCGACACCTTGATAATGTCTAAATATATGGACCGTACGCTCTTTGTTGTCCGTGCCAACCTCCTTGAGAAAAATCTTCTTGATGAACTTAAGGAATTCTATCTCACTAAGAAATATAATAATATCAGCGTAATCCTTAATGGTGTCGGTAGCAGAGAAAGCGGATACGGATATTATGGACATTACGGCTATGGATATAGCGATGTAAAATAATTTTTGATTTAAAATTAGGAAAGATGTGGCCTTTTAAACGCAAGGTTAATACACTTGAAGAGTCCGGTCTGACCAATGGCTTGGTAGACTGGCACTCACACATATTGCCGGGAGTAGACGACGGTCTCCGCACTCTTGAGGATTCTCTCGAAGTACTCCGGCATTATGAGCAGTCAGGGATTAAGGAGGTCTGGCTGACTCCTCATATCATGGAGGACTATCCCAACACCACAGCCGATCTTCTACTGCGCTTTGAGGAGTTAAATCTTGCATGGAATGGAAAGGTCAAATTGAATCTTGCCTCCGAAAATATGCTTGACACTCTTTTTGAGGAGCGTCTGGAGACACGCGATTTCCTGACTTTGGGTAAAGAGGGTAATCTATTGCTGGTAGAGACTTCCTATTTCAGTCCTCCGATCAATATGGAGGATTTGCTGGACAATGTGTTGCATGCCGGCTATTATCCCATGCTTGCCCATCCGGAAAGATACCGCTATATGAGCGAGACGGACTATCGTCGTCTTCATGAAAGGGGGGTAAAGTTTCAACTTGATTATCTTTCAGCCGTAGGGAGCTATGGTGAGACTGCTCGTCGCAAAAGTGAATGGTTGCTTAAAGAAGGTCTTATAGACCTTATCGGTTCCGACATTCACCGTCTTGACACTTTTAAGAATATGATGACAGTCGCGCCTAAGAAGAGCGCTACTCTCGAATCACTCCTGAATGTGGCTCGTTCCGGAAATATATACACCACTTCCTCAAAATGAAACAGAATATTCTTATCACCGGTGGGGCCGGATTCATTGGGTCTCATGTTGTCAGACGCTTTGTCAGGAAATATCCTGAATATCACATAGTAAATGTTGACAAGCTGACTTATGCCGGCAACCTTGAAAATCTTAAGGATATAGAAGATGCGAAGAATTATACTTTTCTTCGCGCTGATATCTGCAATCTTGATGATATGAGGGAGGTGATGAGAAAATATGAAATCACCGGGGTGATTCATCTTGCGGCTGAAAGCCATGTTGACCGTTCAATCCGTGACCCGTTTGTTTTTGCACAGACAAATGTAATGGGTACCCTCTCTATGCTCCAGGCTGCCAGGGAATACTGGGAGTCATTGCCGGAAGGGTTTGATGGCAAGTTGTTCTATCATATTTCAACAGATGAGGTGTATGGTGCCCTGGAGCTTACAAAACCGGAAGGTGAGCCACCATACGGAGATGAATTCTTTGTAGAGACTCGCGCTTATCAGCCACATTCACCCTATTCCGCGTCAAAGGCCTCCAGCGACCATTTTGTCAGATCTTATCATGACACTTACGGGATGCCGACATTGGTCACTAACTGCTCTAATAATTACGGCCCTTTTCAGTTTCCGGAAAAGCTTATCCCTCTTTTCATCAATAATATCAGGCAGGGCAAGGAACTTCCGGTTTATGGAAAGGGAGAGAATGTAAGAGACTGGTTATATGTGGAGGATCATGCCGGAGCAATTGATTTGATTTTCCATAAAGGACGTCCCGGGGATACTTATAACATCGGTGGATTCAATGAGTGGAAAAACATTGATTTGATAAAGGTTATCATAAAGACAGTAGATCGTCTTCTCGGAAATCCGGAAGGTAAAAGTTTGAGTTTAATCAAATATGTGACAGACAGGAAAGGTCACGATTTGCGCTATGCCATAGACTCTACAAAGCTCCATGATGAGTTAGGGTGGGAACCCTCACTTCAGTTTGAGGAAGGGATAGAGAGGACAGTAAGATGGTATCTTGATAACGAGGAATGGATGAATAGAGTCACTTCCGGAGATTATCAAAAATATTACGAAGAGTTTTATTCCTGATGAAAGTCCTTTGGATCAGTATATTGGAGTTGAATCCGGTGAAAAGCTATTTCCATATGGGGAAAAGCTTTCAGGGTGGCTGGATAGACTCCATGTATGCAAAATTAAAAGGATGTAAGGACGTTGAACTTGCTGTGATATGTCCCGGTCCGGTTAAGGAATTAACTGAACTGAATATAGAGGGAGGACATTTCTACATCTTTCCATTTAAGGAATTAAATGGAAAGGGAGAAAAAGTCAAAGAGTGGATGAGACAAATCAATCAGACTTTTTCTCCTGACGTAGTCCACATTCACGGTTCGGAATTTCGTCATGGATTGAACTGGGTGAAAAGCAATGGCTATCGCGGAGTTTTTGTGTCAATTCAAGGCTTGATATCAGAAATAGCAAAGTATTTCACGGGAGGCCTGGAAGGATGTGATGTCAAGCAAACATTCCGGGATATAATTCGGGCAGACGGAATGAAGGCACAGCAAAAGAAATTTTATCTTCGGGGTAAGGATGAGAAGGAATTGCTGAGGGGTATTAAATATGTAGGGGGGAGAACTTCGTGGGACTATGCCCATACCCGCGAACTCAGTCCTAATTCTGTCTATTTTAAGGTAGGAGAAATCCTTAGAGAGAGTTTCAGGAAGGGAGAAAAGTGGAGTTTCAATGGATGCACTCCGCACACAGTATTTATGTCTCAGGGGGAATTCCCGTATAAGGGGCTTCATAAGGTTATACAGGCACTACAAATTGTAAAAAGGGAATATCCCGGTGTGCAGTTGAGAGTAGCCGGATATTTTCCGGATAAGAGAAGTTTTATTCTTTGTGGAGGATATGCGAGATTTATAAGGGAGTTAATACGGGAAACAGGATTAGAGGGGTCAATAAAGTTTCTGGGGATTCTTAGCGAGGAGGAGATGCTGAAGGAATATATGAAGGCAAACCTGTTTATCAGCGCCTCTTCAATCGAAAACAGTCCAAACAGTCTTGGTGAGGCAATGATGGTTGGGACTCCGGTATTGAGCAGTTATTGCGGAGGTGCACCGGATATGCTTAAAGATTATCCGGAGTCATTATATCGATTTGAGGAAGAGACGGAATTAGCGTGGAAAATTATCAGGCTCTTTCAAGATAAGGATAAGATTGCCAGTCCTGTAATAAAGAAGGAGATGTATGATGCAGATGAAAATCTGAATCAGTTGCTTGAAGCTTATAGAGTAATTTCAGAAAGAAAGGAAGAATAATGTATACCATAGTATTGGTAAGCCTTATAGCAGTCTTAATACTTATTTCCAGTAATCAGGCGAAAACCAAGCAGAACCTTCTGCCCGGTGTAATTGTGCTCCTTTCACTTTTTTTCGGTATCAGAGATCACTTTGGTAACGATTATGCGGCATATAGCCATGTTTTTGAAGAGGTAAATTCCCGTTCAGACAGATATATATTCAACAGTTATTTAGGTGACATAGAGATTGGATGGATATATCTTAACAAGCTGTTTAAGCCCCTGGGATTTGAGGCGATGGTCATGTTTCTGACCTTCTTTCAGTTTGGAGTGATTGGATGGTTCATCATGAAGATGGTGCCTCGCAAGTATCAATGGCAGGCTTTGGCGCTATATATGTTTATGCCAGGATTTATGGTGACACAGCTAAGTATGATGCGTCAGAGTGTTGCCATGAGTTTTATGATGCTGGCATTACCCTTCGTGGTGGACAAGAAATTTATCAAAGCGGCCGTTTTGGTATCTGTCGGGTTGCTGTTTCATAAATCAGCGTTCGCCGCTTTCTTGCTATTCCCGCTGATTTATTGTGTCAAGGTAAATTATAAATGGGTTCTGTTGGTGTATGTCGTGATATTGTTTATCTGTCAGTTCTTCCCTCAACCCATTGTAGATGTTGTAGAGCTTCTCAGTACTTATAAACAATATGGTAAGTATGAATATTATATGAAGGAATCGAATATGGTCGTGGAGATGCGTTCCGGTCTCGGCTTTATCTTCCAGCTTATAATGTCTATATATATCGGGTATCTGTTGAAATTTCGATCTACAAAATTCAGATATTTTATCCTCTGTATGCTTTTAGGTTATGCCTTTACTCCAATTACGGGTACAATCGGTATGGCAGCCCGAATCCTTATTTACTATCAGCAGGCAGGTATTTTGGGATTTCTCCCGTTGTTTAAGAGAGCTAAGAAGGATGCGTTTGCATTAGTATTGACTATCGTATTTATGGCTTACATCGCCTCAGCTATATATATTTTCTTCACGTCTGAAGTATACGTTAAGAGATTCTTCTATTATCACACCTTACTTGAATAAGAGAGGATATGACAAAGAGGGGTTGAACGTCAGGATATGGAAAGGCGAATTTTTTTGAGTTAAATCAGAGTCTTAGGGAAGTGAAAACCTCCGGGTAAACCTGATTATGCAGGAAGAGAAGCAAAAAATATTATATATATCTGCGTTAGCCGCTCCGGAAGTACAGGAGGATATTTTCAGGAGGAGCGGGGTAAATCCCGGTTTTGCCATGCAGAAGTTTAACAGGCTCTTGGCTGAAGGGTTAGCTGCCAATCATGCAGAGGTGACTGCATTGTCTTCTCCCCCGGTTGTGCCGGGTTCATTGAAAAGATGTGAAAATTTTAAAAATTCCGAACATGGAGGGGTAAGATATATTCATCTCCCTATTATAGACTTTCCGGTTTTCCGTCAGTTCTTAATATCGATTCTGACTTTCTTCAGAGTCCTGTCGTTCTCATTCGGCCCCGGGGAAAAAAGGAATAAGAGTATAATCTGCGATATTCTCAACACCGGCATTACTTCAGGAGCTTTATTGGCAGCACGTCTTTGCCGAATCAGAACCATAGGGATCCTTACAGATATGCCGGGCCTCATGGTGGGAACATCAGGATTGAAATCCAGACTTTCCGAGATGGGGATGAGATTCCTGATGTCTAAATATTCAGGTTACGTCTTTCTTACAGAGAGCATGAATGGTCCCGTCAACCGTCACAATCGCCCATATATAGTTATGGAAGGGGTTGTAGACGGGGAGTTAGCCATAACATCGTTGGAGGAAAAAAGAAAGGATGAGACCGATGATAACAGACGCACGGGGCCTGAAAAAATAGTGATATACGCCGGTGGTCTTTTCAGGGAGTATGGAATCGGCATATTGATTGACGGCTTCCGCAAAGTGTCACATCCTGATATTCGCCTTCATCTTTATGGAGCAGGTCCAATGGTAGAGGAGATTAAGGGAATATCAGAAAAGGATTCCCGGATAAGATATATGGGTCAGCTCCCTAACGGTCAGATAGTGGAGAATGAGAAAAAGGGTTGGCTGCTCGTCAATCCCCGGCCTACTGATGCTGAATTTGTGAAGTATTCTTTCCCTTCCAAGAATATGGAATATATGTCTACCGGCACCCCTGTGTTGACTACCAACCTTCCCGGAATGCCGGACGAATATCATGATTATGTTTATATCCTTGATGAAGAGACTCCCCGAGGTATAGCACGGATGTTGGATGAATTGCTGGCTCTCCCCCCGGAAGAGATGAGGGAGAAGGGTCTGAAGGCAGCACAATTTGTAGCCGGGAAGAAAAATAAGATTGAGCGGGGGAAAGAGATTCTTCAGTTGACAGGGGTTTGTTGAATGGGAGGGATATTTCGTTACGTTGGAATAGGATTATGAAAGTTTTAGTGACAGGAGCAAAAGGGTTTGCCGGAAAAAATCTATGTGCGCGTCTTAAAAATATAAGAGATGGGAAATGCCGAATCTATCCCGGACTGGAGATAGAGGAGGTGATGGAGTTTGATGTAGACACACCAAAGGAGCTTCTGCGGGAATATTGCAGTCGTGCAGATTTTGTTTTCAATCTTGCCGGAGTCAATCGTCCGAAAGATCCTAAGGAATTTATGGAGGGAAATTTCGGATTTGCCTCCGAACTTCTTGATACCCTTAAGGAGTGTGGCAATACATGTCCTGTGATGATTTCTTCCTCCACACAGGCGGCTCTTGACAATCCCTACGGAGAAAGCAAGCGTGCCGGAGAACACTTGCTGCGCAATTATTCGCGCGAGACCGGTGCTAAAGTATTGATATATCGTTTCCCCAATCTGTTCGGGAAATGGTGTCGCCCTAATTATAATTCGGCAGTAGCCACTTTCTGCAATAATATTGCCAACGGTTTTCCTATCACTGTCAATAATGAAGCAACAGAACTTAATCTTGTCTACATTGACGATATGGTAGAGGAGATGGTGCAGGCACTCATGGGGAAAGAGCACAAGATGACCGGTCCGGAGGGTGTGAATCCTGAAGAGGAATTCTGTGCAGTCCCGGTGGTGCATAACGCTACTCTGGGTGAGATTGTAAGACTACTTCATCTTTTTTCCGTGCAACCCGAGACTCTGATGCTCCCGTCTATTCCGGATGGTTCCTTCGCAAAAAAATTATATTCCACCTATCTCAGTTATCTTCCGGAAGATAAAGTAAAATTTCCCTTGAAAATGAACGTAGACGCAAGAGGAAGTTTTACAGAGCTTCTCAAGACTGCGGATTGCGGCCAATTCAGTGTCAACGTGTCTCTTCCGGGAATAACCAAAGGAGAACATTGGCACGACAGTAAATGGGAATTCTTCATTGTGGTCAGCGGTAAGGGATTGATTCAGATGCGTTGTGAGGCTGATCCTCAGGGCGAGATAAGAGAATATCACGTCAGTGGAGAAAAAATCGAAGCTGTCCACATGCTTCCCGGATATACTCATAATATCATCAATCTTTCCGAAACTGAGCCGATGGTGACTTTAATGTGGGCAAATGAGAATTTCGATTCCAATCGTCCGGATACATACTTTGACCCCGTAAAACGATAGAAAATGGCTACTTTTAGAAACGACGGACGTCTGAAACTGATGATAATTGTTGGGACACGTCCTGAAATTATCCGTCTTGCTGCTGTAATAAATAAATGCAGGGATTTTTTTGATACGTTGCTGGTGCATACGGGTCAGAATTACGACTATAATCTTAACGGAATCTTTTTCCGGGACTTGAGGCTGAAAGACCCTGAGGTTTATCTTGATGCAGTCGGTAACGACCTTGGGGAGACGATGGGGAACATTATTGCCCGGTCTTATCAGCTTATGGTGGAGCATCTGCCTGATGCGGTTCTGGTGTTGGGAGATACTAATTCATGCTTGAGTGTCATTGGAGCGAAGAGGCTTCATATCCCGATTTTCCATATGGAGGCCGGCAACAGATGTTTCGACGAGTGTCTACCGGAAGAGACCAACCGACGGATTGTAGATATAATTTCGGATGTCAATATGTGCTATTCGGAGCATGCCCGCCGTTATCTTAATGCTTCCGGAGTGGCCAGAGAACGCACATACGTCGTAGGCTCTCCGATGGCGGAGGTGCTCCATAATAACCTTAAGGAGATTGAGGAGAGTGATATTCATGAACGTCTCGGATTGAAGAAGGGGAAATATATTCTTTTGTCGGCACATCGTGAGGAAAATGTTGACACTGAGAAGAATTTTATTTCACTTTTCACCGCCATCAACGAAATGGCAAGGAAATATGATATGCCGGTGCTTTATAGTTGCCATCCACGCAGTCGGAAACGTCTGGAGATCTCGGGATTTGAATTGGACTCACGGGTGATTTGTCATGAACCTCTCGGTTTTCATGACTACAATTCCCTTCAGATGAATGCCTTTGCAGTTGTCAGCGACAGCGGGACCCTTCCAGAGGAAAGCAGTTTCTTCACTTCGATAGGGCATCCCTTCCCGGCTGTCTGCATACGTACCTCCACCGAACGCCCGGAGGCACTTGATAAGGGCGATTTTATCCTTGCGGGAATTGATAAGGTTTCTTTGTTGCAAGCGGTGGAAGTGGCTGTGGAACTTAACAAACGAGGTTTTGCCGGTGTTCCGGTGCCGGATTATGTTGATGAGAATGTTTCGACTAAGGTTGTCAAAATTATTCAAAGCTATACGGGGGTTGTCAACAAGATGGTCTGGAGAAAATGATGGCTGAATCAGTAATAAATGGCTTAAAGAAAGAGAGGAAAAAGGAGAGAGTTGTGAAATTCGCTTCTGTCAAGAACCATATTCCAACAGAATGAAAGAGAGAAAGAGAATCTTAATGGTGACATGCTCGTTTCCGCCGGAACCGATAGTAGCCGCTTTGATGAGTGAGGCAATAGCCTACCGTTTGTCGGAAGACTGCGATGTGACGGTGCTTTGTCCGCCACCGACACGTCCGTTAGGTACCGTCTTCAAGGAGCGTGACAATAAGGATTTACCTTTTAAAATTCATGAGGTGCAGAGCTATGCATCACCCATTCCTACTATTCCCGGACGGCTCCGTGAGAGTTACCAGTTTGGGAAAGAGGTGGTGAGATATATTGATACACACAGCGAAGATATTGATGGGATTTATGCGTATCCGTGGCCTACGGCGGCTCAGTATATGTTGCTGAATAAGGCTGCTGCAAAGCATATTCCGGTCGTGACACATATTCAGGACCTTTATCCGGAATCGCTTCTCGGAAAGATGGGATTGCCGGGAAAAATTGCCAAACCATTCCTTGTTGCATTTGATAGATTAAATATCAGACATTCCGACCGTGTTATTGCTATTTCACCGCAGATGAAATCAAAATTGATGAAGTCGAGGGGTCTGGAAGAGGAAAAAGTGGTGATGGTCAGAAATTGGCAGGATTTCTCACATTATGAGAATGTAGAGAATGAATATCCCACCCGTTTTACAATGATGTTTGTGGGTAGTGTCAGTCCGTCGGCCAATGTTCCGATGCTAATCCGGGCTTTTGTAAGAGCCGATGTGCCGGGAAGCCGACTGATTATTGCCGGAAACGGCTCTCAAAAGGAGGAGTGCATTCGCCTTGCCGGGAATTATCCACATGCGGAAATAGAGTTCTGTGATATTCAGCCGGACACGACTCCATTGATTCAGGCTAAAGCATCCCTGCTTATATTCGGACTGAAAAAGAATGTGGCAATGACAGCCACTCCCTCTAAATTGGTGGCTTATATGTATTCAGGCAAGCCGGTGATTGGTGCTGTCGACCGCAATTCAGACTCTGAAATGATTCTTAAAAATTCCGGAGGTGGCGAAGTTGTGGATGCGGAGGATGAGGAGGCTTTTGCCATGCTTATGAGAAAATATTCCCGGATGTATATTGAAGACCTCAAAGAGATGGGGAGGAAGGGTAAAGAGTTTGCACTTCAACATTTCAGTAAAGAATCAAATCTTGATTTGATTCACGACACTATCATCAAAATGATTGAAGAGAAGCGGAGATGAGATATCTTGTCACCGGCGCTGCCGGATTCATAGGGAGCCATCTTATAGGGCGTCTTGCAGCAGAGCGGGATGCTGAGGTTCTCGCAATAGACAATCTTAACAACTACTATGATCCACGGCTTAAGCTGAAACGTCTGGAATTATTAGGATTCGACTTTGAAGGGTGTGTGACAGAAAAGATTGTGCCTCAGTCCGGAATCGTTTGTCGGGAGGTGGAATATCTTTCCCCTCCGTGTATGAAGGAATTCACCTCAACGATATATCCGGGGGTGAAGTTCGTGAGGGCTGACATATCCGATTCTTCTGCTATGGAGACGCTTTTCAGAGAGTTCGGACCGCAGAAAGTGGTGAATCTGGCGGCAATGGCCGGAATGCGTTATTCAATGGAGAATCCGCTACCTTACGTTCATACGAATATCTCAGGTTTCCTGAATATCCTGGAATGTGCAAGAAGACATCCTGTTGAAGGAATAATTTATGCATCTTCAAGTTCGGTCTACGGTGAGAATCATAACATCCCCTTCTCAGAGTCTGACAGGGTTGAAGAGCCAAAGTCGGTATATGCAGCTACCAAAAAGTGTAACGAACTCTTTGCTGAAGTATATAATTCCGCATATCACATCCCGCTCA
This sequence comes from uncultured Porphyromonadaceae bacterium, assembly GCA_947178175.1. Taxonomy (GTDB): domain Bacteria; phylum Bacteroidota; class Bacteroidia; order Bacteroidales; family Muribaculaceae; genus Lepagella. The sequence goes on along the minus strand of CAMWXI010000001.1, from coordinate 31,895 downwards.
CCGGATTAAGATTTTTTACTGTCTATGGGGAGTATGGCCGACCTGACATGGCACCGATGCTTTTTGCCGATGCCATAATGAACGGGGAAAAAATCAAGGTTTTCAATAATGGAGACATGATGCGTGATTTCACGTATATCAGCGATATAATAGACGGAATATTAAAATTGGTGCATGCCCCGATGCCTGACGAGTCACGAATATTCAACATCGGTTGCGGCCACCCGGAGAAACTTGAGGATTTCATTCGTTTTCTTGAACAGAATCTGGGCAGTAAAGGGGAAAAAGAATATCTCCCTATGCAGCCGGGAGACATAACGGTGACATACGCCGACACAACAAGGTTGCAGGACTTATTTGGCTATGAGCCCCGGATATCAATGCCGGAGGGAGTTGCCAGATTTGCTCAATGGTATAAAAAAGAATATTTTAATATATGAAGACAGCTTTAATCACAGGTGTCACCGGACAGGATGGCTCCTACCTGGCGGAATTTCTGCTTGAAAAGGGTTATGACGTGCATGGCACAATCCGCAGAAGCAGCACGGATTATCGTGAAAGAATAGCTCATCTTGAAGGACACCCGCATTTCCATCTTCATTATGCCGACATGGCCGACTCAATGTCTTTAGTGAAGACTATAGGACTTGTGCGTCCGGACGAAATATATAATCTGGCAGCTCAGAGCCATGTTCAGGTGAGTTTCGATGTGCCGGAATATACTGCCAATGTTGATGCCACCGGCGTTCTCAGAATTCTGGAGGCCGTAAGAAATTGCGGCTTGGCCAATACATGCCGTATATATCAGGCTTCTACGTCCGAGCTTTATGGAAAGGTTGAGGAAGTGCCTCAGAATGAGAATACTCCCTTCCATCCTTATAGCCCTTATGCTGTCGCCAAGTTATATGGATTCTGGATTGTTAAGGAATATCGTGAAGCCTACGGAATGTATTGCTGCTCGGGAATCCTTTTCAATCATGAGTCGGAACGTCGCGGTGAAACATTTGTAACACGCAAAATCACTCTTGCCGCTGCCCGCATTGCACAGGGGAAACAGGATAAACTCTATCTCGGTAATCTTTCAAGCTTGCGCGACTGGGGTTATGCCCCCGACTATGTGGAGTGTATGTGGCTAATCCTCCAGCAGGAGAAACCGGAAGATTATGTCATAGCCACAGGACAGCAACACACAGTGCGTGAATTTGCTGAAGAGGCTTTCAAATGTGTAGGTATCAGTCTGCGCTGGGAAGGAGAAGGGGTCAATGAAAAAGGTATAGACGCCGCTTCCGGAAAGGTGCTGATTGAAGTGTCGGAAGATTTTTATAGACCAACGGATGTCGTGAATCTATGGGGCGACCCGACAAAGGCAAGGGCAAAACTCGGTTGGAATCCCACAAAGACTTCATTCCATGAGCTGGTGAAGAAGATGGTTGACTCAGACATGGCAAAAGTGGCAGTGGAAAGAGCTTCAGATGCCGTGCGTCTGAATCTTGAGGAATATCTCGAAAAGGGCATTGTTAAGTAATGGAAAAGGAAGCTAAAATATATGTGGCAGGCCATCGCGGAATGGTGGGTTCTGCCATCGTGCGCGAACTTCAACGTCAGGGATATACAAATATTCTGACCCGGACTCATGCCGAATTGGATCTTACCGACCAGAAGGCCGTAAATGAATTTTTTGAGCAGGAGAAGCCGGATTATGTGTTTCTTGCAGCGGCCAAGGTAGGGGGCATCGTGGCGAACTCAGAGGCACCTGCCGATTTTATGTGGATAAATATGACTCTGGAGATGAATGTGATAAATGCCGCCTGGAAAAACGGCGTCAGGAAACTCCAGTTTCTCGGCTCCTCATGTATCTATCCGCGACTTGCTCCTCAACCGATGCCGGAGAGTTGCTTGCTGACCTCAAGTCTTGAGCAGACGAATGAGGCATACGCGCTTGCAAAGATTTCAGGTCTTAAATATTGCGAATACCTGAATCGTCAGTATGGTACGGATTTTATTTCAGTGATGCCGACAAATCTGTATGGCCCTAATGATAATTATCATCCTACTCACAGTCATGTGCTGCCTGCGCTTATACGCCGTTTCCATGAAGCAAAGGAGAGTGGCGCTGAATCAGTCACTTGTTGGGGCGATGGCAGTCCGCTCCGTGAATTCCTATATGTTGACGATCTCGCAAACCTTTGTGTCTTCCTTATGAATAACTATTCCGGAAATGAGACGGTAAACGCCGGAACCGGCAAAGAATTATCAATTAAGGAATTGACTGAGACAGTAGCGAAGGTTGTAGGATATGAAGGGAAAATTGAATGGGACACAACGCGTCCTAACGGCACACCTCGCAAACTGCTTGATGTCAGCAAGGCTACCGCCTTAGGCTGGACTTACTCTACAGAACTTGAAGAGGGTATACGTCTATCCTACGCTGATTTCCTCTCTTCCCCGATGCGTGCGGAAAGATAGTAGATTATGATTTGACATAGTGAGTAAGAGTCTGAAATATCGGACATTTCGTGCAACTTTGTGGAGCCTTCTTGACCGGGGTGCTACACAAAGTTGCATGTTTGTTATATTGCTTATTATGGCCCGGCAACTCGGACCGGACCTGTTTGGTCTCGTGGCAATTGTAATGATTTTCATTGATATTGCTCAGGGACTTACGGATTTTGGATTCTCTCAGGCTCTTATCAGAAAACAGTCGTACTCGCCACAGGATTGCAATTCTGTTTTCCTGTTTAACGTCCTTTCGGGAGGAGTAATTTATCTGCTTCTCCTCTTATGTAAATCAGGGATTTCTGCTTTTTTCGGTCTTCCTGCTCTCAGTCAAATCATTCCCTGGCTTGGTCCGGCTGTCGTTTTCAATGCTTTCAGTGTGGTGCAACGCAGTGTCCTGACATCGCGTCTTGACTTTCGCACCCAGACAAAAGCCTCTCTTCTCAGTACCCTCATCAGTGGTATTGTGGGATTGACTATGGTTTTTTCAGGGTATGGTGTCGCTTCCCTTGTAGCTCTCTATCTTCTTCGCTCATTTTTTAATTCTGTGCTGTTATGGGTATTCAACGATTGGCGTCCGTCATTCCTTTTTTCACTCTCATCGCTGAAAGAGATGGCAGCGTTCTCTTCACCGCTTGCAATAGCCGGATTGCTGGATTCATTCTATACAAACGGCATAGGCCTTATAATTGGTAAGGCTTTTAATGCAAGTGATTTAGCATTTTTTAATCGTGCCAGACAATTCGCGTCTCTCCCTTCTTCTAATATAACTAACGTTGTCCAGAAGGTATCTTATCCTGCCTTGTGCAAAATTTCCGAAGATAGTAATCGCCTTGCAACGGCATATAAGAAATATCTCCTTTTGTCAGTGGCTCTCCTTTTTCCGGTGATGGGTATAATCGGAGCTTTGGCTTCACCTATCGTCAATCTTCTGTTGGGACCGGAGTGGAGTTTCACAGCTATCTTACTCATGATTTTAGCACCGGCCATGATGTGGTATCCCGTTCATGCCATTAATCTGAATCTCCTTCTGGTGGCCGGGCGAAGCAATCTGTTTCTTAAGGTGGAAATCCTGAAGAAAATCACGGGAATTACGTTAATCGCCTTGCTGTTCAGTTTTGGAATTATTTATGTTGCCGCCGGGATTTTATTAAGTTCTTTGCTTGCATTGGTATATAATACATTCTATACGCGCAGGCTTATTGGTCTGGGATTGCTCCGCCAGCTGAAACTGTTTCTTCCTGTAATTGTCATGACAATCATAATCAGTGGGTTGTGCTTCATGATAGTCGGATTAAGCTTGCCGAATTGGATAACTCTTCTGATTGCAGTTCCATTAAGCGCCGCTCTATATCTCATTATGTTACGCATGGTTCAACCCGTTATATGGGGAGAATTCATATCCCTTATACAACATATCCGTCGAATTCCGGAATGAAGCTATATATATTTCTGACAAATACACTTTCAGGTGTGGGGGGCGGTCAGCTGTATCTCGCTGATAAGGCCACAAGGCTTGAGGAAGACGGATGGAAAGTCCGGATTATTTATTACCGGAAGGGAGAAATCGTAATTCCGGCGCTCAAAAAATTTAAAGATGGACTTTTGCCGGAATTAAGCTATTCTTTTCCTGCAACACCTCTCCGACTAAGAAGGAGAACTGCAAGTTTTATTTTGGGATATGATACTGATTCCGTCGGGGAGTTGGAAACGTATGAAAGTATAGTAATTGAATCGTTTAATTATCAGACAGCTCTTTGGGGAGAGTATGTTGCCCGGGTATGCAGGGGAGTACATCTCTTCTATCTCCTGACGGAACTATGGAAAGAATCCACTCCGCAACAGAGAGACTTCCTGAGATTCAAGATGCACGACAGATTGCTCTACGCTATAACCGTAGAGAGTATTCCTCCTCTTCTGCCGGAGACTGACGGGTCTGATACTCAGCTTACCGCTTTGGGATGCGGAGTGAATCCTCCGGATGCATCTATACCCGGCGAATGGCTTGATGGCTTTGATAGAGACAGGTTTACGATATTGGTGGTAAGCCGGTTGGAGAAGCAATATATTCCCGCTGTTCTGAAGAGTGTCACAGAATTTTGCCAAGCTCATTCCGACAAGAAGTTTAACATGATTCTTATTGGTGACGGTGCAGCTCCCGATTCGATTCACAGGATAAGAAAACATATTGTATCAAAAGTCAGTAATCTGTCACTCTATACTTCAGGATTTCTCTATCCTATTCCCGCAGTTGTGTTTGAATATAGTGATGTTGCTCTTGAATCGGCCGGAAGTGCCAGAGTTACGGCTGACAATGGGGTAACAACAATTTCGATAGATGCCAATGATTGCAAGGGAATCGGGATATTCCGGGAGACAACGCAGAATAGAATCTTTCGTGACCCTGCAGAGCCTCCGGTTGAGCTTACCGAACTGCTGGAAACAATTTATCGGCGACCAAGGAAGACTTTTGAGGAGAAACGTAAAAGTATAGCGGCTCCCAGTAAGAATGATAATGAATTATATCAGCATCATCTCTCGATAATTTCATCAGCGATACATAGGCATGATAAGTCACAGAAATATTATGAACTTGATTGTTTGAAGCTCCAGGGATGGAAGGACAGGGTGACATATCTTGTTCTGAGATTGGGAGGGAAGCGGATTCTGGATTTCCTGAAATCCGTGAAACGCGATAAATGATAATTAGGAAATAGAAAATATGAGAGACGAAAATAAAGGGTTGATAATTCTGCCGTATGCCTATGGGGGTGTCACAGGAGCGAGTATTCAGAATGTGGACAGGCAGAAGGAGACCTATCTTAAGAATATCTGTACTGCTGCTCTGAGCGCGAAGCATAATGCCGGTGTGAATACGGAAGTAATGGTGGTCAGCAATATTGATATCCCGTCACCTTACGGGGAGTTGCTCACTGATAAGGGTGTTGCAGTAGAGAAATGCGAGTTTGACCGGTTTAATTTCGGAAGTTCGGCCAAGGATGGCACCCCTGTCCGTTGGCAACTGGCATTCTACAAGTTGTGTGCGTTGGCCCATTGTATTGAAAAGTTTGACTATATGGCGTTTTGCTTTCTTGATGCTGACGTCTATGTGCAGCAAAACTTCGACAGGATTTGGACAGATGCTCAGAACAATATCTTGCTATATGACTTGAACGCTACGATTGACGGCTATATGGTCAAGGAGATGAAGGAGTTTCTGAAAAACGAACGATTTTTAACTCACTATGGAGGGGAATTCTTCGCTGCCTCCAAATCCCTTGCGTCAAAATTTCTTGATGAAGCGGAAAAGGTTTATGATAAGATGCTTGCCGAGGAATATATGACACGCAGTGGAGATGAATTCATCACCTCAATAGCAGCCGATAATCTCCGCGAGTATATCAAGAATGGCGGGTCATATATCCGCCGATACTGGACCGGCTCATATAGAGTTGTTTGCAATGACTATGATAAAGGGAATATCGTGATTCTCCATGTCCCGGCAGAGAAGGAGCAGGGTATTGTTAGGATTTATAATAAATACATTTCAAAGGATATTATCCCCGGTAATAAAGTTGTCTGGAAGCATCTCCATCTCAGGAAACAGAGTTTGAGAGTGTCAATCGGGAAGACATTGCGTAGACTTGGGATTTTAAAATAAGGATAGGAAGTTGTCTGATTGGCAGTTGGAGAATCCCTGGAGCAATTAATTGCCTGTCAGTAGAATATAAAATGCCGTATCTTCTTACCATTCTCATATTGATAGTATCGATTCTTCTTTTTGACTTCCAGAAAGTCAGAAAGGGGAGAGGTTATGTTCTGGCATTGGCATGGATAATGCTGACGTTAACCTCCGGGCTCGCCTATCATCTGGGAGTGGATGTCAACCAGCGGGTATGGTTATTCTATAACGTTTCGGAATATCCTGTCAATGAATTAGGAAACCTAAGGGAGGATATAGGATATGTGATATATACATATATTCTTTCCCACTGCTTCCACGGCTATGTTGTATTGCAGTTGCTGACCTCTGCTTTTATCACCACGGCCGTCATGCTGTTTCTTAAGAGGTATTCCCGCCATTTTTTCACCGCCTTACTGATATATTACGTCTTCTCATACATTCATCTTAACATGGAGGTCGTGAAGACAAGTATGGCAATCTCCATCTTCCTTTTCGCCTGGAGATTTATGGAAGAGAGGAAATACCTTAAATACTATATTCTTGTTGTTCTCGCTGCATCCTTCCACTTTTCCGCTATAATTACATGGATTATTCCTTTGCTGATTCTCCCGGGTGTAAGAAAATGGTTTCTTCCCGGCAGGAGGATGCTGATAATGATGGTCTTGTCAGGGTTATTCGGCTACTCCTTTAAATTCTTATGGACACCGCTTATTCAGTTTCTACCCCGGACTCAGACAATCCTGAAACTTTATGCAGGATATACGGCTGTGATAGAATCCGGTTGTACTCTTAATTTCAACGGCATCACCGGATATATTCTTCAATATCTCCTTTATCCGTTAGCTGCTGTTCTGTTATCGTTAAAAATGAGAAATGAATCCTTTCATGGTCACGGAAGCCGAGCATACGACAGTAAGGAGGGTGATAGATTGGCAGATGTGAGAATAATGAGTGTCCTGGGGATATATATAGGTATATTGGGATTATTTGTCCCCTCTTTTGTGAGATTTATCGATTATTGTGTTATCTTTACAATTGCAATATTAGGGTCCGTCTCCCTCTCAAATCTTCCGGAAAGATTTGGTGGTAGCTTTTTCAGGCACCGCAGATTGCAGAATCTCATAGTAAGTGCGTTTTTGATACTACCTTTTTTCGGGTTGAGGGTAAGGACTTATTTGCAACCGTCGGGCCCGGAACACGATATCCCGTTTTATCGGCTTTATTATCCCTATCAGAGTTATCTTAATCCTAAAGATGATGCTGACAGAACAACTCTTCAGGTGTATTTTATGCCGACAAATGTTCCTCTGACTGAAATTGAAGATAAAACCGAAAAATGAAGGAGCCTTGCATTAAACCCACGAGTAAGAATCTGATAATGGTCATCAATGAAGACCGTTTCTTTCTCTCCCATCGACGTCAGATAGGAGAGGAAGCCTTGCGCAGGGGTTGGAAAGTCACTCTTTTAGCCGGGAACACAGGACTCCGGGGTGCGATAGAAGATCTTGGGATAGAGTTTGTGGAACTCCCTATCAATCCCACAGGGCTGAATATGAGAGAGGAATTGAAGCTTCTGAGGTTTCTTTATGAATATTATAAATCTCATCGGGATTCAATAGTATTTCACGTCGGGGTCAAGAACATCATCTGGGGTGGGATTGCCGCAAGAATGGCGGGCGTCAAAGGAGTAGTGGCAGGCGTCAGCGGTCTTGGCTCTCTCTATGATTCCGATCGTCGTTATCCTCCTGTGAGTGTGATAAATTTTCTCATGAGGATTGGAATGAGGAGGGAAGGAGTCAGGGTAATCTTCCAGAATCAATCAGATTTCTGCGAGTTGCTGGAGGCAAAGGTGCTTTTTCCGGCCGCCGCCTCTTTCACACATGGCTCAGGCATTGACCTTCAGGAGGTGGAATATACACCCGAACCGCAAGACAGACAAAAGATAAAGGTTATATTTACGGGCAGAATGTTGCGCAAGAAAGGGATTACCGATCTGATAGAGGCTGCGGAAATCCTGCGTCCGCGATGGGAAGAAAAACTGGAAGTGCTGATATGCGGAGACTTCACGAATAATCCCGAATCTCTCAATAGAGAGTACATGCTAACACATTGCGACGGGAAATATATCAAATGGCTTGGCCATAGAAATGATATTATCCGTTTGCTTCAGGAAAGTGCGATAATGGTTTTCCCCAGTTATTATCGCGAAGGAGTGCCTAAATCCCTCATAGAAGCATCTGCAGTAGGAAGGCCGATTATTACCACCAATTCCGTCGGTTGCGCAGAAACTGTGGAAGAAGGTGTCAACGGATTTAAAGTAGGTGTACATAATCCGCGTGAGATTGCACAAAGAGTCGAGAGATTGCTTCTGGACAATGAATTGCGAAAGAAAATGGGTAAGGCTTCCCGACGTTTGGCAGAGGAGAGATATGATGTGTGGGGAGTGGTTGAGACGCATCTCTCACTCTTTGAGGAATTGCGCCTTAACTATTATGAAACAACTACAAAAGAATAAATATGAAAGGAATCGTTTTAGCAGGAGGAAGCGGAACACGCCTGTATCCTATCACCAAAGGGGTAAGTAAGCAGTTGCTTCCTATATATGACAAACCGATGGTATATTATCCCATCTCTGTGCTGATGCTTGCGGGGATTCGTGAGATTCTTATAATATCCACTCCTGATGACCTCCCCGGATTCCGTCGGCTTTTGGGAGACGGTTCTGACTATGGTGTGAAGTTTGCTTATGCCGAGCAGCCATCTCCTGATGGATTGGCCCAGGCATTTATTATTGGAAAAGATTTTATCGGTGATGATGATGTCTGTCTTGTATTGGGCGACAATATTTTTCATGGTTCATTCTTCTCACAGATGCTTGCAGATGCGGTAAAAACTGCAGCTGACAGAAATAAAGCCACTGTTTTCGGTTATTGGGTAGATGATCCCGAAAGATATGGTGTGGCGGAATTTGACAAGGAAGGGAATTGCATTTCAATAGAGGAGAAACCGGCTAATCCAAAGTCAAACTATGCTGTTGTGGGTTTATATTTCTATCCCAACGATGTGGTCAATATAGCCTCCGGAATAAAGCCGTCAGCACGTGGTGAACTTGAAATCACAAGTGTTAACCAGGCTTACCTCAAAGAAAACCGACTTATGGTTAAGACTCTGGGGCGTGGTTTCGCATGGCTTGACACAGGCACTCATGATTCGCTGGCCGAAGCCTCGATTTATGTTGAAGTGTTGGAAAAAAGACAGGGCCTGAAAATCGGTTGCCTTGAAGGAATAGCATATCGCAAGGGGTGGATATCAGAAGAAAAACTGAGAGAAGTTGCTGCCCCCATGCTTAAAAACGGATATGGTCGCTATCTTATCAAGGTTATTGAAGAATTGAAAAACTATCCCAATATGGAGTTCTAATTTTTGAGGTATGAAGAAAATACTTTTTTTATTATTGACAGGATTGATGTTAACCATTTCTCCGGGGGCGAAGGCCAATTATCCCATTGATGGGAGTGCGGACCTGATTCTTGGAGGAAGCACCGGAAAGTTTGCCCCATTCTATGTAAATTCCAATAATAACGGCAAAATAACTCAGGGTGATAACCTTCTTATAGACCTTAATCTCTCTGATCCTCTGAATCTTAATAAGAGATTTGACTTCGCCTGGGGAGCGGAGGCTCTTACGGGCTGGAGCAATTCGGCAGACTATGGACGTTGGGATTCTGAGCAAAATGCGTTGGTTTATAATAATTCCCAGCATCCTGCATATGTTTGGCTTCAACAGTTGTATGCTTCGGTGAAATGGAGGTCATTGTTTCTGTCTGCAGGAATGAAAAATAATCCCTCCCCTTTGGTAGATGCCACACTCTCTTCCGGAGACCTCGTATGGAGCGGTAATGCGCGTTCTATCCCTGAAGTCCGTATAGGGTTTGTGGATTTTCAGAATATACCTTTTACCCGTGGATGGGTGCAGATAGATGCGGCTCTCAGCTATGGCAAGTTTTTTGACTCCTCATGGCAGAAAAATCATTATTCATATGCTTCGGGACATATCAACACCGGAACACTTTGGACATATAAGCGTATATATCTGCGCACAAACCCGTCACAGAGATTCCATGCAAAGTTCGGTTTTCAGATGACGGGTCTGTTTGGTGGTAAAACACAATATTACTCCGATGGAAAATTATGGCGCACTAATGATAACTACAGTGGTGCCAAAGATTTCTTCGATATGCTTCTTCCTCTGAATACGGATAAGGAAGGGTATAAGACGGGTGACCATAAGGGTTCGTTTGATATCTCATTTCAGTATCGCTTTCGCGACAATTCTACTTTGCGGGCATACACTCAGCTGTTCTGGGAAGATGGCAGCGGCATGTCAAAGCATAATGGATTGGATGGTCTGTGGGGACTTGAATATAAGAGAGAAGGGAGAAATTGGCTGAATGGAGCGGTTGTGGAATTCCTTGATTTCACCAACCAGAGCGGCCCGCTTCAGTGGAAACCTTCCGATGATCCGTCTTCAGTTCTTCCCGGGAATACCACCGGGCGTGATGACTATTATAATAATTATTTCTATCGCAGCTATACCAACTATGGCATGACCATAGGCACACCGATGGTCATGGGTGACATCTTCAACCTTAACGGTATGTCGTGGTTAAGGTATAACAGAGTCAGAGGCATACATTTTGCCTTGACCGGTACTTTGACAGACGAGATAGAATATATCGTAAAATATTCACATCGCAAGGGATGGGGACAACCATTCTCACAGGAATTGTTAACTCCGGCCACATCCGATTCATGGATGATTGGAGTGGATTGGAATCTAAGGGTTGTTCCGGGTCTTAAGTTCCGTGCCGCCGTTGCCGCCGACCATGGTAAGCTTCCGGCAAATACTTTCGGTGTCTTCGTTAATGCTCAATATCAAACTACATTCTTTAGCAAATGAAAAAGTTTATTTCAGCTTCATTCAGCAGTCTAATCCTCCTGTTAATGGTGTTGCCGCTGCTTGGAGGATGTGTCAGAAATGACGGTGATATAGGGAATCTCTTCGGCAACTGGGTCATTACTTCCATCTCCTGCAACGGAGATAAAGTGGAGACTACTCCCGACATAATGATAAATTTCCAGGGCGATTTCTTCAGCCTGGGAACGGTCAGGGAGGAACAGGTGTTTCTCCCGGATTTGGTAGGAAAGTGGAGTGAGGACGGATCGTTATTCACTCTTAATGCCGATTATAATGCCGGCACGGTCAAGGAATTCCCTTCAGCCCTCGGATTCGGTACGGAAAAGGTAGTTAAGCTGACTGTCCGGGAGAAGACCCATAACAATATGGAGTGGAGCTATACCACTCCTGAGGGTGACGGATATATTTATAGACTCAAAAAGCTGTTATAGCCGGAGAGTGAAAATAACATGAAGGTCCTGCATGTCATCTCCGCGATGCATCATGGCGGCGCACAGCAAATGCTGTGCGACCTTTTGCCTGCTCTTAAGTGTGAAGGCATAGATGCAGAATTGCTTGTTTTCAGGGAACTGCATAATTCCCTGGAACAGCGGTTGATCAATGATGGGATAAGAATTCACAGCCTAAATCTGCCAGAAAGGTCTCCGGCGGTATGGAAAGCCTTCCGGAGTTTCATGAAAAGTCATAGCGATATTGATGTGGTGCATGTCCATCTATTCCCGGCACTATATCAGGTTGCAATTTCAATGGGAAGAAATGAGATTCCTCTTGTTTATACAGAACATAGTGTGAGCAACGGGCGTCGTCTGCTGCCGTGGGGGAGAGGGATAGAAAGATGGATTTACGGGCATTACAGCAGAGTAATTGCCGTAAGCGACAACGTAAAGGAATCTCTGTCCGAATGGCTTGCTACGGGAATTACCGGCCCCGGGGCATATTCTGAAAGAGATTCGGGAAAAAATTCCGGAAGGAAGAGCAATTTCATTCAGGTGATAGAGAACGGAATTGATTTAAACCGTTTTCATCCTAAGGAGAGAAAGGATTCCGTGGTAGCTCCGAAGATTCTGATGGCGGCCCGTTTTGCAGATGCAAAGGATCATCATACTCTTTTGAAATCCTTCAGTATGCTTCGGAACAGAGAAGCAGAATTATGGTTGGCAGGGGATGGTCCGAAGATTGATGAAGTCAAGGCCTATGCAGATAGATTGGGGGTAAAGGACAGATGTCGTTTCCTCGGGCATGTTAACGATATAGAGAGGGTAATAGAAAAAGTAGACATAGGTGTTTTGTCGTCTCATTGGGAGGGTTATAGCATCAGTGTGGCGGAGTGTATGGCCGGAGGACTTCCGATGGTTGGAAGTGACATATCGGGAATAAGGGTCGTCGGAGGGGATGCAATGGAATACTTCCCTGCGGGGGATGAAAAAAAACTATGTGAGATCTTACACCGTTTGATGTCTGACAGGGAATATTACAACAGACATAGTATCTCCTCCCTCAGTAGAAGTAAAGAGTTATCCATTACAAATACGGCATTCCGATACAATAGGCTATATACCACCTTGAGAGATAGTGGAGAATCGGGGAGGAGTGTTTGAGAAGTGGCGAAAATTTGTTATATTTGCTGAACTAAAAGGTTTATAAAAGCATTATAGGTTTAAAGTGAAGTCCGTCTCTGCTTTGATGTAAGGAATGATTCAGGGTATATTCGGACATAAAAATTTATTACAATGGTAGATTACAAAAAATTAGGCTTGGTTAACACCCGTGAAATGTTTGCCAAAGCCGTTCATGGTGGTTATGCCATCCCGGCGTTTAATTTCAACAATATGGAGCAGCTTCAGGCAATCATTAAGGCTGCGGCTGAAACTAAATCTCCGGTGATTCTACAGGTATCAAAGGGTGCCCGCAATTATGCCAACCCCATTTTGCTCCGCTATATGGCACAGGGGGCTGTGGAATATGCTAAATCTCTCGGTTGGGAACATCCCCAGATTGTACTCCATCTTGACCATGGTGACTCTTTCGAGCTTTGCAAGGATTGTATCGACAATGGTTTCTCATCAGTAATGATTGACGGCAGCCATCTTCCCTATGAAGAAAATGTTGAGCTCACGAAGAAGGTAGTAGACTATGCCCACAAGTATGACGTAACAGTAGAGGGAGAGCTTGGTGTGCTTGCCGGAGTGGAAGACGAGGTTAGCTCAGACCATCACACATATACCGATCCTGAAGAGGTTATAGACTTTGTGACCCGCACAGGTTGTGACAGTCTTGCCATCTCAATCGGAACAAGCCACGGAGCATACAAATTCACACCCGAACAGTGTACCCGTGACCCCAAGACAGGACGTCTCGTGCCTCCTCCCTTGGCATTCAATGTGCTTGAAGCGGTTGAAAAGAACTTCCTGACTTCCCCATCGTGCTCCACGGCTCAAGCTCTGTTCCCCAGGAATATGTTGAGATTATCAACGCTAATGGCGGCAAGCTTCCCGATGCTATCGGTATTCCCGAAGAGGAACTCCGCAAAGCGGCTGCAATGGATGTCTGCAAAATCAATATCGACTCCGACAGTCGTCTTGCCATGACTGCTGCAGTCCGCAAAATTTTCAATGAAAAGCCGGCAGAGTTCGACCCGCGTAAATATCTCGGTCCCGCTCGCGATGAAATGGAGAAACTCTATAAGCATAAGATTGTGAATGTGCTTGGTTCTGAAGGAAAGGCTGAGTAAATATCGGCATAAATATAGAATCTAAATATAAGGAAATGTCAAAGTCAGAATTTGGCATTTCCTTTTTTTATAGCTTTATATCTGATGTTTTTTTCCGAAGTCTGACTTGCGGACAAGTTGCCGTCCTTCTATACGCCGAACGCGGGCGATGTCTCATCGCCCGCGTTCGCGTGTTTTTCATAATAACTTTTCAAACTAACCTAACATCATGAAACGATTTTTCTTTCCTTTCATCATTATAACATCTTTCCAATTCACATAGTTCACTTCCTTGTTTATTTTTTGTAATTTTACATCACTTTCACTCATATCATTTTTGAATATGACTACCGATACGCTGAAAATAAGAGAATTGCTAAAAGTTACACCCGTAGGGAACACCGGTTCAATCCCTGTACAATATCTTTTGACAGATTCCCGGTCTCTCTCAGTGGCACAGACTACGCTCTTTTTTGCTATCTCATCTTCCAGAAGGGAAGGGTTCAGGTTTATGCGCTCTTTATATGAACGTGGAGTAAGAGCTTTTGTCACAGATAATATTCCTGAAGATATGAAGGGGGTCAATGACGCTGCAATATTCTTGGTCCCGGACCCGGTGCGGGCGCTTCAGCAAGTGGCGGCATACCATCCGGATTTTCACGGTGAGATGGTGGCAATCACCGGTAGTCGCGGAAAGACTACTCTCAAGGAGTGGCTCTTTCAACTGATGGAACCATATTATAATATCATACGTTCCCCACGAAGCTATAATTCCCAGATAGGTGTCCCATTGTCGTTATGGGAAATCCTCCCGGACACTCAGATAGCACTAATAGAAGCCGGGGTTTCCAAAACAAATGAAATGAGCAGACTTGCAGAGTGTATAAATCCGGATACCGTTATTATCACGAATATCGGGGATGCTCATGCAGAAGGGTTTGCATCAAAAAGAGAGAAGAGCAGGGAGAAGCTGATGCTCGCAAGAGGAAAAGAGGTTAAGAAACTAATCTATCCGATAGATGATAAATTTATCAGGGAGGAAGTAGAGATTCTTAAAAGAGAACGACCGGAAATGGCTTATATCGGATGGTCGGTAAAAGATAAAGATGCGGCATTGTTTATAACTCCCGTTGATGAAGAAGGCGTTGATTTTTTCAGAATTAAATATAGTTTCCATTTGGGGAATGTGAATGTAGAGTCGGAGATAAGCTTGAAATTCACAGACGATAATAATCTGAGTAATGCGGCGGGAGCACTCGCTTTCATGCTGTCTGAAGGACTCGATGCGGAGAAGATCGGTGAGCGGTTTGCCTCCCTTCATCCCATCAAGACACGTCTGAATGTATTGGAGGGGATCAACGGATGTTCATTGGTGATAGATTCATATACCAGCGATTTCTCCTCATTGCGTCCCGCACTTGACTTTGTGGGACGACGGACGATGCCGGGCATGAAGAGAATTCTCGTAATGAGCGACTTGCGACATGAAGCTTCTTCGGAGATATACCCGAAGGTTGCGCAACTGGTGGAACTCCATGAGATTTCTGAATTTATAGGGATAGGAGAGGGGTTAAAAAAGGCATCGGAATCGTTTCCTGAGGGCTCAAAGTTTTTCAGTTCGGTGGATGAGATGCTGGAAAATATGACGCCTTCAGACTTCACAGACAGCATAATTTTATTGAAGGGAGCTCCTGAATATGGATTTGACAGGATTCAGGAGATGCTGGAGGCCCGAACTCATGAGACAGTGTTGGAGGTAAACCTTGATGCCGTCATCAGAAACTATAATTATTTTCGGAGTCATGTGCCCTCAGGCACCGGGATGATTGCAATGGTCAAGGCATCCGGATATGGAGCCGGAAGTTACGAAATTGCAAAGACTCTTCAGGATTGTGGTGCCGCTTATTTAGCTGTGGCGGTGCTTGATGAGGGTATTGAGCTTAGGGAGCGTGGGATAACAATGCCGATAATGGTGATGAATCCCAAAGTTGTGAATTACGGTGCGATGTTTGAAAACAGTCTGGAGCCGGAAATCTACAGCCTTGCCATGCTGAGGGATGTGGTGCGGGAGGCTGAGAAATATGGACGTAAGGACTATCCCGTCCATATAAAACTTGACACAGGAATGCATCGCATGGGTTTTGTGAAGGAAGAGCTCCCTCTTGTCATGGATATTATTGATTCGCAGCGCGGAGTCAGAATAAAGTCGGTTTTCTCACACTTGGCAACGGCCGACTGTCCCGATATGGATGACTATACCATGTTACAGCTTAACCTGTTCAAAGAATATTCAGACTATATAATATCGCGAAGCAGGACGCCCGTGCTTCGTCATATTCTGAATTCCGCCGGTATTCTCCGATTCCCAAAATATCATTACGATATGGTGAGATTAGGTATTGGTCTGTACGGAGCCAACACATTACCGCCGGAGATAGAGCGGCCATTATCCGTTGTCAGCTCTCTTCGCACGGTGATAATTGCAATCAGGGAATGGAAGAAGGGGGAATCAATAGGTTATGCCAGAAAGGGGATGTTGAAGCGTGACTCAAGAATCGCAACGATCCCTATAGGTTATGCCGATGGGATGAACCGACATTTCGGCTGCGGCGCAATTTCTGTGAAGGTCAATGGGAAGGATGCTCCAACAGTCGGTAACATCTGCATGGATGCCTGTATGATAGATGTGACGGAGATTGATTGTAAGGAAGGAGATGCCGTGGAGATTTTCGGGTCCAACGCCGACGTGCAGCGTTTGGCAGACGTCCTTGGCACTATACCCTACGAAGTCCTCACCTCAGTTTCCCCCAGAGTCAAAAGAGTCTATTTCCGTGAATGACGGGGGAGAACAACTGCTTATGATAGTCACCTTCAGAAAGGATGATGAGAATTGCCGGAGAGATTATTCCAACTCCTTCAGACAACGGCTCACCTCTTCGTCAACTTTGGTGAGACGTTCTTTGCAATGCTTCATAAGCACGAGGGCACGCGCTGTATAGTTTGCCAACAGGTCTATGTCGCAGTTGGGATTCTGCATGTTGCGAAGAATTTCCTCTAACTCGGCTACAGCTTCGGTATATGACAATTTTCCGATTTCGGATTCATTATCTTTATTCATAATATCAATTACATTTTTTATTGGATATAACAGACTGCACCGTTCCGTTTAATAGTGTGGTCTCGATTTTATCACCCTCCTTAAGTCCGGAAATATCCGTTATGGCGTGTCCGTTGAGGCGGGTGATTGAGAATCCGCGCTTAAGTGTATTTGCCGGACTCAGCACGTTTGTCAGTTTCTCAAGGTTTTCGAGTCTATCCCGTTCCTTATCAAGAAGACGCGTCAATTCCGATTGTAATTTTTCAGAAATAAAATTAAGGTTGACGGAATTACGCTCCAGGATATTTGCAGCAATCACCGGAATTGCTGAGCCGGTCTGTGTCAGGCGATGTGTTTCCCCCTTGATATTTTCGGTGGCATATTGTGCAATAGCCCGGGTGAGTCTGTCTGCACGAATCCATGCTTCTGAAAGAGAATCTATAAGGAAGCCTGCCACGGCAGTCGGCGTTTTGCATCGGGTGTGTGCAATTTCATCAAGCACGCAACGGTCGCGCTCATGTCCGATTCCCACAATCACAGGGAGCGGGAATGTCGCCACTCTGTGGGCCAGTTCATAATTGTCAAAGGCATTCATGTCCGTAGTGGATCCGCCTCCGCGTATTATCACGACACAATCCCACAGGTCAACTGTCATTTCGATGTTGTCAAGAGCGGCGAGGACTGTAGGAGGAGTCTTTTCACCCTGCATAATTGCCGGAAAGAGATGTGGATAGAAAACGAAACCTTGAGAATTACTTTCCAGCTGATTGGAGAAATCGCCATATCCGGCGGCGCCTGCAGCTGAAACGACCGCAATCCTCTGCGGATTTAATGGGAGAGGAATCCGTTTGTTCCGGTCAATGACCCCCTCACGCTGCAGACGTTCAAGAATCTCACGACGCAGACGCTCAAGATCGCCCATAGTATAGGACGGATCTATATCATTGATCGTAAGCGACAGACCATAGACGGGATGATGCGTGGCCGTGACCTGAATCATCACTTTCAGACCTGTTGAAATGTCCTTTCCCGTGGCGTTGCAGAATTTAGAGCGAAGTCTGTGGAGCAACGAACTCCATATCATTCCACGGATTTTTGCTACCGTCGAACCTTCTTCATTTTTCTCCACCAGCTCCATATAGCAGTGTCCACCGCTGATGCGAACATCCGACAGCTCCGCAATTACCCATGCGGAATAAAGTTCGGGAGTGCGGCGTATGGCATTCCCAATGGCTGTGGTGAACTGCAGCAGAGTCCGGGGTGTGGAATTCATACTCTTACTAATTAATGCTCCGACTTATTCAAACTCTCACTGCTGTGTTGTGGTGTTCCCTATCTCTACAAGTCCGCCGGTTATGTCTGAGAAGATGGCATAGGAGGGATTTTTCTTCGCAGTAAAGAGAGCGGGGTTCAGAGCGAAAGTGGTTCCGAATTGAGCCACATCCATTTCGCGGCTCCATAGATTTTCTCCTTGAAAAGATATGGTTATGGAGGCAGTGCCGGGAATGGCATAGACCACACCATCCTTTGGGAATTTCTTCTCCTCTCCATTAGCATCAAGGGGTAGCTGACCACGACGAAGGATTTTTGTGGAGACATATACGGGAGCTCCTGAATAATCGTTGGCTTCTACAAATCCGGCAAAGTCGCTCAGGCGGAAAAGGGTCTCCTTCCCCTCGCGTGAGGGGGTAAAGGAGAAGCTCTTGGTGGCAGTCTGGGTATAGCTCACACCTGTGAATGCCTCTGTGAGTGCCTTCTCTTTTGCAGAAAGAGAGGCGAGCATCAGCTCCATCTGTTTCCCGTCAGACGGCATATTGTCGGCCGTGCCTGCGGCAATGGCCATGCGTGTTTCGCGGGTTTCAAGAAGAGCTTCCGAGAGCATCTGTGCCTGGCGGGAAGTGGATTGGGATGCCAGAAAATCTTCTGTGACGTAGTCCAGATAGGCATCCGCATTTATTGCAGGGTCGGCGGTAATTGAATATTTCGGCTCAGGCACTGCTGAAGGTGTCGGGTCGGCGTTGATGCTCAGAATCATTCCGTCAGAGCCTACACCGATGAAGGTCGTGACTCCCGGCTTAAGCTGCATGAGATATTGAGTCGAGGAGTCAGCAATGCCGAAGGGAGTGGCTTCTACAGAAAGAATCTCCCATTTTTCAGAATTCTCGGTTATCACTCTGTCAGTGCCGAGAAATTTTTTAGCGTATTTGTAGAATTTCCCGGCTTTAAAAGTTTGTTTGCGGGCTGTCACGGTGATGCTCACTGCAGTCTTGGGGAGAGTATATACCAAACCGTATTCGTTGAATTTCTCGCCGGTAAGAATCTTTGTCTGTTGTGCTGTCATTATCTCCGGACAGCCGAGGATAACAGAGAGAATCAGAAGTAAAAACAGATATCTTTTCATGAGGAGTTCCGTTTAATCACACATCACTTTACGAATGGCGCGTCCCACATAGGCTGCAATGTCAGAAGCTGTGAGTCCGAATTCTCCAAGTTCATCCGCGGCCATATCGCCTGCCAGACCATGGATATATACACCTATCAGTGCGGCTTTTTCCGGACGATACCCCTGGGCTATAAAGGCAGAGATAACCCCGGTCAGCACGTCGCCGGCTCCGGCAGTTGCCATTCCGGGATTGCCGGTGGAATTGAAATATACCCTTCCATCTGGGCGCACAGGACGTACAATGGCTGTGTGGTGTCCTTTCAAGACAATTATTATATTATAATATTTTGCCATCTCCTGCGCTTTTTGCAGGCGTGCTTCCGAAGATTTCTGTTCGCCAAACAGACGGTCAAATTCTCCGATGTGAGGCGTGATGATAGTGTTTGGAGGCAGAAGATTCAGCAATGATGGACGTTTGGAGATGCAGTTCAACGCATCAGCATCAATCACCAATGGGGTTGTGGCTTTTTTCAGCATCTCTTCCAGGGCATTTATGGTGCGTTCGTTGGTACCGATGCCGGGACCTACTCCTACTGCCTGATGCTCATGATGGATGGTCATGTCGGTGATGAAGTGTTCGTTGCGGTCCGGTTCAAACATCGCTTCCGGCACTGCAGTCTGCAGAATATTGATTCCCTGCATCCCGGAATGGACCGTTACCAGTCCGGCGCCGCTGCGGATGGTGGCGCGGGCAGCCAGAACTGCGGCCCCTGTCATGCCGGTGCTTCCGGCAAACAGCAGGACTGATCCGTAATCCCTCTTGCCTGAAAATTTCATGCGGGGCAATAGGAATGTACGGATTGTCTTCTCCTCCACCAGCATGTAGTTGGTGTATGTCTCTTTGATTTTCTGGGTGTCAAGATTTATGTTAAGAATCTTGATGTCACCGAGCACAGGTGCGTTCTCCTCAAAGAAGAAGCTGAGCCGTGGAAGCTGGAAGGTCAGGGTGAGGTCGGCGTGAATCATGTCGCGACGGTTGGCATCAAGATTATGCTCACCGCGCAAACCTGAAGGAACGTCTATTGAGATTACGTATGCTCCCGACTCATTGATAAGGCGCGCCAATGCCTGGAAACCGCCCTGGAGCGAACCTTTGCAGCCGGCTCCGAAGAGCCCGTCGACAACAACGTCGCTCTTACCCAGAGTAGGTGGGGTAAACTCACGCTGAACCTCCGTGAAGCTGATGGCATCGTTGGAGATAAGCGCCCGGCGCTCCTCATCACAGTCATGACTTAGTTGATTCCCAACATTGAAGAGATAAACCTTCAGGTTATGGTAGCCTCTTTCGTAAAGCTGACGCGCCACGGCAAGAGCATCGCCGCCGTTGTTGCCAGGACCAGCAACAACAACTATCCTTTGACTCGGCAGAAAGCGCTCCTCAATTTCTGAGGTAACTGCCGTGGCCGCTCTCTCCATCAGTACAAGACTATCTATATTCTGTCGCTCACAGGTGGCCTGATCCAGCTCCCGGAGCTTATCGGAGGGTAATATCTTCATAATTGAATTATCAAAATCGGGATTTCAAAGTTACAAAACAATGTCCTAAATAACAAATGACATCTCGTCAAGCCATTTCGGCCATTCTCCCCGGGGTGCCGTGCGTTCCGGCGTGGTTGGGACCACAGACACCAATCTGTGGGAAAGACACCATTCATCGGTATCCTCCGCCTCCGGTTCTTCATTTATGAAGCTTCCCGTAAGCATATAGAAATTTTTCCCCTGAGGATCCTTATATTCCTTATATTCTTCTGTCCATCGTCCCCTGCATGCTCTCACGACTCTCATTCCTTCAGGGACACCGTCAATATCAGGTATGTTGACATTCAGGCATACATTTTCAGGCAGTCCATGTTTTAAGACTCCGGCAGCCAATATCTCTACGAATGGTTTGCAGGGAGCAAAATCTGCCATAGGATCATGGCTGGTAAGGGAGAATCCGATTGAGGGGATGTTGCAGATACATCCTTCCATCACAGCTCCCATGGTGCCTGAATAAATGACGTTGACAGCCGAGTTGGAACCGTGATTGATGCCGGCTACCACCATATCCGGCTTCTCATCGCGAAATATAGTGTTCATGGCAAGCTTCACACAGTCAACCGGTGTGCCGTTGACACTATACCATTCAATGTTGGAATCCGAATTGGAATCAGGAGCCGGGATCGGAGACAGACGTAACGGCACATTTACCGTAATGGCCATTGACTGAGCTGAGCGGGGACCATCGGGTGCCACAACTATAACTTTACCGAATGGAGAGAGCCATTTTGCGAGATGATGAATTCCGCGTGCCTGAAATCCATCGTCGTTGGTCACTAATATCTTCATAATTTCATTTCTTTTTTGATTCGTTTTCCTCTCAGATAGCGGTCAAGAATAATCAGTCTTTCCGCACCCGGCAGGATAGTGAGCCGGTCATCTTTCGGAAGTTCGGTATAATATTTCTTCATCTTCCGGAAATCCCGGTGGGCATTCCACACCGCCTTTGCATCTGCAAAATCTCCTTTAGTTATAAACATGAGTAGGGCGAGAGTGTCGGCCAGACGGCGTATGAAGAGCAGTTTCTTCCCTTTTTTTAACGGCAGGTTCTTATATAGCAACAACAGATTGTTGCGAAAGTTGAGATACACCTTTTTAGGATTGCCCTGAGGAAGAGAAGCCCCTCCCACATGATAAACCAGAGCATCGCTCATAGAACAAACGCGGCTCCCTTCGGCCAACATCCGGCAGCAAAGGTCAATTTCCTCCATGTGAGCGAAAAATCGGGGGTCAAGACCTCCGAGACGCAGATAGAGCTGAGTGCGAACCATCAGGCAGGCTCCGGAAGCCCACGTCACGTCTGTCACCTCTCCGTCATATTGCCCCTCGTCTCTCTCTATCCAGTCGAAGAGACGTCCGCGGCAATAGGGATAACCGAGACGATCGAGATACCCCCCCGCCGCACCTGCGTATTCAAATTTCTCCTTCTCCTTCCATGAGCGTATCTTGGGCTGGAGCGCTCCAACCTCCGGATGGGAGTTCATAAACTGCAGCATCGGTTTCCACCATCCATCAGTCACTTCCACATCAGAGTTCAACAGTACGGTAAAGGGGTATTGAGTCTGTCGTATCGCACGGTTATATCCCTCTGAAAATCCGTAATTTTTATCAAAGTGAATAATTTTGACTTCCGGATGATTGGCTTCTATCCATTCGCAGGAGCCATCGGTTGAGCCGTTATCCGCAACGATAAGATCGGCCTGATCGCTCACAGTGTAGCGTGAGGCTATAGGAAGAAATTGCTTAAGGAGTGAAAGGCCGTTCCAATTCAATATTATGACTGCTAAGGATTTGGTCGTATGCATCTTTCAGGGTCAGATGTGAGTGGCAAGCATTGTCTCTGTCCTCGAAGGGTCTATCAGATCAAGTCTTGCCAAGGTTATAGTGTTGATTTTTGAGGGGTCATAGGGTGCGACAACTCTTATATAATTGTCGGTCAAGCCGGTCATCATCCCTGTGTCGGCGAGGGGATGTTCCCAGAGAATTTTGCGTATGCTCCCCCGGTTGGACTCCATGAATTCCCTCAGCGTGTGGTCGGAATGTGCGGTCAGCAGTGCAACACGCCTGTGTTTCTCCTCATTGCTTACAGCTCCCTCAAGGGAAAGGGCTTTTGTGCCGGGGCGTTCGGAATAGGGGAAGACATGAAGACGTGTGATTGGGAGCCTCTTTACAAAAGAGAGTGATTTCTCCCATTCCTCAGGGCTCTCACCGCGGGCACCGGCGATTATGTCCACACCGATGAAGGCATCCGGAATCATCTGACGCACCATTTTGATTCTCTCTTCAAAAAGAGAAGTATCATAACGTCGGTTCATCAGTTTCAGCACCTTGTCAGACCCTGCTTGCAGAGGAATATGAAAATGGGGCATGAAAGCCTTTGCCTCTGTTGCTATCCATTTGAGAATCTCGGGAGTGAGGAGATTAGGCTCTATAGATGAAATGCGATAACGCTCGATTCCCTCCACCTTGTCGAGAGCTTTTAAAAGGTCAAGGAATTTCTCACCCGTATCGCGTCCGAAATCACCGATGTTAACTCCGGTGATGACAATTTCTTTTCCACCTGCCCCTGCAGCACGTCGTGCATCCTCTACAAGGGCCGGGATGCTGCCGGAACGTGAGCGTCCGCGTGCGTAGGGAATGGTGCAATATGTGCAGTAATAGTCGCAGCCGTCCTGGACTTTAAGGAAAAAGCGGGTGCGGTCTCCACGCTCGCAGGAAGGGATAAATTCCCGGATATCCAAAGAAGATGTGGTAGTGACTATTTGTTGGCGGGTCTTGCTCCAGCGGTCAATATACTGCACAATCCGGAGCTTTTCGTTGGAGCCTAACACAATGTCCACACCCTCAAGGGCAGCCACTTCTTTCGGTTTTAGCTGAGCGTAGCAGCCGGTCACTATGATAGAAGCATCCGGATAGAGACGATGAAGCCGGCGAATCAGAGAACGCCCCTTTTTGTCGGCTATTTCTGTTACAGAGCAGGTGTTGACAATGCAGATATCGGGAGTCTCACCTTTCTGAGCCCGTACAACACCCCTGTCTCTCAACATCTTCCCTATGGTAGACGTCTCCGAGAAATTTAGTTTGCAACCTAAAGTATAGTAGGCGGCTTTTAAATTTTCCGAGTGTGGTCTGTCAGTCATTTCTGAAAATTTTAAAATCTGAATGCAAATTTACTAAGAAACTGCTTAAGAGCCTATCCAAAAAGAGAAGATTAAGTAAAAAAATGGGTAAATGCTTGACAAAGGGGTCTTAAAATGTTATCTTTGCACACTTGAGCGGAAATCAGATTATGAAACGGCTCCCAAAGGAGAAATGAAAGATAAAAAAGAGGTAAAGATAACATTCTGGGCAGCTCATGCCACCACCATTGTCAGTGTGACGTTAGTACTCATTCTTGTGGGTATCATGGCGCTCATATCCTTTGGTGCGTCTTCGGAAACCCGCAAGTTGCGTGAACGGATAGAGTTGAGTGCGGTGATGAATGACTCAATTTCCAACGAGGAGGCCGCCAGGATTATGACCCTGATTCAAAAGAATCCGGAAGTAAAGGAAACACGGTTAATCTCCAAGGAAGAGGCGATGCAGAGCTGGAAGAAGGAGACCGGAGAGGACCTGGAGGAATTGTTCGGTGTCAATATATTCTCTCCTGAGGTCAGTTTCACTTTAAATGCAGATGCCACGCATCCGGCATCTATAAAAAAGGTTGAGAAGAAAATCCTGAGCATTGTCGGGGTGGAAGAGGTGGCAGTGCCTGATGCGACAGTTGTTGAGAAAATGAATCATAACATCTCCACGCTATCAATGATTCTGGGAGGAATAGCGGTTGTGATGCTGATCATATCATTTGTTCTTATCAATAATACCGTTCATCTTACAATATATTCCCGACGCTTTACAATTCATACCATGCAGTTGGTGGGAGCCACCAATAATTTTATACGCGGTCCGTTTGTGCGCCATAATCTTCTTGCAGGCTTCCTGTCGGGGTTGGTGGCGGCCGGCGTACTTGCTTTAGCTTTGGGGGGCGCTCCCAAGGCAGGCGTTAACGACATCGCCACATATATAAGCTGGGAAGATTTCGGAATCGTTGCAGTCATACTTCCTTTAGCCGGCCTGATTATCTGTGCTTTTGCCGCATGGCTGGCTACCGCACGCTATCTACGCAAGGATTATGGCGAACTCTTCAGATAACGGAATTTTCCGGAATCTTAATCATGTTGGTTCAGAGTGGTATTTAAAAGGGTTTATGTATATGAGGTTATTGCAGCGCCAGCCTCGGAAATAGATTAATTATGTCAGATAATTCAGAAAAAAGACAGGATAATTCCCTCCGTAAAGTTGCAGACGCTCAGCGTCCTTTCGGGAAAGTCAATTATTATATGATGGTGGGGTCTCTCTTGCTGATTATTCTCGGATTTTTCCTTATGAGCGGTTCTGGTTCATCCGTAGAGACAGGGTTTAATCCCGACATTTTCAGCACACGCAGAATAGTTGTAGGCCCCCTTCTTTCATTCCTCGGATTCCTTTTGATGGTTCCGGCAATTATTTATAAACCGAAAAACAAGTAATTATGGATTGGCTTGACGCCCTCATTCTCGGTTTGATCCAGGGACTTGCCGAGTATCTCCCCATCAGCTCCAGCGGACATCTCGAAATCTTCAGAGAAATATTAGGCTTGAAAATCAGTGGTGAGGATGCACTCCAGTTTGACCTTATTCTTCATGCAGCAACTGTCTGCTCCACGATAGTTATCCTCTGGCCGATGTTTAAGAAACTATGTGTCAGTTTCTTCACCTTCAGGAAAGATAAAGATTTCTATTATGTGTGTAAAATCCTTCTAAGTTGTATCCCCGTGGGTATTGTGGGGGTGTTCTTTAAGGATTATGTGAAAGAGCTTTTTGGCGACGGCTTGCTGATAGTTGGTATATGTCTATGTGTTACGGCCATATTGCTCGCCTTTGCATATCTTTATGATCATGGATATATCCGTCTTCATTCCCAAAGAGGAGATGGCAATCTCATCCCGGCATCTCAGGGCAGGGACATAACATGGTTTGATTCCTTTATCATCGGTTGTGCGCAGGCAGTGGCGGTGCTTCCGGGTCTGAGTCGTAGCGGCACAACGATTGCCACCGGTATCCTCCTGGGAGACAAGCGAGACAAAGTGGCCTCTTTCTCTTTCCTCATGGTTATTATTCCGATTCTTGGAGAGGCTTTGTTAGACGTTAAGGATATGCTTGGAGAGTCTGCCTCGGCAGAAAGCATCGGGGCGTTACCTATGATTGTAGGTTTCCTTACGGCGTTCATTGTAGGTTGTTGTGCATGTAGATGGATGCTGGAGTTGGTGAAGAAGGGTAAACTGATATGGTTTGCGCTTTACTGCGTTGTCATGGGTGTGATTTGTATTTTATGGTAAATATGGATTTTATATCCGGCGAAATTATCGGAATTGACAAGCCGTTGGGGTGGACCTCTTTTGACGCGGTGAAACGTCTTAGAGGTGGGATTCAGCGCAGACTTAATGTCAGGAAATTTAAAGTTGGCCATGCCGGGACACTTGACCCCCTTGCTACCGGAGTTCTGATTATATGCACCGGTCGTGCCACACGCCAAATCGAACAATTGCAGAATGGCTCCAAGGAATATATAGCAAAAATCCGTATCGGTGCCACAACTCCCAGTTTCGACCTTGAGACGGAGATAGACGCTACTTTCCCGTATGACCATGTCACCCGTGAGGGAATACTCGAAATACTTCCCTCGTTCACCGGAAGAATCATGCAGGTTCCACCGGTGTTTTCAGCAGTTAAAGTTGACGGTAAGCGTGCATATAATCTTGCGCGGAAGGGTAAGGAAGTGGAGTTGAAAGCCAAACCTCTGGAGATTTCCGAACTTGAGCTTATGTCTTTCAACAGGGATGTGATAGAGCTGAGGGTAGTATGCTCCAAGGGTACATATATCCGAGCTCTTGCACGCGACATAGGAGAAGCGCTCCATACGGGAGCCCATCTTGTCGGATTGCGTCGGACACGCGTGGGCGCAATATCCGAAAATGAGTGTCTGACGATAGACGAGGCTTTGAAGATGATAGAGGAATGTGAACTGACATTTCCGGAAGAATATATTAAAGAAAAGACTTTGCAGAAATCTGCAGAGTAAAACCACAATAACAAGATTAGAAATAAACGAAGGCTTCTGCACCATGCATCCTTCCTGCGGGAAGCTCTGTGTGAGAAAAACATGTCGAAAATGAAGCCGACTGAAAGAAAGAAGTTATGAAACTCTCTCAGTTTAAATTTAAATTGCCGGAAGAGCTGATAGCTCAATATCCTGCAGAGAATCGCGATGAATGTCGCATGATGGTCGTAAATCGCCGTACCGGAGAAATATCTCATCATATTTTCAAGGAGGTGCTGGACTACTTTGATGAAGGAGATGTCATGGTGTTTAACGACACTAAGGTGTTTCCGGCACTTCTTTATGGAAATAAGGAGAAAACAGGTGCATGCATTGAAGTCTTTCTCTTGCGTGAGCTAAATGTAGAAAATAAATTCTGGGATGTATTGGTAGAGCCCGCCCGCAAAATTCGCATTGGGAATAAGCTCTATTTCGGAGACGATGACTCTATGGTGGCGGAGGTAATAGACAACACCACATCCAGAGGCCGCACACTCCGCTTCCTTTATGACGGTCCTCATGAGGAGTTCAAGCAATATCTATACTCCATGGGTCACACTCCGCTTCCGGAATACATCAAACGTCCCTCCGAACCTGAGGATGCAGAGAGATATCAGTGTATTTTTGCCAGAAACGAAGGAGCCGTAATGGCTCCGGCTGCCGGTCTGCACTTCAGCCGCGAGTTGATGAAGCGTCTTGAGATTAAAGGCGTGGAGCGTGGTTTCCTGACACTTCATTCCGGTCGTGGAAATTTCCGTATGATTGACGTGGAAGACCTCACAAAACATCGTATGGACTCCGAGGAGATGATTATAAATGAGGAGTTGGTGGAGATGGTAAACAAGGCCAAGGACAAGGGTAATAATGTTTGCGCCGTCGGCACTTCCACTCTCAGAGGGTTAGCTTCCGCCGTTTGTATGAACGGACATATCATGACCTACGAAGGATGGACCAACAGATTTATCTTCCCTCCGTATGATTTTACTGTCTGCAACGCCATGATTTCAAACTTCCATTTGCCTTACAGCACAATGCTGATGATGGTTGCTGCGTTCGGAGGATATGACCTTGTGATGAAAGCCTACGATGAAGCGGTCAAAAATGAATATCGCTTCGGAGCCTACGGCGACGCAATGCTCATCCTGAGATAATACAGCAGGAGATTATCCTATTATTATCTATATATCATCTTGCCGATTCAGTTATAATAAAAGCTGAATCGGTAATTTTTTATAGGTAAGTTAATGATTGGAAAAGCAAAAAAAGAGAATGAAACGGGGTATAAAATAAAAAGATTAATTGTCTCTCGACAACTAATCCTCTAACCTTAAATCTAATACCATGAAAAACACTCACAAAATTAGTAAAATTTTTAATACTCGCAAAATAAAATGATAATTTTTATCATTTTTAGCTTAAAAATGCTCGATATTATAGCAATGTAATAAGCAAAAAGAGTTAGTTTTGCTTTACATAATGACAGAAGGTTTATTTTATGAAGGAGGATTGCAGGCTGTGCTTAGCTGAAAATCGCAGGTTGATTACGAGAATAATAGCAATTTGATAAAGTTAAGTTTTCTTTTTTTTACTCATGCGGAAATATTAAATCCGGATTGTGGTGAAAAATTTTCAAAGTTGAAAAATTTTTATGAACCTTTTGAGGAGGGGTGGTGTTATAATATCGAAAGGAAAGAAATTTCAATTCATGATGTTAGGTTAGTTTGAAAAGTTATTATGAAAAACACGCGAACGCGGGCGATGAGAATCGCCCGCGTTCGCGTTATACACTCACCTTGTCTCAGCAGTTGAAGAGCTCTGAGAGAATGGAAGGAGATCTAAGATTGGATGTGCCGGGGAGATGTATGGAATAATAATGTAGAATCCGGTTGAGGATATGTGTGCGCATCTCTCCGTTGAATCTGAAAAACCTCATGTTGGCATAATTTATTCTCATAAGGACCGTTAAATACCGCGATTCTTCTTCATTCAGGAAATCAGGATGCAGAGGGCGGAAGGGCGTGAACTGTCCGGCCCGGAGGTCAAAAAAATATTCCTCCTTCCATGTCTCGACAAGTGGAGCTATCCCGATATAATGAGACAATCCTGTCAGAAATGTTATGTGAAAATTAGATGTCCCTTCCTGAAGATTATCCAAGACGGAAAGGGAATTTAAAATATAGTCCCAAAGGGCTGCGTCCGGTGCTGAATCCCTCAACAGCTTGTTCAGGAATTCAGCCAGGAATATGACAATAGAGCTTTTGACCGGACTGAAATAAAGGGTTCGCCAAACATGAGGCGAGGTGACCGAAGGGAGAAGAGAGAGACTGTCGGTCTGTTTTATACGCACTTCTCCTTCTATTATAGAGAGCAAAGCCAGACGTGCGTTGCGTCCACGGCCCTTCCCTTTGGAAGAAACGGGTGAAAGAAACGACATCCTTCCGTGTGAGCGGGTAAACAGGCTCACGACATTATGACGGTCAGAATGTTTCACTACGCTGACAACAAGTCCTATAATCTTTTCGCTCATTCAACCCCCCCCTCCAGGTGATAATGTTTATGATAGATAAAGTTAATTCTCGGGTAAGTATAAACCATGCCTGCCTGATTACAAATTTAGTCAAAATAATGAAGTTGTCTAAACTTAAATGGTAAGATTTATAATTCGTAAATGAATTTGGCTGATTTAGTTCTGAGTATTTTATGTTTTGGATGATAAAAAATAATGGATAAAATAATATATGCGTCGAACTCTTAGGCTTGGGATGTGTTATAAGAATAGAAATTATTAAAACATGAATATTATGGCAAACACAAAGAGCCTTAAAGGCACAAAGACCGAACAGAACTTGGCAAATGCATACGTGAGTGAATCAACCGCTGTCACCCGATATACATATTTTGCGCAGTCAGCCCAAAAGGAATCATATTTTCAGTATTCAAATATTTTCAATGAGACTGCAGCCAATGAACTCCATCATGCTAAGATTTTCTTGAAATACCTTACAAACGGAGTTGTTGTTACCAATTCTGCGAATGTAGACCCGGGTATTCTTACTCCGACTGTCGATAATCTTAAGGTTGCGGCAGCCGAAGAGCAGGCAGAGGGTGTCAATCAATATCAGGAGTCTGCCAAGGTCGCTAAGGAAGAGGGATTTGACGAGATTGCAGATCGTTTCCTTGCTATCGCTGCTGTTGAAGCTCACCATGAAGCGCGTTTCAATAAGATGCGTGAGCGTATTGAAAACGGTACTGTCTGGAAGAGTGAGACCGGAGAACCCATCAAATGGCAATGTCTCGTTTGTGGATATATCTATGAGGGGGTAACACCTCCCGAGAAATGCCCGGCTTGCTATCATCCCTATCAGCACTTCCAGCGTCTTGAAGATAACATCTGATTTGTGAATCCCAAAGGAATTATTATATAAAACCCATTAAAAAAGTGTTGTGTCTCAGCTTTCAGACACAACACTTTTTTCTTCATAATAATACGGGTTATCGATCAAATCGGAAAACTTTCCGTCATTATTTTGATTTCTTAAATAATGATATTTTTGTCTTCCTATAATTCCCGGGAAGGGAATTGTTTCCCTTCTATAAGAGCCAACAGAGCGGGTAGAGCTTCTTCGGTAGGGATATTTTTAAGCATCAGTTCTTTCCCTTTGTAGAGTGAGACTCTTCCCGGACCCGCTCCAACATATCCATAGTCAGCATCCGCCATCTCTCCGGGGCCGTTGACGATACAACCCATTACTCCTATTTTCAGCCCCTTCATTCCTGCTGTGGCTTTCTTCACTTCCTGAAGTGTGGATTGCAAATCAAAGAGTGTGCGTCCGCAACCCGGACACGCTATATATTCTGTGCGCGAAAATCTCAATCGGGTTCCCTGAAGTATTCCTAAAGCTATGTTCTCTCTCTCTTCCCGGGACAGTCCCGGCGCATCAAGAATTATTCCGCTGCCATATCCATGAAGCAGGAGAACTCCGAAATCCGCTGCGCTCTCAACCTGAATCTTTTCTTTGTCCGTACCATCATATCTCAGTTTGATGATGACAGGCATCCTTCCGCCTCCGGCATGATATCGTTCAATCCATGACGCTATTTCTCCCGGCGCGTTTATATGAGTGGAACTGAGGATGACGGGTTGTTCTCTTTCCGGAGAAATGACCGGTTGAGAGGCATCGGCCGTGATAAAGTCAAAATCATTCAGGGTAAAATCTACTCCTTCCACAAGAGGATAGCCGGCTTTCTGTTTTCCGGGGAAAGGAACCGCGGAGTCCCTTTGGGGGTATGGAGCGAGAGATGCCGGATTCTCAATGTGAGTATGATTCTCACGTTTCACAATATAATCGCGGAGGTGAACAGCCACCGGTATTTCATTTTCAGGGGGTTCACTAAGCGATACGCGGATAGTGTCACCTAAGCCCTCGCATAGCAGAGTGCCGATGCCGATAGCACTTTTTATGCGACCATCCTCTCCGTCTCCTGCTTCCGTCACACCTAAATGCAGCGGATAATTCATGCCTTCTTCTGTCATTGCCTTATCCAACAGTCGCACAGTCTCCGTCATTACCACAGTGTTGGAGGCTTTGATGGAAATGACAATATTGTGGAAATCCACTTCTCTGCATATTCTCAGGAATTCCATCACTGACTCCACCATGCCGGCCGGAGTGTCGCCATAGCGGCTCATTATCCTGTCGGAAAGAGAGCCGTGATTCACTCCCAGGCGCACCGACGTGGAATGTGCTTTGCAACTCTCGAGCAACGGCA